>CACYAW010000037.1 GCA_902772455.1 uncultured Bacteroidales bacterium
CATCGAAGTTTCAACGATCAAGTGTCACACTCTTGACTTGACTAACGCATGAGCATCATCGCCAGCAAGACATGTGCCGCGAAATCGGCTGCAAAGATACAACCGATTTTTGAACTACACAACACATTTCCAACACTTTTCTTTATTTTTTTATCCCGTGAAGGTGATAAAAAGCAGGTGTGACACAGAAAATCGTGCCACACCCTTCCAAATTTCCTCACTCGTTGTGAGCGTGCCTGTTACCGGGCCGTCAATACGTTGTCGATGAGCCTGGTGATGTCGCCAACGCTCACTTCGCCGTCATCATCGGCGTCGGCATAGGGAGGCAGGCCCTCTTCCTCATCGAGATTAATCAAGAGGTCAACAAGGCTTGTCACGTCCATGATGTTGATTTCACCGTCACCATCCACGTCTCCAGTTTCGGGCATGAATGCCGTTCCCTCCAGATCGACTGTCACTGGATGGGCCTTATAACCGGTCAAGATGATTTGGGCGGTGTGGGTGCCCACAGTCAACGGGCGATAGCGGACAATGAGTACCAGCGAGTCTGCCGCGGGTCTACACATGGTAATCCCCATCAGACTGAAATCACAGTCACCCTGCAGCGTGGCTGAGATCCTTGGATTCAAATAGACCGGGTCGAACGGGTCGAAAGGAGCCGCCGCCAGCCAGCCATCAAAATCGCGGCGATGCACGACGAGCCTCTTGAACACAGGGCGCATCACAGCAGTCTCAAAACTCATCGACTCTTGATCAGGAATGAGAAATGCCGATGTCTTGATGCCATTGCCCTTTAAGGTTACTTTCACGTCCTGAGCTCCAGGGCTGGAAAGTACCAGGGTTGCCCATCTCATTCCCTCGTTCATGGGGTAGAAACTGATGACGACCTCGGCCCCCTCAGCGGCCTGTTCGGGCGTAATGGTCTTGGAACTCTTAATGATATAGTCGATAGGCGAGTTGCCTTGAAGCGACAAGTTGATGTCATCAGTGAGATCAATGCCCGACACAACCAGTGTCCTGTACTCATTATAACCATTATACCCGTCGCCAAAGTCCAGTGACGTGGCGCTCACCATGATTTGGGGCGCACCTTGTGCCACTATCGCTAGGGCTGCACAAATGTTTAATACAGTGAGTAATACAATTTTCCTCATAAATTAGTGGATTTAAAATGATTAACTGTTTTGTGTTTCTTAAACGAGGAAAGCCCTCACAGGGGTATACTCCTCAAATATTACCACAAATTTTGCAAAAAAATTTCCAAAAAAGCAAATAAATGAGCAGTTATTTGGGGTAAAGGCCTCTTATTTACGGGTTTTTATGTAACCAGTGAGGGAATGTCATCTTTTTTGACATGGGGATTTTGACACGGAGATTTTGACATGGGGATTTTGACGCCCCTGTCCTAGCTGCCCAATGGGACACATTATAGTGACATGCCTCTTAGTCCTACAGGTGAGATAGGATGAGACGGGGCGCGTTGACATGTGGATTTGTCAATGCGTCCCGTCATTCATCAGGAGTTTCTTGCGTCAGGTTACTGTGCCCTTAGCAACCGGTTGATGGCGGTGGTGACATCGCTGATGTCGGCCTTGCCGTCACCGTTCATGTCGGGCACGTCGGTGCTGCCGTTGAGCAGCCCGTCAATCATATCGGCTACCATCGGCGAACCGCCCGATTCGTGGCTCGGGGCCCAAACGATGGGGCCATGGTCCACACCAGGCCTCAGACCACCATTCGTCTGGTCACCGCCCGGCTTGATGATAGGAAGGACAGTGCCAGGACGCACGGTGCCTTTCTCCAGGCAGTCGAGGGGAGAGCCGCCCGAGCAGTCATCGTCCGTCACATCGCCGCTACCCGAGCCACCATTGGCGTACTCTACGGGTCTGGGGCCAATGGGTCTATCCCAAGGACTCGGTCGAGCGCCGTTCAGCGACGGGGCGTCACCGCCGCCGGACCCATTGGGCCTGATGGTGGCTTTGATCAGACCGTCGAGGGATGTGCCGACCGAACTATGCGGGTCGCCCGAGTCATCACCGTCCACGTCCAAGCCACCAAAACGATGCGGAATCGGACCAGGGATAGGCTCGTCCCAATCGCGTGGCCGCTTGCGCTGCAGCGACGGGGTGTCACCGCTGGCGGGCCGGTTGGGCCTGATAGTCGCTTTTGTCAAGGCGTCGAGGGGAGAGCCGCCCGAGCCGTCATCGTCCGTCACATCGCCGCTACATGAGCCACCATTGGGGTGATCTACGGGTCCGGGGCCGATGGGTCTTTCCCAAGGGCTAGGTCGGCCGCCGTTCAGCGACGGGGCATCACCGCTGGCGGGTGCCACACGCTGTGTGTCCTGGGCCTGACTGACGAAGGCCAAGCCTGCACAGAGGCAAACAATCAAGAATGAAAACTTCTTCATAATTCTATTGTTTTTTTGATGAATAATTCTTCCCATGCCGAAGCCAAGTGAGCGCAGCCGGGTCTCTGCAAGGGCTGTTGACTAACTCTTGTCCAGGTGGCGGTAACGCGCTCTCTTACCGCTTGCAAGATCCACCCGACGGTCACTTGTCCAGACATGCCAAAACAAATGCTTTTCTGGATTACAAACTTAATGGATGTCACAAGCATTGACATCAAGGAAAAGGCGGTATTATTAAAAGTGTCAAATTTTTTTACAGTAAAGTGTCAATTTTTTTTACACTTTTGGCCTCACGCTAGGCTTTTTTCAGACAAGGATAACAACTAATGGTTTCGCCAGCATAACAACTTTTTATTTGGGCTCACGCGCGATTTGGTAGTTTTTTTTACACAAGTTTTGCTTCAATACCTCGGCTGTCAGGCGAATTATAACCGAGAGCAAAAATGATGAGGCACCCACAGTTCGGGTCATTTACAAAGACAAATAATTTTTTTTTGAAAATTTTCTCGTTTAATTTTGTAAATTCAAAAAATGTGTTTACCTTTGTGCACTCAAGCAAATTCATGAGCTATGGAATGTAAAATTGTTATTCGCTGGCTGTGAAGCCCCGCGAGACTTTAAGTGCTTAGTAATGGTTTGTTTTACAGAACGATAACCCAGGCCAAATGGTCTGGGTTTTTCGATATTGCCAAAGACAGCGATGGCGTGGAGTCCAATTCCACGCCATCGCTGTTATGATAGGGTAAATGGTTATTATTAAACCAGGGGCTGTAAAGTGTGCAAATTAGCGCAACGAAACCTCGATGTCGTCCTTGCCCTCAGCGAAGTTGAGCTTGCCTTCCTTGGCGAGCCAACCCAGAGCGCAATGCATCTCGTTGACTTTAAGTTTAGTAGCCTTGCGCAAGTCCTTGAGGCCGAGAGCCTTCTGCGCATCGTTCAGGGCGTTCCACACGAGACCAGCCCAAGTTCCAATGTTTTCTGCGTTCATAAATAAAACCTTTAATAAAACAATCAAAAATAATTATAATTACTAAAAATCGGGGCAAAGGTAGTGGAAATTTTGAAAACTCGCATAGGAAATCATGCAAAATGTCACGGAAATGCCCGAAAACGGTCATGCAATCGGTTGCACATCTGATGCTCGCTGGCGCGAGCAGTTTAGAGCTTAGAGTTTAGGGTTTAGAGAGTTAATGCTCGCCTGGGCGAGCATTTTGGAGGTCAGAGATCTTTCTTTTATCTATTTATCATTTTATTGGGCAAGGTTAGAGCTTGCCTCCCATGAGGCGGTAGAGGTCGAGGGTGTGGGCGAAGTCGTCGCGCTGGCCGTCGGTGAGCATCTTCACGTGGCTGATGCCGCGTGTGCTCAGCAGCTTGATGGCCACCCAATGACCGTGTGCCAAGGCAAATACCAGATCCTTGTGAATGGGCTTCAGTTCGTCGTCGCTCTGTGCCCAACAGAGGTGACCCTCGAGTTCGCCACCCCGTGTGTTGGAGGGATAGAAGGGGTAGTCAAAACCATCGATGGTGAACAACAACTGGTCAAGGTCTAGCGGATCGTTACCACAATACTGGACGCACAGGCGCAGCGGTCCCGGCACGCTGTTTTCCTGCATGTTGAAGACAAAATACACCTCGTTGCTGGACTTGTCGCGGGAGACGTAACGTGAGAAGTAATCCCCGTCCTTGGCCACAGTGAAGCCCGGCATGAGCTGGTCGATGGTTGCCGTGACGGGCAGGTCGCGCCACGTCATGCGGCGGCCGCCCCGGCCGGTGAGCGATTCATCGCCAGCCTGCTGCAGGCCGGTGCCGGGCGTGAGACGACGTCCCTCGACGGCATTGCTGTCGCGTGCGGTGACGGGAGGCAGATCCACTGTGCCCCACACCTCGTCGCTGGTGTCCCAGGGGTCAGCCTTTGGCTCGGCCTTTCGTGACATTTGCTCCTGCAGTTTCTTTATCGCCTTGGCGCGTTCGCGCCCGGGATGCAGTCGCCGTATGCCGGGCTTGATAACCGGGTCCTTGTCATCATCGTCAGGCATTCCGCTCGCCATGGCGACAGGAATCGCCAGTAGCACCATCATCAATCCTATAAAAAACCTTCTCATCATATTGTCACATTTAAAGATTGATTACCCCCTCTTTAGAACAAGAGGAACTAAACCCCTCCCCCGCCTGGGGGGAGGTGGCGCGAAGCGCCGGAGGAGGGGGAGAAACAAGAGCACCCCTAGAGGTAACGCCAGGAGATGTAGTATCTGCCGTCGTGGTGGGTCTCAATGCCCCCGCCGGTTTAGCGGGAGTTTTCAACGCCCCCGCCGGTTTAGCTGGAGCTTTCAACGCCCACGCTAGTTTGGCTGGAGGTGTCAACGCCCCCGCTGGTTTAGCTGGAGTTTTCAACGCCCCCGCCGCTTGCGCGGCACCCCCTCTAATCTTAGAGGGGGAGTTTGGGGTTACTGCCTTATTGTGAATGTCGCAAACCATTGGCTTATGAGTTCCGAGCGCTTAACTCTAGATTAATCGCCTCGAGTATTGCTTCAGGATGGTTGAACACGATTTTATTCTCAAAACGCAATGTTTTGATGCCATATTTTTCCTGCAATTCTCCATCCCTCCGCCAATCCCTATCAGGCATTTCCATATGATAGTGGTAATCGCCATCCAGTTCTATCGCAAGCTTCAAGGACGGACAGTAAAAATCCAAAATATGACTCCCGACACTATATTGTCGCCGAAACTGAAGGCCAGCTATTTGCTTTCCTTTCAGCATCTTCCACAGTGCACCCTCGGCTGTTGTCCCATGAGAACGCAAATCTCTTCTAAAGGCTTTCATTTCTGGCCGATTCATCACCTGCTTGGAGTTTTGCGAGACTCCCCCTCTTGGATAAGAGGGGGTGCCCGTCAGGGCAGGGGCGTCGATCGCTTGGCAGGCATGGACTGAGACAGCAGTAGTATCTGAGGGCATTGTTTTCAACGCCCCCGACGCTCTCGCGCCACCCCCTCTAATCTTAGAGGGGGAGTTTGAGGTTACTGCCTTATTGTGTATGTCTTGTGCCATCGTGTATTGACGTCTGCAGGCTATAGCATCGAGAGCAAGAGGAGTTGGGCCTCGAGGGTGGCGCGGGTGATGACGCGGTCGCGGTCGCCCGGCAACTGCTTGACCTGGGTGACGACACGGTCGCCACACTTGGCGGCCATCCACACGGTGCCCACGGGCTTGGCGGGTGTGCCGCCGCCAGGACCTGCGATGCCGCTGGTGGCGATGGCGCAATCGGTGCCGATGGCTCGGCAAGCGCCCTCGGCCATCTGTCGCACGACGGGCTCACTGACCACGCCGTGGTCGATGATGTCCTGCTCGTTGACGCCGAGCAGCGACATTTTCACCTCGTTGGCATAGCTGACCACAGCACCCTTGAAGTAGTCGCTGCTGCCGGCAATGCTGGTGATCTGGTGGGCGATGTTGCCGCCGGTACAGCTCTCGGCGGTTGCGAGCGTCAAGCCGCACTCGCGCAGGCGTTCGCCCAGGATCTGCGGCAGCTGCTTGTCGCCGTCGGCGATGATGTGTCCGCCCAGGATGTCGTGCAGCTGGCGCGACAGGCGCTCCATGTCGTCATTGATTTGGCGGGCATCGGTCGATGAGCCCGTCAGCCTCAGGCGTATGATGCCGCCCTCGGGCAAATAGGCCAGGTGGATGCCGTGGGGCAGCTGCCGTTCAAACTCGTCGAGCTGCATCGCCAGCGCCGACTCGATGATGCCGGTGACAACGAAGGTGCGGAACTCGATGTCCTCGCCGTCGTTGAAGCGGGCCATGAGCTGCGGGATCACGGCCCGTTCCATCATGCCCTGGAGTTCAAAGGGCACGCCGGGCATGCTCACCAGCACCTTGCCGTCGCGATCAAACCACATGAGCGGCGCCGTCCCGATCTCGTTCTGGATGACGCGGCACGACGAGGGCACCATGGCCTGCAGGCGGGTATACTCGTTGAGCTTGAGGTGGCGTCGCTCCATCACCTGGCGCACGTTGGCCTCGACGGCCTCGTCGAGCACCATCTCGCCGCCAAAGTAACGGCACAAGGTGGGCTTGGTGATGTCGTCCTTGGTCGGTCCCAGTCCGCCAGTCATGAGCACGACGTCGGTCTGAGCAAAGGCGCGGTCGATGGCGAGGGCAATCTGCCCGGCATCGTCGGGGACGACCTGCACGGTGTTCACGTCCCAGCCGCGCGGGGTCATGTGGCGGGCTATCCAGCCCGAATTGGTGTCGGTGACCTGCCCGATGAGCAATTCGTCACCAATGGCAATGATGCTGTATTTCATGATTTAGTCCTTAGTTTTTAGTTTTAAGTTTTTAGTCCTTAGTTTTTAGTTTTAAGTTGTTAGTCCTTAGTTTTTAGTATGGTTACTATCGCCTGAAACCTACTAATCACTCATTACTAATCTCTCATCTCTAATCTCTCATTACTAATCTCTCATCTCTAAGCTCTCATCGCTAAGCTCTCATCGCTAAGCGGCGCGAGGCGCTTATTTGGTGGGGATTTCCTTGGCGGGCCAGCCGTAGTCCTGGTAGTACTTGACGGGGAGGTTGTTGGCCTTCACATAGTCGGCAATTGAGCCTGCACGGGCCTTCTCGCGGTAATTTTCATCGCCGTTGACGGCTTGGAGGACATCATAGTATTCGCCAAAAATGCGCTTGGCACTTTCCTGATTGCCGTGGCCGTCTTCGACCTGCTCAAACGATACCACCTGGAACTCGCCATTCTCATTCTTCGTGAGCAGCATTTTGCCAGCATGGTCTCCGCCCGAAACACACTTCAGCGTGTCACCAGCCATTTTGTAGTTAAATACCCAATAGTCACCCCACATGAAAATGCTGTCATTTTTCATGCCATCAGAGCAGGTCATCATGATAACGGGGATGCACATGTCACCCTGGGTATAATTCGAACCGATGGAGTCCACCAAATATTTATTGATGGCATCCATCATCACGTCACCACTCTGAGCAGCCACAGTATCCTCGGCACCCTTCTCGGCACCCTTCTCGGCAGTAGCATTGCCCGTGCAAGAAACCACGCTACCGGCGCCGCAGCACAGGATGGCGGCTATCATCCAAAATTTGATCTTCTTCATTGTTTCAATATTTAATTAATAATGTGAAGGCACAAAGATAATGATTTTTGGTTTGACATTCTTTGTTTTTTCATTTTTAGTTGAGAAAGGTCGCCCTTTGTACCACACCATGGCACTCCTGACAGGGAGCCGCTCTTGTCAAAACGCAAATTGACAACTTTCTAGGCGCGTTGCGCAATCCCCTGATTTACAAGTCGATTAAATCAAAATCCAATGAACAGGAGGTGGTGCGGAACTGTTAACGCATTGTTAAAAGGGTGGCAAACCTCTCATGCCGCAAAATTAAGACACAGGCCCGAGCCCACACAAGGGCAAAAATCAGTGGATAGGGATCTTGTGCGGGATGGTATCCCGCAATACGGAACGGGCCGCGACACGGCAGCAGAGCCGTCACCCACGGGACAAGACGCAGAGGTGGCCACGATGCTTGAGGTGGCGCTACCCTCACACGGCGGCAGAGCCGCCGCCCACAGGACATGCCGCCGCCCACGGGAAAAGACGAGGGGCGGCGGCATGTGCAAAGATGGGAGAGGGATATTCTTTTGGATTTTTTAGAAGCCTTTCCAGGATTGGAGCCAGAAGTCGTGGGCCATCTGTTGCCAGCGGTAGGCGGCGGCGCCGAGGGCGTCGGTGGTGTAGTCGTTGAGGTACTGGGCGGCTTGCTTGGCGTCGGTGGCGTTGAGGTCTTGCCAGGTCTTTTCAACCATGGGAAGCTCGCGCAGGCCCTTGTCGAGGAAGTGGTCGCGGGCGGGTTCGAGCACCTTGCGGTAAACGCCCCAGCGCAGCGAAGCCAGGCGGTTGGCCTTGCGGAACTGCCACAGGACGGTGTTGTCGTCCTCGCTGCCGTGGCCGCAGACCTTCATGGAGGCGGGCAGGTCGGTGTTGCCGCAGAAGACGGGGAACCTGGGGCTCTGACCGGGGTTGTCGAAGGCGATCCATGCCACGCCGCCCACCTCGTCGGGGAGCCAGGAGCGCAGCTGGATGACGGTGCTGTAGGAGCACCAGGGGACGCTGACGGTGCGGGTCCACTTCATAGCGGAGTCGCCCATGGCGTAGTACATGGCGAGCTGCTCGTTGGTGATCCAGGGGTTGGCGACGGGCGAGACGATGCTGTCCGGCTCATTCTCGACGAGATTGCCCTGTTTGTCTTTGCGCTTGGGGTTGGGGATCTTGTGGCGGGCGCTCAGGTCGAGGGGCGTGCCCTCGTAGTAGCTGCCCAGCAGGCGGGAGACGTCCTCGACGCTCACCTTCTTGTCGGGTTTGACGCTCACGGGCAGGTTCTCGATGCTGTCGGTGAGACCCAGCGAGGGGGCAAGCTGCTGCAGGATGTAGAGCTCACGGATGCTGTAGTTCTTGACCTGCTTGAGGTAGTTGGTGCCGCTGTAGGCCTTCCAGAAGCAGAAGGGCTCCTTGCCGTCCCACAGTTTCAATTTCTTTGCCACGTCGAAGACGTTGTCCGATGCCATGTAATGGTCGGGGTCGCTCAGGTCGAGGGTGCCGATGCGGGAGATGTTGGCCGAGACGGCCACCTCGTCATCGGGGATGCGCACGGCGGCCCACACACCGCCCACCTTCTTGGGCCCCTCGCCGAAGACCTCAAAGAGCCAAGCTTCGTTCTTGTCGGCAATAGTGAGGCACTCGCCGCTGTCGCCGTAGCCGTATTTCTTGACCAGCTCGCCCATGAGGCGGATGGCGTCACGGGCTGTGGTGCAACGCTCGAGGGCGATGCGCGAGAGCTCCTCGATCATAAACATGCCCTTATCGTTGCGCAAGGTGTCGCGCCCCGAGATGGTGGTCTCGCCCATGGCCAGCTGTTTCTCGTTCAAGCAGGGATAGGCGGTGTCGAGGAAGCGGTAGGTGTGGCGCACCTGGGGAATGACACCCAGGCGGGGCATATTGGTGCTGTCCTTGGCCGAGACGGTATGGAAGCGGTTGCGGTAGATGGCGGTGACGGTGTCGCGGTCGTAATCACGGGCGGGCACCACTTCCATCCAGGTGCGGTAACGCGCGTCACAGGTGTGGGAGGTGATGACCGAGCCATCGGCACTGGCTCGCTTGCCCACCATAATGCTGGTACAGGATTCGGTCATGCGCTCAGCATCCTGAGCGTTGAGGTTCACGGTAAGGGCCATCAGGAGGATGGCAAGAAGAATAGTATGTCTCATCATCATTGAAAAATTGTCTGTTGAATCGCAAAGGTAAGTTATTTTCACGAAACCCAAGCAAGAGCAGGCACTAAAAAAGCAGCCCCGCGTAATTGCGAGGCTGCCATAGGATTTGTCACATCACACAAGGTGCAGGAGCATTAGGGCTTGTAATACTTCTTGCCGTTGTGGATGTAGATGCCACGCTCGGTGGGAGCTGATACACGGCGACCGTCGATGGTGTACCAGATGCCATCCTCAACACTGGTGGCGTTGATCTCGTCGATGCCAGTGGGAGGTGAAGGCAGCTCAGTGATGGTGAAGCGACCCAGCTCGGTCTCATCGATGCCCAGATAGTGGTCGGTCTCGCTAACAGCAACTACCACTGCATAGGTACCCGGCTCGATGGGAGCGTCCTCAGAAGCTACACCGGTCTCGGTATTCACATAGAGTACAGTGAGGTCACCGTCACCCTTAACGAGGGTTACAGTAGCGGGATGCTCCTTGCCATCATAGTCGCAGTCCTCGGGAATCTGGAATTCGATCTCGCTCTGGAGCTTGCCGATGGTGAATTCACCGTAAGAGGTGTTGGGCAGGTCATTGTAGTTGACAGAGTTGATCACCTCAACAAATACCTCGTAGGTGCCGGGCTCAACGGGAGCATCGGTAGTAGCCTCTCTATTATCCTTCTTCACATAAGTGATCACGATCTGACCGTCACCAGCAATCATCACTGCGGTAGCTGCATGAGCCTCGCCATCATAGAGGCAATCCTCGGGGATGGTCACGTCGATAATGGTCTGAGCCTTACCGATGGTGAAGGTGCCAACAGTCTCCTCGAGACCATAGTAGTGGTCGGTCTCGGTAACGGTTACAACCACGTCATAGGTGCCAGGCTCAACGGGAGCATCCTCAGAAGCCTCGCCAGTAGCGGTGTTCACGTAGGTGATCGTGAGATCGCCGTCACCAACCACGAGTTCGGCGGTAGCGGCATGAGTCTCGCCATCATAGAGGCAGTCATCAGGAACAGTGGCAGTGATCTCGCTCGGAGCCTTGTCGATGGTAAACTCACCGTAGCTTGTATTATCGATGCCGTAGTAGCACTCGCCCTCGCTTACCTCAACGAATACTTCATAGGTACCAGGCTCAACAGGAGCATTCTCAGAAATCTCACCCGTCTCAGTGTTCTTGTAGGTTACCGTCACGATACCGTCACCATCATAAGTTACGGTTGCGGCATGTTCCTCACCGTCATATACACAGTCGTCAGGAATTACTACGTTAAGTACAGGCTCGCGTTTAATAATGGAGAACTCAACGGTATTGATGCCGATGGTGTTCATGTCGTAATCACCATAGATGCTGAAATCATAAGTTCCAAGTTCGGTGTACTCAAAAGGATAGTCAAAGACGCCACCAATATTTACCACAAAGGTCTTGGGCGTGCCATCATAATAGTGAGTCTCAGGATCAACGGTCATGGGGATGTTGCGAACATCCTCCCACTCCTGGGTCAACTCATCCAAGTTTCTGTAGTTGCCCAGACCATCGTTGACACGAAGCTTCAAGGTGTGGATGTCGGTAACGTCGGGATCAAAGTTCAAAACGAACGGCAGGTCAAATTCCGAATCCGAAATCAGGTCACCCTCGATGCGAGTCCACTCACCGGTACCACGGGTGCCATCAACCATAAACTCGATGTAGCCAGTCTGGCCAAAGGGATTCTTGTAGTAACCCCAAATGTGAGCGGGATGATCAGCGGGCAGATCGTTCCAAACCTCAGTGTTGTAAACCTCGACATTATAAGCCTCCTCGGGATCGGGCTCAGGCTCTTCAATATCAATCTCGCTAGCGCTGACAATGAAAGACAACTCGACGGTTTCGCCGACTGCGAGCGTAATATCCTTCCAGCAGAAGCCCATACCACTGTCGTAGCTGCCGCCCTCGGTCATGAAGAACACATCTTCCACGTCGTATTCAAACGTAGCACTCGAGCCTGATCCATGCTGAATATCGCACAAGTTGTCATAATCACCAACGATTTCACTAGGGTCGTAATTGTTCCTGAACTGGCCAAACCAATAATCATCGACAGGTGTCACACCCGTAACACCTTGACCGAAAAGGGCGGTGAACACGGGAATTTTTTCATCAGGATTGGCGTCTTCTTCTTTTTTGTACTTCATATCCAAACCGTAAACCTTGGCCTGTTCATTGCGCAGGCAGTAGATGGGGGCATTGTCATTATCACCAATCATGATGTCGGCCCACACACCCAGAGATACGGTCCTTGATGTTAACCATGCGCCGTTGTGCAGTGTATAGATAATCCTGGCAGCGTATTCGCCCGCAGGTTCCACGCGCGCTGAGAAATCCACACTATTGATAGTAGTACCACTCTGGCAATCGCAGATTTGAGAGCCACCTAAGAGACCGCTAACCTTCATTGCAGCGATAAAGCCAGCACCTGCATCAGATTGACCACTAGTCGCCTTGGCATAGGTTGTCGAGTAGTATTTACCCTCAACTTCGCCAATGATGCTGATGCCGTGAACGTTGCCCATGGGAACAGCGTTTTGCTGTTGAGTACTGTAATAAATGTGGTTAGGATTATCATACGTCCCCAAAGCGATATATCCACTGGGGAGATAAGAGTAAACTTGCGACCGTGCGGGAGCCTTGCCCGGGCCGGCTTGCATACTGAATACACCTACAATAAGTGCAATCAGTAGAAATGTAAACTTTCTCATCTTTTAAAATGGTTTAAAGTTAATAAATATACATATATACTTTTCTATCAAACATTCCAGCCAATGGTATTATAACATATATAGCTTGAATTATTTCGCAAAAATACTACTATCTTTCAGAAAAATAGCGCAAAAACTGTTAATTAAACAAAACAAGAAACGCAGAGTCTTACAAACTCTACGTTTCTTGATAATAATTTATGGTTTTTGGTAGAAAATCCTACCCTACTTCAATGTCACTTCCAGAATCGTGTCCACGCCGGTGGGGACGGCAGGGAGCTGGACGGTGATGCCGTCGCCGGTGGCTGTGTAACGCAACTTGCTCTTGTCGCTGAACAGGCGAGCCTGCTTCACGCGCCCCGCGCTCACAGGCAGATAGATGGCGTTGTCCATGAGGTGGAGGATGTGCACATAGAGGGTGTTGCCCTTCTGGGTAGTCACACCCCAGTCGTGCGGCGGGATGAAGCCGCCCCGGGTGCCGTAGATGCTCTCGCCGTTGGCGCGCATCCACTCGCCCAACTGGTGCAGGCGCTCAACAGCCTCGGTGGGCAGGCAGCCGTCGGGACGGGGGCCGACATTGATGAGCAGGTTGCCGTTGCGGCCAGCTGCCTTGACCATCGTGCGTATGATTTCGTCACCGCTCTTGTAGTTCTTGTCGGTGATGCGGTAGCCCCAGGTATTGTTCATCGTCATGCAGGTCTCCAGCGGCAGGCGGCTGATGCCGTTCTCGCCCGAATAGCCCGCCGTGTTCTCGCCAGGCACGTCCTGCTCAAAAATCTGGATATCCTCGCCAGGGAAGGGCACCTCGTGGTGGTTGTTGCCCACGAGACATGAGGGCTGCAGGCGGTGGATGAGGGCATACTGCTCGTCGAGCTGCCAGTCGAAGGGAGTGGGGTCGGTGTCATGTTCCCACTTGCCGTCGAACCAGATGGCGCCTACAGGGCCGTAGTTGGTCAAGAGTTCGGTCAACTGGTCGTTCATGAACTTGTAGTACTGGGGCCAGTTGGTCGTCGATGGGTCGTGAGGCATCTGCTCCTGATGGCGGCCCAACGGATAGTCCAGGCGGTGCCAGTCGAGGTGGGAATAGTAGAAGTGCAGCTTGATGCCGTGGCGCTGGCAGGCGTCGGCCAGTTCCTTGAGCACATCGCGCTTGAAGGGGGTGGCATCAACGATGTTGTAGTCGCTGGCAGCGCTCTTGAACATCGAGAAGCCGTCGTGGTGGCGTGACGTGATGCAGATGTAACGGGCGCCGGCATCCTTGATGGTGCGGACCCACTCGTCGGCATCAAAGCGCGAGGGATAAAAGCCGGCCGGTAACTGGGCGTACTCGTCGCGGTCGATGCGCTTGTTGAGCATGACCCACTCGCCGTCGGCGAGCATCGAATAGACGCCCCAATGGATGAAGACGCCGAGCTTGTTGTCCTGGAACTCCTGGCGGGCACGCAGGTTCTCCTCGCTGGGGACGTAGCTGCCAGGCTGTGCGGTTGCCGTGAGGCTGGTGAAGATCAGCAACAGAGCAATGAGGAAGTTGCTGGATGAACTGGAATTACTGGATGAATTGGACATATTGGACATATTAGTGGGGGTTGATTTTTTCTTGAACAGGCGGCGGAGTTTCACGATGAGCCAGATGAGGAGGAGCACAATGGCCAGCGAAGTACCAATGGCGATGCCCGCATACCAGGGGGCCTTGTCGAGCAGGTCGCTGAAGACGGGTGAGACATACTCCTGCAAGAGCGGAGCGATGAATTTGCGCTGCTCGGGCAAGGGGTCGTTCTCCAGCCTGATGGTGTCGCCCAGCACCATTGTCGAGCGCTGGGTGCCCTCATAAGCAGGCCAGTAGTGGGCCGGAGTGCTGGGATTGCCTGTGGATGCAAAGTTGACCCACATCTGCTGCACCTCCGAGGCCAGGACGGGATTGTGCTCGTCACCCGACTTAATCTGCCGGCCGGTGTTGAGCACATAGCACACCTCGCTGCCATGGCAGGCGCCATATATCGGTTCACTGAGCGATTTGGTCCAGTAGTACATGTAGGTCCTGCCGCCCGCTGCCGCATGGCGCTGTGCCATCTCGATGGCAGGGCCGCGGAACATCAGGTCGTTCAGAAATTCGGCAACGGGCCAGGGTTTGTCCTTGGAGACGACATCGAGGAAGGCGTCGGCGCTGTTGCGCTGGTCATCGTCAAACGACGAGGCGATGTAGCGGTACCACAGCTGAACGGCCAGGCCAAAGTCCTCCTCGCCGCCCATGCTGTCAATCCAGTAGCACGCCTCGTCGGCATTGGAGCCGATGAGCATGTCGATACCCGCGTTGAAACCGTCGAAACGGCTATAGGGGTCCTCGGGGATGAGATCGCCATCGCGTTCGGGGAAACGGAAAAACCGGCCCACCTCGTCGTTGAGAGCTATCATCTCGTCGGTCGAGAGGGCTTGCAGGTCGGCCACAGTCTTGGCGCCCGTAGCATCGAGCACGCGCTTGGTCAAGCGCTGAAAGTCCTCGCGGCTGCTGGTAAACGCCACGCTGCCGCTCTGGGCGATGGCACGGCGGAACAGGCCCTGTGCCTCGTCGATGCTGGCGAGAATCGACACACTACCCGCCCCTGCCGAGTGGCCCACGATGGTCACATTGCCGGGGTCGCCGCCAAAGGCAGCGATGTTACGCTTGACCCAACGCAGGGCCTCGACCTGGTCGAGGATGCCCAGATTGCCGCTGCGGGCGTATTCCTTGCCATCGGGCAATGAGGAAAGGTCAAGGAAGCCCAACAAGCCCAGGCGGTAGTTGATGGAGACCATGACCACCTGGGGGTGCGCCTTAACAAATTTGTCGCACCAGTCACGCGGATTGGCCGTGCCGTTGCTCACGTAGGAGCCGCCATGAATCCACACCATCACAGGACGGCGGGCATTGCGCATGCCCTGGGCAGCGGTCCACACGTTCAACGTCAGGCAGTCCTCGCCCTGCTTGTACAGCGAGGCGCCATTGCCCTGGCTGCGGCTCTGAATCGAAGAGTGACCAAAGTATTTGGCCTCGCGCACGAGACGGCTGTCGGGCTCAGGCTTGGCCACGCGCCATCGACGATCGCCGGTAGGTTGCAGGGCATAAGGGATGCCCTTGAACGCGAGCAGATTGCTGTCACGCTGCCCGACGAAAATGCCATTGGCGGCCTCGACGGCCAGCGAGTCGGGATAATCGCCCTCAATGACCCGGTTCTCGCCATAGAGTGCCGTCATCTCCTGCTCGAGCGGCGACGGCTCCCTGGATTGCGATTCCTGTGTTTCATGCTTGGAGCCGCACGCTGTCATCAGTGCGAGCAACAACACATATAATATCCATCTTTTCATAATTCTTGTCATTCTAGTTGAGCGCAAAGTTAGTGAAAGATAGCCACATTGGCAAAAAAACGGCTTGCTCATCATGCAAGCGCAAGAAAAAGTTGTACCTTTGTACCCAAATATCAAAAAACGAACGTAAATATGGGACTGTTCAAGAAACTATTCTCTCGCGAGAAAAAAGAAACGCTCGACAAGGGCCTGGAGAAGACCAAACAGGGCGTGTTTGAAAAAATCAAGCATGCCGTGGCCGGCAAATCGACCGTTGACGACGACGTGCTCGACAACCTGGAGGAAGTGTTTGTCACCAGCGACGTGGGTGTTGACACCACCGTCAAGATCATTGACCGCCTGCAGGCCCGCGTGGCCCGCGACAAATATGTGGGCACCGAGGAGCTGAACGAGCTGCTTTGCGACGAAATCTCGCAGATGCTCGCCGACAACAATAACGCCGAACTCGAGGACTTCACCGTGCCTGATGACAGCAAGCCCTACGTCATCATGGTCGTGGGCGTGAACGGTGTGGGCAAGACGACGACCATCGGCAAGCTGGCGTACCAGTTCAAGCAGGCCGGCAACAAGGTCGTGCTGGGTGCCGCCGACACCTACCGCGCCGCTGCCGACGAGCAGCTGGAGATCTGGGGCAACCGCGTTGGCGTTCCCGTCATCAAGCACAAGATGGGCACCGACCCCGCCGCTGTCGCCTATGACGCCGTGCAAAGCGCCAAGGCGCAGAACGCTGATGTGGTCATCATCGATACCGCCGGCCGCCTGCACAACAACGTGAGCCTGATGAACCAGCTGACCAAGATCAAGAACACCATGCGCAAGGTGCTGCCCGATGCCCCGCAGGAGGTGCTGCTCGTGCTTGACGGGTCGACGGGACAGAATGCCTTTGAGCAGGCTAAGCAATTCTCGGCAGCCACCGAGGTCAATGCGCTGGCAATCACCAAGCTCGACGGCACGGCCAAGGGCGGCGTGGTTATCGGCGTGAGCGACCAGTTCCAGATTCCTGTGAAATACATCGGCCTGGGCGAGCAGATGACCGACCTGCAGATTTTTAACAAGCAGGAGTTTGTTAAATCGCTGTTCGGGGTGACGAAGGAGTAACGGAACGAACGGATAGAACGGGTCGCATGAGGAGGAATAAGATTGACATTATCTCGCTGGGCTGTTCCAAGAATCTTGTGGACAGTGAGCACTTGATGCGACAGCTTGAGGCCGCAGGCTACCATGTTGCCCACAACGCCAACCGCGTTGACGGCGAGACTGTTGTCGTGAACACCTGCGGTTTTATCGCCGATGCCCAGCAAGAGTCCATCGATACCATCCTGCGCCTCGGAGAGGCAAAACGCGAGGGCAAAATCCGCAACCTGTTTGTGATGGGTTGCCTGAGCGAGCGATTCCGTGCCGACCTCATCGACGCGCTGCCCGAGGTGGACCGTTTCTATGGAAAATTTGACTGGAAAGGCATGCTGGCCGACCTGGGTCACGCCTATCGCGACGACCTGGCACACGAACGCTGCCTGACCACACCCAGCCACTACTGCTACATGAAGATTTCGGAGGGCTGCAACCGCTTTTGCGCCTTCTGTGCCATCCCGCTGATCACGGGGCGCCACACGTCGGTTCCGATGCAGCAGCTGCTCGATGAGGTGAGCCGTCTGGCCGAGCGTGGCGTGAAGGAATTCAACGTCATTGCCCAGGACCTGTCGTCCTATGGCATGGACCTGGAGGGGCGCATGATGCTGCCCGAACTCATCGACCGCATGGCCGACATCCAGGGCGTGGAATGGATACGCCTGCACTATGCCTACCCCACCCAATTCCCCTATGACATCCTGCCCGTGATGGCGAGCCGCGACAACGTGTGCAGCTACCTGGACATCGCCTTGCAGCACATCAGCGACAAGGTGCTGGCCAACATGCGCCGCCACATCGGCCGCCAGGAGACGCTCGACCTGCTGGCACGCCTGCGCCGCGAGGTGCCTGGCATCCACATCCGCACCACCCTGATGGTGGGTTTCCCCGGCGAGGGAGAGCAGGAATTTGAGGAACTGATGGACTTCACGCGCGAGGCCCGGTTTGAGCGCATGGGCGCGTTTGCCTACAGCGAAGAAGCCGGAACATGGGCCGCCGAACACCTGAGCGACGACATCCCCCAGGAAGTGAAACAAGAACGTCTGCAACAACTCATGGCTTTGCAAGAAGACATATCGATGGACATCCAGGAGCAGAAGGTGGGCCAGACCCTGAAAGTGATTGTCGATCGCGAGGAAGAAGAGTATTATGTGGGGCGCACCCAGTGGGACAGCCCCGAAGTCGATCCCGAAGTGCTCATCAGTAAAGACGAGCCCCTCTCCATCGGAGATTTTGCCCAGGTCCACATTACCCAGGCGCTCCCCTTCGAGCTCATGGGCTCGATCCAATAGCTTTTTAAACATCTACAGCCACTCGAAGACAACGCAAACGATTGCGTTGTTTTTGCGTTTTTTTTATTAATATTTATAAGGTGAAATCTAATTTAAGTTGTAATTTTGACCCACATTAAATAATGTTTCAGGTACATCGAAACAAACCAACTTTTTTGTTTAACTTAATAAACTATTTTAACATGAAGAAATTAACGTTAATTTTATCCATCATGATTGCCCTCGTTGGCCTGAACGCCAATGCAGCAATCTACATTGTTGGTGACGGACCTCTGGGCGGCTGGGCTTATGACGGCGGCATCGAGATGTTCGATAGCGGCAATGGTGTTTACGTCCACGAGATGACCATTCCCGAGGATGCTGAGAGTGCAATCGTTTATTTTGTGTTTGCCAATGACCGTGGCTATAGCTGGGCTGAGTTCAACGACATGTACCGCATTGGTCCGACCAATGGCAACATCAAAATTGAAGATGCCAATTGGATCGAGACCCAGAAGGCTGGTGGCGACAATGGCGCTTACTACTTCGCAGGTATCAAGGGCGAAAGTTACACCGTAACCTATGATTCGACCAACAGCAAATTCAAGGTTGACGGCGCTTTTGAGCAGCCCCCCGTTGGTGGCGACACTTACACTGTAGCCGGCAGCAACGCTGCCCTGTTCGGCACCACCTGGGCTCCCGGCAATGCTGACAACGACATGACCCTGGTTGACGGCCTGTACACCTGGAGCAAAGACAATGTTGAGCTCTCTAAAGGCGCGTTCGAATTCAAGGTTGTCGTTAACCACTCATGGGGTGAGGCTTATCCCGCCAGCAACTACATCCAGACTGTTGCCGCTAAGGGTATCTACAACGTGAAGATCACCTTCAACGCCGAGACCAAGGACGTGACATGCGAGCTGACCCTCGTTGAGGAAATTCCCGACACCGATGTTCACACCTACACCGTAGCCGGTAGCAGCGCTGCCCTGTTCGGCACCGAGTGGGATGCTGCTAACGAAGACAACAACATGACCCTGGTTGAGGGCCTCTACACCTTCACCAAGAACAATGTTGAGCTCACCGCCGGCACCATCGAGTTCAAGGTCGTTGAAGACCACAACTGGGACATTGCTTATCCCAGCCAGAACTGGATTGCCACCATCGACGAGAATGGTCTCTACAACGTGAAGATCACCTTCAACCCCGAGACCCAGGAAATTACCTTCACCGCTAACAAGAAGCAGGATGTAGTTCCCGCTGTTCGTGGCGACGTGGATGGCGACGGCAATGTCAACATCGCTGACGTAACCACCCTGATCGACTACCTGCTGAGCGGCACTGAGGCTCCCGCTAGTGCTGATGCCGACAAGGATGGCAATGTCAACATCGCTGACGTAACCACCCTGATCGACTATCTGCTGAGCGGCAACTGGCCCGCTGATGAGATGGTTTACACCGTTGTAGGCGTTGAGAACGTCTTTGGTAGCAACTGGGATCCCACCGACGAGAACAACAACATGGTTAAGGGCGCTGACGGCGTTTACACCTGGAGCAAGACCGGCGTTGCCCTGTACGGCAACTTCGAGTTCAAGGTTGTGGGCAACCACGACTGGAGCATCTATGAGTGGCCCATCGGCATGAACAACTGGGTGGCTAACGTAGCCGAGGAAGGTGTTTATGACATCGTCATCACTTTCAACCCCGAAGCTCCCGATGCTGACCGCATCACCTGCACACTGACCAAGACCGGTGAGGTTGAACCCGTTGAGCACACCTACACTGTAGCTGGTGTGCCCTCCTCACTTTTTGGCAGCGAATGGGATGCCAGCAACGAGAGGAACGACATGGTAAAGGGCGCTGACGGCAAATATACTTGGAAATATGAAGGTTATGTAGCAACTGGTGCTGTTGAAGTCGAGTTCAAGGTTGTTCAAGACCACAACTGGAACAACGGTTCATGGCCCGAAAGCAACTATGCAACTCTCATTGGATCTGAGTATGATCCGATGACTGTTTACATTGTTACAATCACCTTCGACCCTGAAACTAAAGAGCTGTTTACATTGTTACAATCACCTTCGACCCTGAAACTAAAGAGATCGGCTTCGGTGCCATTGTTCCCGAACTGCCCAACGAGTAATCTTCTCAAATCATCTGAACTAAAAAAGACGGAGCCCCGTGTATCGGGACTCCGTTTTTTTATTAAAGTCGCTTGGCCTTTGCTTGCTGCGACTATAATCTAGCAGTTATAGTCGACGCAGGCACGCAGTTCCTTCACGTCCTTGATGATGGCGGCAGCGGCCACATGGGCAGGATGCTTGGCATAGACGGCGACATCGGCCATAGTGGGAACGATAGCTGTGAGAACGATGTCCCAGTCCTCGGCGGGGTTTTCGTTCAGAGCGGTCTCAATGCTCTGGAGGACGTCGATCTGCCCGGGCAGCGCGTCGAGGGCAGCCTTGAAGCGCAGGGCAGTCTCGCGGCGGAGTTCGTCGCTGCCCTGGAGTTTAAACATTACAATGTGCTTGACCATTGGTTGAGAGTTGTTAGTTTTTAGTTGTTAGATGGCCGCGACAGAGTCGCGGCACAGTGAACCGGGTCGCCGGTGAACCTAGTAACTGGTGAACCGGGTTAGCGGGTTAGCGGTTTACCTTCCAATAAAAAAGGCACCGGCCATGTGGAGCAAGGCCGGTGTCTTCATCGTTATCATGTTGTTTTATTACTCTGCGGCGGGAGCCTCTTCGGCAGTAGCCTCACCCTCGGCGGGAGCCTCTTCCTCAGCACCTTCCTCGGCAGCCTTAGCGGCAGCGAGAGCAGCCTGGTGGGCAGCCTCCTCGGCCTTGCGAGCAGCGCGCTCAGCGGCGAGTTCCTCGGCGTTCTCGGCGATCACCTCAAAGGGGATCTCGACAGCAACTTCCTTGTGCAGACGCACGATACCGGTGTACTTGCCCGGGGTCTTGATGGTCTCATGCACGCTGACAATCTTGCGGTCAACATTGTGACCAGCAGCGAGCAGACCCTCATGTACCTGAGCAGCGCCAACCGAACCGTAGATGGTGCCCGTGGGGCTCACCTTAACGGGGATGGTCAGGAATACACCCTCAAATGCCTTAGCAGCCTCTTCGGCATCGGCCTTCACCTTAGCGAGCTTGTGAGCCTGCTGACGCAGGTTCTCGGCATGCACCTTAAGAGCGCTGGGGGTAGCCAGGATAGCCTTTCCCTGAGGAATGAGATAGTTGCGGCCATAGCCGTTCTTCACTTCCACGACGTCGTTCTTGAAACCAAGATTGACGATATCTTCTTTCAAAATAATCTTCATAGTTTGTTTCCTCCTTTGTGTAATCGGGTTGTTTATTTCATCAAGTCGGTCACATAGGGCAGCAATGCCAGATGACGGGCACGCTTCACAGCCTTAGCCACGCGGCGCTGGAACTTGAGAGAGGTACCAGTGATGCGGCGGGGCAGGATCTTACCTTGCTCGTTGAGGAACTTCTTCAAGAAATGTACTTGATACCGCTGCGTTTGAAACGGCAGTATTTTTTCTTGCGGGTGTCAACCGACAGGGGAGTCAGATAACGGATTTCGCCCTGGTTGTAGGGCCTTTGTTGTTCTTGTGCCATAGTTTTTTACTTCCTAAATTAAGTTTTACTCGTTGGTTTTACTCATGCCTCGGCAGCGGGAGCCTCCTCGGCCTTGGGTGCCTCTTCAACGGCTACTGCGGCAGCTTCCTTCTCGGCAGCTTCCTGAGCAGCGCGCTCTTCCTGCTTGGCCTTGCGTACGGCGCGACGCTTAACAGCGTACTCGGCAGCATACTTGTCCAGACGGAAGGTGAGGAATCGGATGACCTTCTCATCGCGACGGAAAGCGATTTCCAGCTTGTCCACGATGGTGGGCTCACCCTCAAACTCGATCAGGGTGTAAAAACCAGTGTTCTTGTTCTCGATGGGATAAGCGAGCTTGCGCAATCCCCAGTTCTCTTCGATCGTTAAAAATAAATTGATTAATAAATATTGTGCCAAAAAAGCGGGGCAAAGTTACAACAAAATTCTTAATTGACAATGCTTTTGTCGTGATTTTTCTTTTTCCCCATTGTTGGCAGGGTCATTCAACGGGCAAAGGTCATGGGAAAAGCCCCCCTTAGTTCCTAAGGGATTTCACGGCATTTCAAGAAAAAAACAGGTTACCTCTCGAGGGCCTGGTTGATGATGCGGATGTATTCCTGCTTGGAATAGAGGCCGACGAGGGTCTTGGGTTCACCGTCCAAGGGGCAGATGAGCAGCATGGGGATGCTGCGGATCTCGAAAGCCGCGGCAATATCGGGGTTGTTATCGACGTTGATGCGATAGAAGTCCACCTCACCGTTGTAATACTGGGCGATATCGCGCAGGATGGGCGCCAAGCGACGACAAGGCTGGCACCAGTCGGCATAAAAATCGACCACAACAGGGTGCTGACTGCGCATGTCCCATTCGTGTGCCTCCCAATCGGCAATCACGTCCTTGAAACGGTCCTGATTAATGGAATGAACGGTATAGACGGTGTCAACGACGACCCCATCGGCAACGCGTTGGGCGCTGGCGACTAAAGCCGCCAACGCCATCAACAAGCAACAAAGTATCTTCTTCATTTCTAGTGAGCCAATCATCAATTGAGATCGAACACGCTGAGACGCAATATCTTGCGCCTCAAGGTAAATCTCATCACTGGTGCGCCTTGCGCAACAGGTCGTTGACGGTTTTAACAGGATTGAATGTGTCGATGGGCACCTCGATGAAAACGGTATTCCAGTTGCTCATCGAGCCGTTCCACAAGCCGGGCAGCTCCAGGGCCTTGATGTCCACGCCGTCCTTGCTCTTGACGCTGATAAAGCCGGTCTCCTGATCGACAAACTTTCGCAGGTCGAACTTGATGCCCTTGTAGTCCTTGATGTAGCACACCAGGTCAACGGGATTGAAGTGCGTGCCGCTCTTCATCATCTCGACGGCGGAAGCGTCGGCAGGATTGATCTGGGCCGACTCCAGGATTTGGGGCGATGCCGATCCATCGGCATTATAGGCCAGATAGGGGCCACCGCCAGGTTCGCCCTCGTTGGGCACGACACCGCAGACGCGGATGGGCCTGTTGAACTTGTCGCGCAGCCAAGCCGTCAATGCCGCATCGTCCATGCCATCGGTCGCCTTGTCGATGATGCACAGGGTTTGCCGTGCATAACGCAACATGGCCTTGAGGTCGCTCGACTTGACAGTCTCTTTATCCAGCATCTCCAGATATTTTTTGATTTGCCGCTGTACCTGCACCAGATAACCGCCAATGATTTTCTTGTAACGTGTGCTCACGCTGCGCAAGCGCAGGGGCACCACGTTGTCCACATTCTTGATGAACACGACATCGGCATCCCGCTCGTTGAGGTTCTCCAACAGGGCTCCGTGTCCTGCCGGACGGAACAACAGGTTGCCTGCCGGGTCGCGGTAGGGCGTGTTGTCCATGTTCACGGCGATGGTGTCGGTCGAGGCCTTCTGCTCGCTGAGGGAGATATCATATTTCACACCCCACACTTTCTCCATCAAGGGCACTTTTGCCTTGATGAGGCGTTCGAAGCCCGCGCGGTGCTCGGGCGAGACCGTGAAATGGATGCTCACGCAGCGACGGCTGTCGGCGGCATACTGGGCGCCCTCCTCGAGGTGCTCCTCAAGTGGCGTGTGCACCGTTCCTGCAGCAGCCCGGTGGAACTTGAGCAAGGCCTTGGGTAAGGCACCATAGTTCATGCCCTCGGGCAGGAGCAGGGCCTTGAGCACATCGGCATAACGGCCGGCCTCAATGAGCTCGCCCACATTGCTCTTGTACAGATTGACGCAGGTCTTGTTCAACTGGGGGAAGAAGGCAAACAGGGTGATGTTCTCAAAGAATTGTTTCTCGAAGTCACTCTCAGGAGCCGATTTCCCCTCATTAATGAAGGCGAACAAATTCTTGAACATGCGGCTGGCGGCGCCCGAAGCGGGCTGGAACTTTTCTATGATTGCCCCACCCGACTGGAATTCCTTCCACAGTTTGATACACTGGGTCTGCTGTTTGGCGTCGAGGCGCATGATGCCGTTGCCCACGGTTGCGGCAGCCTCGAGTTTAAGCCACGGAAAACCCGTTTCAAAACGCTTGAGTTGAGCCTCAATCACAGGCTCGGTGATGCCCTTTTGGGCCATCATTTGCTGGTCTTTTTCGGTAAACATATCGATAGGCTGTTTAAATTTTCTCCAAAATTACATTTTTAATGAGGTTCTTGCAAGCAATTTGTCACAAAAAGACTAAATTTGCGAAAAAAACCAGCCAAATGGTGACATTAGAGGAATACTTCACGCCAGAAGAGCGTCAGCAACTGCTGCAACTTGTCAAGGATTTGAACAACAGGTTGGGGGGACAGCTGACGTGCCATGACATCGACACCGTGCACCGCCTGATCCATGACGGCATCACCGTTGCCGGCATTTTCAAGCGCGACCGTTACGGGTTGAATCCCGTGTTGCGCCACCTGCGCACCGCGCTGACACTGTGTGACCGCATCGCACCTGACCGTCCAATGGTCATCGCGACGCTGATCTACAACCTGTGCCGTGGCGACTACCTGAACGTCGAGAAAGTGAAGGCCCTCTTTGGTGACGATGTCGCCGCCATCGTGCACGGCCTGCTTCACGTTGCCCCGCTGTACAAAAAGCAAGCGGCCGTGGAGAACGAGAATTTCCACAAGCTGCTGCTGACCTTTGCCGAGGACGTGCGCGTCATCCTCATCATGACCGTGGACCGCCTGGCTCTCATGCGCGCCATCAACCATCATCCTAACGAGAAGTTTGTGCAGGAGATAGCCAGTGAATCGCGATACCTGTACGCACCGCTGGCCCACAAACTGGGCCTGTACGCCATCAAGAACGAGTTGGAGGACACTTCGCTCAAGTACCTGAACCGCAAAGTGTTCACCCAAATCGCCAACCGCCTGCAAGAGACCAAGGAAGAACGCGAGAGGTATGTCGAGAACTTTATCGAGCCCATTGACAAAAGGCTGAAGGAAGAAGGGTTGAAATTTGAACTCAAAGGCCGCACCAAGTCGATCAACAGCATCTGGCAAAAGATGCAGAAGCAAGGTGTGGACCTGAGCGGCATCTATGACCTGTTTGCCATACGCATCATCCTGGACACGTCGCCCAAGGACGAGAAACGCGCCTGCTGGCTCGCCTACTCAATCGTGACCGACATCTACAAGGCCAATCCGTCGCGCTTCAAGGACTGGATCACCATTCCCAAGAGCAACGGCTATGAATCGCTGCATATCACGGTATATGGGCCTGGAAACAAGTGGGTGGAGGTGCAGATACGCACGCGGCGCATGGACGAGACCGCCGAGCGTGGAGTTGCCGCGCACTGGCGCTACAAGGGCATCAAGAGCGATGGTGACGCGGACAGGTGGATGAACGAGGTGAGAGAGATGCTCGAAGCCAGCGGGCATGAGGGACAGATGAGCCTGATGCGCAACATGGACACCAACCTGTATAACAACGAGGTGTTTGTCTTCACACCCAAGGGCGACCTCATCCGCCTGCCTCAAGGGGCGACCATCCTGGACTTCGCATTCCACATCCACAGCCGTGTGGGCAGCACCTGCATGGGCGCCAAAGTGGACGGCAAGAACCAGAAGATCAATTACCGACTGCGCAGCGGAGACACCGTCGAAATCATCACCTCGACGACACAGACGCCACGACTGGACTGGCTCAATATCGCCGTTACCAGCCGCGCACGCAACAAGATCAAGAATGCCATCAACGAACGGCGCGCACGCCAGGCACAACTTGCCCGCGAAACGCTGCAGCGGCGCTTCAAGAACCGCAAGATAGAGCCGGACGACGCCATCCTGGCCCGCGTGATCAAGAAGATGGGCCACAAAACGACGACCGATTTCTATGCCGCCATCCAAGAGGGTGAGATTGACGTGAATGCCGTTGTCGAGCAATATGAAGGCTTGATCAGCAAGCAAAACGAGACGACCAACCGGGGAACCGCCGAGGAGTTTGTGCTCCAGGCACCCACGGCACCCGACATGCGCCACAACGACGACATACTCACCATTGGCGAGGACGTCAAGGGCGTGAACTACAAGCTGTCACGGTGCTGCAATCCCATCTTTGGCGACCGCATCGAGGGATTCATCGCCAGCGACGGTGCCATCAAGATTCACCGCACCGACTGTAAGAACCTGAAGCACCTCAAGGAGCGCTACCCTTACCGCATCATCCGCACCCGCTGGACCGGCAAAGCGGGCAGCCAGTTTGTCGCCACCCTGAAAGTGCTTGGCCGCGATGACATCGGCATCGTCTCGTCCATCACCTCGGTCATCAACAAAACCGAAAACTGCCTGTTACGCAGCATCTCGGTGCAGGCCGAGGGCGGCTTGTTTGAAGGCCTGCTGAGCGTCAACATCAGCGACATCACCCTGCTGGATGATCTGATCAAGAAAATCCTTAACGTTAAGGGCGTCAAGCAAGTGGACCGGCTATAGGGAATCAGGAATCGGAAAAAATGCAACAAATCATCGCTGGCTGTTAGCAATTCACTAAAAAAAGCAGTACCTTTGCAGCCATCATGCACGTTGTATCAATAGACAAACAAGATGTCAACCAGATGCCCCATGTCACCTTCAACGGGCGCATCCATATCATCAACTCCATATCCCAAGTCAAAAGCGCAGTCACTGCATTGCGCACCTCGCCCATCGCCGGATTCGATACAGAGACCCGCCCCAGTTTCAAGCGCGGAGAGCACCATAACGTAGCCCTGCTGCAACTGTCGACCGAGAGCGACGCATTCCTTATCCGCTTGAACAGGACAGGCATCCCCGCCCCACTCAAGCAGTACCTGGAGGACCCCGGCATCATCAAAGTGGGCCTATCGACCACCGACGACTTTCATCAACTCACCCGCATCTGCGACATCCATCCAGCAGGATTTGTGGAGTTGCAGCAACTGGTCAAGCAATACGGCATAACTGACATGAGCCTGCAAAAGATCTACGCCATTCTGTTCCAGCACAAAATCAGTAAAGGCCAACAACTCACCAACTGGGAAAGCCCGAGCCTGACCGATGCCCAGCAGCAATATGCCGCCATCGACGCATGGGCATGCCTGCGCATCTATAACCACCTGCAAGCGGGTGCCTTTGTCCCCGAGCAGTCACCCTACTGGCACGAACTTGTCGAAGAAATCTGATTTTTTTAATAATTTTCGCACCAAACCGATTGTTTGGCACAGAATTTGTTATACCTTTGCAGGCCGTTTACACGGATACATACTATTGGGGCTGACTGGCTTTGACAGCGTGTAGAGGTGGTAAGCAAGCATGCAGAGCGATAATGGCAA
>CACYAW010000038.1 GCA_902772455.1 uncultured Bacteroidales bacterium
GCTGTAGCCGTTGTCGATAGCATAGTTGGCAATCTCGAGCAGCTCGTCGATGGGCACGTTCTGATAGCTGGACCACAACCAGTTGTCGGCCACCTCAAGGACGAAGGGCTGATAGTAGGGATGGTGGGTGAACGATGCGATGGGTACATAGTCGTCCATGTTCAGGCCCAGGCTGGCAGCCCAAGTCTGCGGGGTGTAGCTCTTACCCTCATACACGAAGGTCTCGGGCATCTTACCCATGTATCCGTCGAGGACACCCTTCAGAGCATCCATCCACGCGGGAGTGAGCTTGCCGCGGCTGTTCTTGTTGATGGTGCCTACAAAGCCGCTCAGCAGCGTGGTCAACTCGTGGGTGTCAAACTTCTTGTCGCCATAGGTCATGCCGGTGTACACCTCGTTGGGCACCATACCGTATTTGCGCCATACGTAGGGAACGTCCTCGGCAGCGCCACCCTCGGCAAAGTTGATCGTGCCATCCATGCGGATGTACTTGATGGCCTTGTCATAGTAGCAGTGGTTAACCACGAAGCCCTCGCTCAGGTGAACCTCCTTGCCGGTGAGGCGCAGGATCTCGTTCTCGAAGAAGGAGTTGGTCGAGTAGCACCAGCACGTACCGGACTTGTTCTGGTCCTTGACGGGGGTGTGACGGATAACCTTGGTGTCGGTGAACTTGAAACCGGTGCTGTCGGGGACAACAACCTTGCTATCGGCCATCATGTTGAAGGAAATAGCCGATGCGAGAAGTAAGAATAAGAATTTCTTCATAAAAATTGAGTTTGTTATTAATATTTAGGTTAATTGTATTTCCTGATTATAACCCGCAAATGTAGTTATTTTTTTTGATTCTTATCCTTTTTGGAAGAAAAAAAGATAAAAAGCGCCTCGTTGAAGTCTGTTTAACCGCAACGAGGCCTGTTTTTTCTCGAATCAGATAGATAAGATTTGATTGATGATATTATTTGGGGATAAATCCCCTAGGATGCTGCAAAGATACAAATTATTTCTCCATTCCGCGAAAAAACACTAATTTTGTGCCTATGATTTATCCCTCAACTTTTGAGACCAAGATTGGCTTTGATGCCGTCAGGCGGGAACTGGAACGCCACTGCGTGAGCGCGCTGGGAGCAGCCAACGTGCCGCTACTGCGTTTCTCGACCCGTCGTGACGAGGTGATACGCTGGCTCGAGGAAACCAACGAGTTCCTGTCCATCCTGCAGACGGGCAAGGAGTTCCCGCTGAGTTACTACTTTGACTTGCGCGTGGTGTTGAAAGAAATTTCGACGCCGGGCACTTTCCTGTCGGCCGAGCGGTTGTTCGACCTGCAGCGCCTGCTGGTCACGGTGGGTCAGGTCTTGCGTTTCTTCAGCTCTGGCAATGAGGGCGATGCGTCCTATCCGCGCTTGCGTGAGCTCACCAGCGGCATGCAGGCTTTTCCTGAACTGAGTGCTGCAATCGCTCATGTGCTGGACAAGGCCGGCAACATCAAGGACACGGCGTCGCCCCACCTGCATGAACTGCGCGTGTCTATCGCACGTGTGACCAGCAGTATCAACGGCACCCTGCGCCGCATCATCGCCCAGGGCAAGCAGGACGGCATCCTGGACAACGATGTGCAGCCCTCGTTGCGCGACGGTCGCCTCGTACTGCCTGTGAGCGCCATGAACAAGCGCAAGCTGCACGGCATTGTCCACGACGAGAGCGCAACAGGAAAGACCGTGTTCATCGAGCCCGATGCCATTGTCGAGGCCAATAACCGCATCCGTGAGACCGAGGCCGAGATTGCCCGCGAGATTATCCGCATCCTCACCGAGGTGACCGACCAGATCCGTCCGCATCTCGACGAGCTGTCTGGCGTCCTTGAGACCCTGGGTCAGCTGGACTTCATCCGCGCCAAGGCCTTGTTTGCCAAGGATGTGGGCGCACAGATGTGCCACATTGACCGCAAACCTGTCGTGGAATGGTACACAGCCATTCATCCCGCCCTGATGCTCTCGTTGCGTGCCCAGGGCAAGGAAGTGGTGCCCTTGAATATCAACTTGAACAAGCAGGACCGCATCCTGGTCATTTCGGGACCCAATGCCGGCGGCAAGTCGGTGTGCCTCAAGACCGTGGGTGTGGTGCAGTACATGATGCAGTGCGGCCTGTTGCCCACGTTGCGTGACAACTCCCACATGGGCCTGTTCCGCGACATCTTCATCGACATCGGCGACCAGCAGAGCATCGAGAACGACCTGAGTACCTATAGCAGCCACTTGCAGAATATGAAACTCTTCCTCTCCAAGGGAGGGAAAGAGACACTCATACTCATCGATGAGATGGGCAGCGGCACCGAGCCCCAGATAGGCGGTGCCATCGCCCAGTCCATCTTGGAGCAGCTCAACGAGCACCAGGTGATGGGCGTTATCACGACCCACTATCAGAATCTCAAGCACTTTGCCGACGAGGCCGACGGTGTGGTTAACGGTGCAATGCTCTATGACCGCCAGCGCATGCAGCCCTTGTTCCAGTTGTCGATGGGCTATCCCGGCAGCTCGTTTGCCATCGAGATTGCCCGCAAGACGGGGCTGCCGCAGCAGGTCATCGACAAGGCAAGCGAAATCGTGGGCAGTGACTACATCAACATGGACAAGTATCTGCTCGATATCGTGCGCGACCGCCGCTATTGGGAAAACAAGCGCCAAGACGTGCGTGCTAAGGAAAAGCGCCTCGACCAGATGATCGCCGATTATGACGAACGCCTTGACAACATCCGCGCCGAGCACCGGCAGATTATCCACGATGCCCGTGCCGAGGCCCAGGAAATTCTCCAGGGCAGCAATGCCCAGATCGAGCGAACCATCAAGGAAATTCGTGCTCAGCAGGCCGAGAAGGAGCGCACCAAGGAATTGCGGCGCCAGCTCGATGAGTTCAAGCAGCGCCTCAATGCCGAGGAGCCCGAATCGCCCGACCGTCTCAGGGAATTGACTCCAAAAGACAGGGCACACCGCAAACCGCCCAAAAAGAAAGCTACAGCAAAGCCGATTGCTAAAGATCGGCCGCTGCAGGCGGGTGACAACGTGGTGATTAAGGGCACAACCACCGTGGGCTCACTCATCAGCATCGATGAGAAGTACGCACTGGTGGCCTTTGGCAACATCAAGACCCGAATCGAGGCCGACAAGGTGGAACGCACCATGCGCAAGGAAAAGACGCCTAAGGCCGAGTCGCTGGGCCGTTCCACGACCGATGAAATAAGGACCCGCCAGCTGAACTTCAAGCCCGATATCGATGTGCGTGGCATGAGGGCCGATGAAGCCCTGCAGGCCATCACCTATTTTATCGATGACGCTATCCAGTTCAGCGCACAGCGGGTACGCATCCTGCATGGTACAGGAACAGGCGCGTTGAAAGTGGCCATCCGTGAGTATCTTCGCACGGTCAACGGCGTGAAGTCCTACCGCGACGAGCATGTGCAGTTCGGCAGTGCGGGCATCACAGTAGTTGACCTAGAATAGAGATTAGAGATTAGAGATTAGTGAAAATGATAGAGGACAATATATTTTTCAAACCGTTCAGGACAACGGGTGGGGCAGTGCCCTTTGACCGTATCACTACGGCCGATTATGAGCCGGCTATCCTTCAGGGCATCCGGGAACATGATGCCGAGGTGAAGGCGATTGCTGGCAATGATATGGAGCCATCCTTCGAGAACACCATCGTGGCTCTGGACCGGGCTGGCGCGACGCTCAACCGCGTGCTGGGTGTGTTCTATCCCATGCTCTCGGCTAACGCCGATGATGAGTTGATGGAGGTGAGCAACCGCATGGCGCCACGCTTGAGCGAACATTTCAACAGCATCACCCTCAACGAGCAGCTGTGGCATCGGGTGAAGCATGTGCATGACCATTTCGATGCGACGAAGCGCGATGAGGAGGACTGTATGCTGATGCGTGAAACCTATGACGGCTTTATCCGCAGCGGTGCCAACCTGCAAGGGGCTGACCGTGACCGCTACCGTGAGTTGTCCAAGCGCTTGACCGAGCTGACCTTGAAATTTGACCAGAATGCCCTCAAGGAAACGCCCCGTTATGAATTGTGGCTCACTGCCGGTGACCTCGAGGGCTTGCCCGAGAGCGCCCTGGATGCCGCCAAGCAGGCTGCCCGCGACAAAGGCCGCGAGGACGACTGGCTGATTACGCTGGATGCGCCCAGCTATATCCCGTTCATGAAATATAGCGACCGCAGGGACCTGCACGAGAAGTTGTACAAGATGTATAACCGCCAGTGTACAAGCGGGGAATTCTGCAATCTGGACGTGTTGCGTGATATCGCCAACACTCGTTTGGAGATTGCCCGACTGATGGGTTGCAACTGTTTTGCCGAGTATAAACTGCAGCACACAATGGCCGAGAAGCCTGAGGCTGTCTATAACATGCTTAACCAGTTGCGCGATGCCTATTTGCCGGTGGAACGCAGTGAAATGGAGCGCCTCACCGAATTTGCCACACAATTGGAGGGCAAACCGGTCGAAATCATGCCTTGGGACTATAGCTATTACAGCAATAAGGAGAAAGACTCGATGTTTGACATCAACGACGAGTTGCTCAGGCCTTATTTTGAACTATCACAGGTGACTCAGGGCGTCTTTGGCTTTGCCAAGCGGATGTATGGCCTGCGCTTCATCCCCAACCACGATGCGCAAGTTTTCCACCCCGAGGTGGAGGTCTTTGATGTGACCGATGAGGACGGCAAGGCCGTGGGTATGCTTTACCTTGACTTCTTCCCCAGGTCCACCAAGCAGAGTGGGGCATGGATGACGAGTTTCCGTGAGCAGTACATCGATGAGAATGGCAATGACGTGAGGCCCCTGGTGACCTTGACGATGAATTTCACCCGTCCTACCCAGGCCAAGCCTTCGCTATTGACCGTGCGCGAGGTCGAGACCTTCATGCACGAGTTCGGGCATGCCTTGCATCAGCTGTTGTCCCGCTGCAAGTATCAGTCCCTTTCGGGCACTAACGTCTATCGAGACTTTGTCGAGGTCCCCTCGCAGTTCAACGAGAACTACGTCTATGAGCGCGAATTCCTGGATAGCTTCGCCCGTCATTACCAGACAGGTGAGCCCGTACCGCAGGAGTTGATCGATCGCCTGATTGCCTCGTCGCAGTATGGCGCTGCCTATGCCTGTGTGCGCCAGTTGGGCTTCGGCTTCCTGGATATGGCCTGGCACAGCATTAGCGATCCCTATGAGGGCGATGATTTCCAGTTCGAGTATAACGCGACAAAAGATGTGAAAGCCTTTGAACCCGTCGAGGGCTGTATCATGTCACCGCAGTTCACCCACATCTTTTCGGGCGGTTATGCCGCTGGATATTACGGCTACAAGTGGGCCGAGGTGATTGAGTGCGACGCCTTTGACCGTTTCAAGCAGGAAGGCATCTTCAACCGTGAGACTGCCCGCCAGTGGGTCGATAACGTCCTTTCGCGTGGTGGTACTGTGGCTCCGATGACGCTCTACAAGCGTTTCCGTGGCACCGAACCCCACATCGACGCCATGATGCGCCGCGACGGCATATCTGGAATTAACAACTAAAACGCATCGTTATTCTCACTGAGTCAAGCATGTAAAAAATTATATTCGCAAAATTTGCGAACATCGGATTTATAGATTATCTTTGCACCATAATGTGAGATAATGGAAATCATTTTTGAAAAGGATTATCTTAGGGAATTGTTCTATAACGGTAAGACTGCTGATAAGAAACATCGGTTTCAGCCTCAGGTCGTCAGTCGTTATATCCGTGTATTGAACATTCTCGACTCTGTAGACAGGATTGAAGACCTCTTTCGTTACCACTCATTGCATTACGAGAAACTAACCGGCGATAAAGAAGGCTTGGAATCTGTTCGCGTCAATCATCAGTATCGGATTGAATTCAAGAGTTCTTTTAATGATAATGAGAAAACGATTACCATTTGTAATATAATTGAATTGTCTAATCACTATAAATAGTAGAGGATTATGGGAAATCTTGGATATGGAGCGTACCCGACCCACCCAGGAGAGGTGTTGAAAGATGAGATTGAATATAGGGGTATCACGCAGCGTAAGCTTGCCGAAAGCATGGGTTTGGCTTATTCAGTTGTTAATGAGATCTTGAATGCTCGACGTTCTTTAACGGCTAAGACCGCTCTGATGTTTGAGGCAGCCCTTGATGTGCCAGCCGACTCATTGATGTATTTGCAGTCAAAATACAACATGCAAACTGCTCGTTCTGATAAATCCTTGAACGATATGCTTAAATCTATCCGTAAAATTGCAGCTGTACTTTAGCTGTTTCAAATGAGCTGAAATCCTTTGGCAAAATATTTTATGAATAGGTCGTTTAGAAAAGCTGAGATTGAGGATGTGCCGGTCATCATGCGGCTCATCGAGGAGGCGCGGGGCATCATGCGCTCGTGCGGAAACGTGAACCAGTGGATTGACGGTTATCCCAGCCGTGAGACCATTGTCAATGACATCGATAACGGGCATTGCTACCTGTGCGTGGAGCAGGGTGGGGAGATCGTTGCCTCGTTTGCCTTCATCCCTGGCCCTGAGCCTACCTACAAGGAAATATACGAGGGCCAGTGGCTGGACGACAAGCCCTACTATGTGGTGCATCGCCTGGCCAGCACGGCAGCCAGTCACGGTATCTTTAATGACGTGATGGATTACTGCATGGAGGTGGCGGGTTGCCTGCGCATCGACACCCACCGCGACAACGTCATCATGCGCCATGTCATCCAGCGTTACGGCTTCACTTATTGCGGCATTATCTATCTGCTCAGCGGCGATGAGCGTCTCGCTTATCAAAAGTCAGCCGCATCCCGCTAGCCTGTCATGGTATTGCTAGCCCGTTGGGGTATTGCAAGCCTCTGGCTTGCATTAAAAGACAATCAGGGCCGGCTCATAGGAGCCAGCCCTGATTTGTTATAAAGGATTTAATCTTATGTTCTAGATTAGTTCTTCAGCTCGTCAGCTACCTTCTGAGCAGCGTCAGCGCCTTTCTCCTTTGCAGCGTCAACAGCATTGCCAGCAGCATCCTTAACGGCATCCTTAGCAGCGTCAACCTTCTCGCCAGCGGCGTCAACGGCAGCGTCAACAGCCTCGCCAACCTTCTCAGCAGCCTGCTTTGCTACGAAATCAGCAAAACCAGCCTTCAGGTTCTCAGGAACATCGATGTAACCGGTCATCTTCTCTGCCAGGGTCGGGATCTTAGCCAGGATGGCTTCCTTGTTGTTCTCCCAAACGGTCTTCAGGATGTTGATGATGTTGAAGTAACCAGCCTGGTCACCACCATTCAGCAATTCCTCAGCCTTAGCCTTGATACCATCGAGCAGGCCAAGAGCCTGTGCCTCATCAGCGCAGTTCAACAGGTCAGCAGCTACACCGTCAACAGTGTACTCAACAGCTGCGGGCTCCTCTTCAACAACGGCCTCAGCGGGCTTGGTTTCGGTCTTGCAACCAACAAATGCGATAGCAGCAACAGCTGCAAACATCAATAAAAACTTCTTCATAATAAAACAACTTTTAAAATAAATGATTAATAATAAAACGAATCAACGCCGCAAATGTAACGGCTATTTTTGAATTACCAAACTTTTTTGCTCTCAATTTTCATTTTTTAGCACTTTTATTGCCCATTTGGGCGGTTTTGCGGACAAAAAACTTTACCTTTGCGGTGCGGAATGTTGTCCAGCGCCTTTTGCTACAATTTTCGTGCCAAAATGGTCGCCGACTACAGAAAATGGTTAATAACCTAACTAATTAAGAACTAACTAACAACAAAAAACTAACGATATGTTTGCCTATATTTTAATGGGAGGTATCTTTATCCTGAGCATGATCGTTCAGAACTCCCTCAAATCAAAATTCACCAAGTATAGTAAGGTGCCTCTGGGCGTGCCTATGGCAGGCCGTGACGTTGCTATGGCGATGTTACAGCAAAACGGTTGCGCTGACGTGCAGGTCACCAGTGTGAGCGGTCAGTTGACCGACCATTTCAACCCTGCCAACAAGACGGTAAACCTCAGTGAACCGGTCTATGGCACCAATAGCATTGCCGCTGCCGCAGTTGCCGCACACGAGTGCGGACATGCCGTTCAGCACAAGGTGGGCTATAGCATGCTGCAACTGCGCACTAAGATGGTCCCCATCGTTTCCTTCGCTTCTAAGACGGTGCAGTGGCTGCTGCTTGCCGGCATTGCTCTTTATGAGTTGAGTGTGATACCTCTGTATATCGCCCTTTTCTTGTTCGCCTTGACAGTGCTGTTCAGCTTTGTGACTTTACCCGTCGAGGTCGATGCCAGCCGTCGCGCCATCAAGTGGCTTGAGGGATCGGGCATTGTTGCCGGTGAACAATTGGGCTATGCCAAGGACGCCTTGCGTGCCGCTGCCTATACCTATGTTGTGGCAGCAATCGGTTCGCTGGCTACATTATTATATTATGCAGCCATATTCTTAGGTGGCCGTCGTCGCTGATAAAAAACCAACAACTAGAAACTGGAAAATAAGAACTAGAAATAATAATCTAATGGCACAAAAACCATCTATCCCCAAGGGGACACGCGACTTCTCGCCCATCGAGATGGCGCGTCGCAACTATATCTTCAATACAATTAAAGACGTTTTTCTGCTTTATGGCTTTCAACAGATAGAGACCCCTGCCATCGAGAACCTGTCCACCCTGATGGGCAAGTATGGCGAGGAGGGCGACAAACTGCTGTTCAAGATTCTGAACAGTGGTGATTACCTCAAGGACGCTCCTGACGATCTGCTGTCGGCTCACGACTCACTGCACTTGACGACTAAAATCAGTGAGAAAGGACTCCGTTATGACTTGACGGTGCCCTTTGCACGCTATGTCGTCCAGCACCGCAACGACGTCCAGATGCCGTTCAAGCGCTACCAGGTGCAGCCCGTGTGGCGTGCCGACCGTCCCCAAAAGGGGCGTTATCGTGAGTTCTACCAGTGTGATGCCGACATTGTGGGCAGTGATTCGCTGTTGAATGAGGTGGAACTGGTGACCATGATCGACGAGGTGTTTAACCGCTTCAACATCAATGTCGCCATCAAGTTGAACAACCGCAAGATATTAAGCGGCATTGCCGAGGTCATCGGTGCTGCCGACAAGATTATTGACATCACCGTTGCCATCGACAAGCTCGACAAGATTGGTCTTGACAACGTCAATGCTGAACTTAGGGAAAAAGGCTTGAGCGATGAGGCCATCTCAACCCTCCAGCCCCTGCTGGCCCTGGAAGGCTCTAACGACGAGCGCCTCACCGCCCTTGAGACCATGCTCTCGACCAGCGAGGTGGGGATGAAGGGCATCGAGGAGATGCGCTATGTGCTGAACCATGTGGCAAGGCTGGGCACACGTGCCCAGGTTGAACTCGATGTGTCGCTAGCACGCGGTTTGAACTACTACACCGGCACCATCCTTGAAGTCAAGGCGTTGGACGTGGCTATCGGCAGCATTACCGGCGGTGGCAGGTATGATAACCTGACGGGTGTCTTCGGCATGCCTGGCTTGTCGGGTGTGGGCATCAGCTTCGGTGCCGACCGCATCTACGATGTGCTCAATGCCCTTGACCTCTATCCTGCCGACACCATGGCTACGGCCCGTGTGATGTTTGTCAATTTTGGCGAGCAGGAGGCGGCAGTGTCTTTGAGCCACATCATGGCGCTGCGTCGGGCTGGCATCAGTGCTGAACTTTATCCTGACAGTGCCAAGATGAAGAAACAGATGAACTATGCCAATGACCGTCAGATACCATTCGTGGCTATCATTGGAGCTGATGAGGTGCAGAACGGCACCATCGCCCTCAAGAACATGACCACTGGTGAGCAGCAGACCTTGACCGTGGAGCAAGTGATTGACGTGCTGGGCCGCTAGTGAACCTAAATATTGCCGGGAGAATGAACAGTATGTATCAACAGCTGATGCAGTTGCCTCTTTTTCAGGGCGTGAGCTCCGATAGGATTACCGCTCTTGTCGAGAAGCTGCCTTTCCACTTCCTCAAGTTCCGTAACGGCGAGCAGATCTTTGCCGCCGGCGATCAGTGCACTCATGTGCGCTTTATCGTTTCGGGACAGGTCAGGCTGGAGACGCAATTTGACAACTTGAGGGTGTCGTTATTGCAGACATTGACCACCCCGCATGTGTTGGCTGCTGAATATCTCTTCGGTCGTGAAACATCCTATCCTTACACGGCAGTTGCCGACGGGCCGTGCGGCATTCTGCAATTGCGCAAGAGCGACTACGTCACGATGTTGGGCTCCGATAAAGTCTTCCTGTTCAATATCTTGAATTACCTGTCTTCGGGCAGTCAACGCAATTGCTCCTCTTTTGTCGCTATCAAGGAGAACTCGGTGATGGACCGCTTGGCCATGCTGATGGATACCCTGGTGATTACTGGGGCCACCGATGTCGTGTTGCGGTTTAAGCAAAAAGACTTATGCTATCTGTTAGGAACGCAACGCACCACGCTCATTTCATCACTCGACAAGTTGGTCGATGAAGAAATCATTGACTATGACAGCAATGAGTTGCGGATTCTGGACCACTTGAAACTGGCCGAGTATATCAATAAATGAATATAAAATTTAATAACTTCAATAAAATGAAAAAGTACATGATTATGTTGGCAGCTGCAGCTATGCTGTCACTTGTTGGTTGTGATTCAAGCACAAACTATGCCGACCAAGGTAAAAAACTGGCGCAAGAGCTTGACCAATCGGTTGAAAAACAGGATACTGCTGCCGCATTAGCGGCCGAGAAGGCTATCCGCCAAATGGAAAAGGAAGTGATTGCTACCGGTGATTCGGCAGCTATTGCCGATTTCCGCGGGGCAGTCAAGGAATCCAGGCAACGCAATGCCGCTTACCTCACTGCATTAAAGGTGAACAAGGGCATGGCTACCGATAAAGCTGTCGGTGAAGTGATGCAGGATGCCATGGAAGGCCAGGTCAACGTCGGCACGGTAACAACGTCGATCGACTCTGTCCTGATGTCAAAAAAGAAGAAATAATCTCTGTTAATGCGGCACATCTCGCTGGCCATCAAGTTCATTTTGGGAGCAAGTGCGTGGATGTGCTTGTCGCTGGCGTCTTGTGGCACCGGAATCGAAGTCACCGAGCATGTGACGGACAAAGATGTCCAGCGGGTTCTGGACAAGAACCCGGGACATCAACCCGCAGTCGTCCTGGAGGCCTATCAGGATTCGCTCTTGGCATGGAAGGCGGGAAAGCGGTTCTGGGTGACTGATGACCAGGTGAACCAGATGCTTATGCGCGCCGACGGCTATGACAAGGACACGTTACGTCTGGCGGGACATATACTGGAGTATCGCCGTTGCGTGACTAGCGGCTTGTCACTCGAGGGGGACAGCAGCAAGGTGGACATCATGTTCCATGACCAGGCGACGGGACTCCCAGTTATCTACCGTTACGGCAAGTCGGTAGAGGAATCTCATGCGGGATTCTCACTGCCCATGCTCATCGACCTGGATATGGTCCGTCACGTGGCGGGCCAGCTGGTGGGCAATGAGTATTTCATCCGCACCCCCATCTGGTATGACCGCCAGTCCGAGCAGATGATGGACGGACGGCATTTCATCAAGGTGCGCATCGACAGTGTCTTGCCGGGAAACACGGTTTTGCCGCTACGGGTCCTGTTTACGACTGCCGATTCTCACGAGCAGGCGATGGTGTGGATGAACAACAATGTCTCAACGATGCATGGTCGGGACTTTGATGCGCTTTTCACGCCAACCGATCCGCGTCTGGCACATCCCACAATCAGCGACGACAACTGGCAACGCATCACTCGTGGCATCGTGGTGGAAGGCATGACCAAGGAGGAATGCCGTCTGGCCCTGGGTAGCCCCAAACGCATTAACGAGCGGCCCGACCAGGCGGGAATGAGGGAATATTGGTATTATGATGGCGGGGCCTATCTGTTCTTTGTCGATGGCCTCCTCAATCAATTCAGGAAATAATGGAACCGACCACGCTTGAAATAGAATTTCTGGGAACGGGTACTTCGACTGGCGTGCCCATGTTGCGGTGTCATTGTCCCGTATGCATGAGCGATGACCCTCGCGATAAGCGTTTGCGCACATCGGCTATCGTGCGATATCAGGGAGCACGCATTCTCATCGACTGCGGCCCTGATTTCCGCACTCAGATGTTGCGTGCCAGCGACGACAACCTGGATGCGGTGTTGTTGACGCACATCCATTTTGACCATGTGGCTGGGCTCGACGACCTGCGGGCCTATTGCTTCGAGCGCCCCATGCCGCTCTATGCCCGTGCCGATGTGGTGATGAATCTGCACAAGAGGATTCCCTATTGCTTTGCCGAGAATCCTTATCCCGGTGTGCCCCAGTTTGATGTCCATGTCATTGATGATGACAAGCCGTTTTTGGTCGAGGGCGTACGCGTCGAGCCCATACCGGTGATGCACTACAAGTTGCCGATTTTGGGATTCCGCATCGGCCCCTTGGCCTATATCACCGATGCCAAGACCATCGATGATGAGGTCGTGGAGAGCCTCAGCGGGGTGCCTTTGCTGGTCATCAACTCGTTGCGTGTGGGCGAACACATCTCCCACATGTGCCTGGACGAGACCTTGGCCATAGTAAAGCGTGTAAAGCCTGGCCGCACGCTGCTCATCCACATGAGCGACCGCATGGGACTGCATGCCGAATCCCCGAAATTGCTGCCGCAAGGCGTGGAACTGGCTTATGACGGCTTGATTGTTAAGGTTTAAACCTATGGATGATATCAAAATATCACAACTCCAGCCCGATGAGAAATCGTTTGGCTTGCAGTTCTTTGAAGGACGTGTCCAGGCGGGTTTTCCCAGCCCTGCTCAAGGCGAATATGCCGACAGCATCGACCTCAACAGGGCGCTGATCACCAATCCCGCAGCCACCTTCTGTGCTCGTGTCATCGGCAATTCGATGGTCGATGCGGGAATCAACGAGGGCGATTTGCTCATTATTGACCGTTCGCTCACACCCCACGACGGGTGCATTGCTGTTTGTTTCATCGATGGAGATTTCACCGTCAAGCGCTTGAGTGTGCGCAACGATGGCGTGTATCTCACACCGGCCAACGCTTCATTTCCCGAACTGAAGGTGAGCGAAGACAGCAATTTCCAGATTTGGGGCGTCGTCTCTCACATCATTAAACGAGTATAAAGCCGTCATCAGGCAGGTCCCCTGTGACGTGGCTCTGCCACGTCCAACACAATTCCGATAGTTGAAAATAAAAGACAGACATATCGCATTCTTCCTGCTCTGTGTCATTGTCGCCGCCTGGCAATGTTTCATCGTGGCGCTCGACACGCACCTGGGTGGAGTGGGGCAGATGTTGCACCACTGGCATGTGGTGGCCGTCTCGTTGGCCAATGCGTTATTGCTTCTGTCCCCTTACTGGCTTTTGCCCCGTCGCTGGCGATGGCTGGTGTGGCTTCCCATGACGTTGCTCACCATCTGGTGTCTCATGCAGGTGTGCTATTGCCGTGCCTATGACGATTTGATGCCATGGCAAAGCCTCACCCTTACCCAAAATGTCAATTCCACGCTGGCTGCCAGCACCTTGTCGTTGCTGCGCTGGCAAGACCTGTTCATCGTGGCCCCCTATCTCTTGTTGATAGTGGTGGGCCTGCTCATGCGCCGCTCTGCTAAAGAGACCGGCCACATCAAGCCGTTCCTGCTCTCGTTGGCAGGGGCACTGGTGTTGGCAATGGCGGGATATCTCGTCAAGGGCGAGAACTATGAGAAGCGTTTCCTGCACAACTTCAGCAATCGTGATTATTTCGCTCAAAACGGCCTGATCCCTTACGGCGTGTTCTCGCTCTACCAGACGTTATTCAACAGCCATACCGTGAGCGACAAGGAACGAGCCATGGCAGACCGTTTTCTTGCCGAAGACTGTCCTCGCTACAGCGATAACCCCTATTGTCGTGTTCAGCGCCGCAACCTAGTGCTCATTATTGTGGAGTCGTTACACACCTGGCCCATCGGCATGCAGGTGGACGGGCGTGAAGTGACGCCTGTCATGAATCGCCTGGTCGCTGGCGATAGCGTCATCTATGCTCCGCATGTCCTGTTCCAGACCAGCCACGGCCATTCCAGCGATGCCCATTTCATCTACAACACGGGTCTACTGCCGCTGCGTGATGGCGTGGTGGCCGTTCACCATGGTGACGGGCCTTATCCCACATTGGCGGCGGCTCTCGATGGCTATGACTGCCGCGAGGTCATCTGTACTCCAGGCGTGAACTGGAATCAGAATGTCACGGCCCGCACCTATGGATTCGACACCCTCTACACCCGTGACCACCTGGCCACTGCGCTCAAGCGGCAAGGAAATATCGACGATGCCGCACTCCTGGATTTTGCCGGAGGTCTGTTGCCGTCTTTGCGTCAGCCGTTTTTCCTGGAGATGGTCACTATGACGATGCACACGCCTTACACCGATGGCAAAGTGCCGCCATCATGGATTAGCCGCAGCGACACCCTCAATGCCGAGGCACGCGGCTACCTCAACTGTGTCCATCTCACCGACAGTTGCATCGGCGCTTTCATCGACAATTTGCGCCGCCATGGTTTGGCTGGTAATACCATTGTGGCCATTGTCAGTGACCACACCCAGCTTTATCGCAACAGGGTGTTGGGGAAAACCGATTATGAGGCGGTCCCCGACGATTGGGGAATTCCCTTGATTATTGCCGGCTGCGACACCACCTTGCGTTACGACGCCGTCATCGGGCAGGTGGACTTCTATCCCACGTTGCTCGACGTCATGGGTGCAAACGCTTATCCGTGGAAAGGGCTGGGCCACAGCATCCTGCGATATCCCGTCGCTGGCGCCATCCAGCCGCGCAACATGTCGGTTATCGGCGACAGCACCGACCTCACCCGCCATCAACGCCTGGCCTGGGACATCAGCCGCCTCCTCATTTTCGACCGGGTGTCACGGTTTTCAACGCCGTGATAGGGGGATTTGCTCTATTGGCTAAAATGTGCTATCTTTGCAGGCGCAAGAGTAAACAGTAGTTTAATTCAAGTAAAAATGAAATCAAGACTTTTTTCGAGCGATAGCCGCCTGAGCGACCTGATAACAGCCCATCCGTCACTGTTGACGCTGTTGACGCGTCTGGGCATCTCGCTGGGCTTTGGAGACCGTTCGATCGCCGACGTCTGCGAGGAGAGTGGGGTGGACACATCTTTCTTCCTGCTCATTTGCAACGTCTATACTTTCAACAATTATGTGCCCTCGACGGCAACAATCCTGGGTACTGACATGACTGGCCTCGTCCCCTATTTGGAGAAGTCTCACAGGTATTATGTCGATAAACGCCTTCCGCACATCGAGCTGCACCTTGATGCCATTGCCCAAAAACTCAATGGGCGCATCGGACAGGTGTTTATCAGTTTTTTCAAGGAGTACAAGCGTGAGGTCGTGGCTCATTTCGTGCATGAAGAGAACGACGTGTTCCCGCACATCAGGGCATTGATGGGTGGCGAGAAAGACAAGACCTACAGCATTGGCGAGTTCCTGCACACGCACAGCGACATCGAAGGCAAGTTGGACGATCTGCTCAACATTGTCTTCAAGTACTTGCCACCGCAGGTCGATGACGATAACGTGGTGGATGTGGTGTATGATATCCTGCGGTTGAGCGAGGATCTCAAGAAGCACACCTTTATCGAGGAAAAAATCATGGTGCCGCTGGTGCAGCACTTGGAAAATGCCATCCTGAAATGAAAAAGCGCCTGTTGATTGTTGAACCTGCCGAGGTGATTGTCGAGGGGCTGAAGGCTATCCTTGACGAGCAGCGTTTCAAGATACTGGATTCCCAGTCGAGCGCCGACAATCTGGAGGAGCGCATTGCCATGTCGCGTCCTGACATCCTGCTCATCAACCCCACGTTGTTGGACAATCCGCGGCATTTGGTCAATGAGCGGCCCATGGCCCTGGTGGCACTGGTCTATCAGTATGTGGAGCGCGACCTGCTCAAGCAGTATGACGCGGTGGTGGACATCCGTGACAGTCGCGCTGTCATCATCGACACCCTTGCCCAGACGGCGCCGGGTGAGGACGAGGTGGCAAAAAACAATTACGAACTGACCAAGCGCGAGACGGCTGTGCTCGTGCAGCTGGCACAGGGCAAGACCAACAAGGAGATTGCCGATGCCCTCAACGTGAGTGTCCACACGGTCATCAGTCACCGCAAGAACATCACCCACAAGACCGGCATCAAGAGTGTGGCGGGCCTCACCGTCTATGCGATGCTCAACAACCTGATAAAGGGCTAATAAGAGTAATTTAAAAAAGTCAACCAACAACTAAGGACTAAGGACTAGAAACTAAGGACTAGAAACTAGAAACTAATATGTTACTGACAAAAATGTTGGATAAGTTTGGAGACTACTGCATGTTCATGTGGAGGGTTATCGCCATCCCTGACAAGTGGAAGGTTTTCTTCAAACGATATGCCGATGAAATCGCCAAACTGGGCATCGATTCGATTCCGTTGATTATTATCGTGTCGCTGTTCATTGGTTCGTTGTGCACGATTCTGATCAAGCTCAACATCTCTAATCCGTTGTTGCCCCGCTACACGGTGGGCTTGACTACGCGTGAAATCATTCTGCTGGAGTTCTCTTCGACAATTCTCTGCCTGATTCTGTCAGGTAAAATCGGCTCGAATATCGCCAGCGAGATTGGAACCATGAGGGCCACCGAACAGATCGACGCCCTCGACATCATGGGCATCAACAGCGCCAACTTCCTGGCTGCACCCAAGATTCTGGCCTTGATCACCATTCTTCCTTTCCTGGTCATCATCTGCATGGCGACCAGCCTGTTTGGCGGATGGCTCATCTGCATCATTACGGGTATAGTTGACCCCGATACGTTCATTTTCGGCATCCAGTCGCTCTTTATCGAGTGGTATGTGTGGTTTGCCTTGATTAAGTCGCTGGTTTTTGCCTTCCTGATGTCAACGATTGCCAGTTACTATGGCTACTCGGTGCAGGGCGGCTCGGTCGAGGTGGGTAAGGCCAGTACCGACACTGTGGTGATGAGCAATATCATGATTCTGGTAGCCGACGTCATCCTAACCCTCCTGCTGCTCTGACAACTAACAACTAAGGACTAAAGACTAACAACTGAAAATGATTGAAGTAAAGCATCTTTCCAAGACCTTCAAGGAGGAGGGCGGTGACCGCCAGGTGTTGTTCGACATCAATGCCAAACTCTATGACGGCAAGACCAACCTCATCATCGGTCAGTCGGGGTCGGGCAAGACGGTTCTGATTAAGAACATCGTGGGCCTCTTTGACCCCGATGAGGGCGAAATCCTGTATGACGGACGCGACATCACCCGCATGGACCGCAAGCAGCGCAAGGAGTTGCGCAAGGAAATCGGCATGCTCTTTCAGGGCTCGGCGCTCTTTGATAGCGAGACGGTGATGGGAAACGTGATGTTCCCCCTGGTCATGTTCAGCAAGATGAGCCCAGGCGAGATCCGCGACAGGGCTCAGTTCTGCATCGACCGCGTGAACCTCACGGGTAGTGAGAACAAATATCCCAGCGAACTCTCGGGCGGTATGCAAAAGCGCTGTGCCATCGCTCGTGCCATCGCCTTGAATCCCAAGTACTTGTTCTGCGACGAACCCAACTCGGGCCTTGACCCTAAGACGTCGATTGTCATCGATGAACTTTTGAGCGACATCACCCATGAGTTCGGCATCACCACCATCATCAACACTCACGACATGAACTCGGTGATGGGCATCGGCGAGAACATCATTTTCATCAACAAGGGCCATGTGGGCTGGATTGGCAATAAGGACGAAATCTACGATGTGGACAATGATGACCTGAACAACTTCGTCTATGCCACCGACCTTTTCCGCGACGTCCGCAAGTACCGCCGCGAACACGGCTACAAGAAGAGCTAACTAAAAACTAGAAACTAGGGACTAGAAGCTAAGGACTAGAAACTAAGGACTAGAAACTAAGGACTAGAAACTAAGGACTAGAAACTAAGGACTAGAAACTAAGGACTAGAAACTAAGGACTAGAAACTAGGGACTAGAAACTAAGGACTAGAAACTAAGGACTAGAAACTAAGGACTAGAAACTAAGGACTAGAAACTAAGGACTAGAAGCTAAGGACTAAAAACTAACAACTAAAAACTAAAACACATGACTTGCAAAGAAGAAATCCTGGAACTGCTGCGTTCAACTGAACGTGAGGGCATCGAGGACGTGATAGGTGATTTGGAATCTTGGGGCTTTTTCACGGCTCCCGCTTCGGCAGGCCACCACTTGAATGTAGAGGGCGGCTTGGCCAAGCATTCGCTCAACACCTGTAAGGCGGCCCTTGCCGTGCTCGAGGCCATGAAGACGGTTGAGCCGGGCCTGGAACACGAGGTGAAGCGTGACAGCATCATCCTGGCCAGCCTGCTGCACGATGTGTGCAAGTGCGACATCTACAAGCGCACCGTCAAGAAACGCAAAAACGCGCTGGGCATTTGGGAAGATGCCGAGGGCTACAAAATCACCTACAAGGGCTTCCCGATGGGGCATGGCGAGAAATCGCTCACATTGCTGTTGTGCAGCGGTCTGCCCTTGAACGATGACGAGATGCTTGCCATCCGCTGGCACATGGGCGCATGGGGCGTGAACCAGAACAGCTATGAGGACGTGCGCAGCTACGATGCCGCCCGCAAGCTCTATCCCCTCGTGACCCTCATTCAGACTGCTGATGGACTGGCTGCCAGCATTATGGAACGCACGGGAGAGGAGATTGACGAGTTATGACATGCGTCAACATCCTGTTGTGTGACACCTTCCCTGGAAGGCTGCCCGATTTCATCCCCAACTACGAGTCACTGTTTATGGACCTGTTTGCCGCCGTTGGTGAACAGGTCTCCTACAAGATATTCCAGACGTGGCAAGGCGAATTGCCATCAGTCATCAACACTGATGAGCTGTATCTCGTCCCGGGCAGCCTGGACTCGGCCTATGACGATAAACCCTGGATTGTCGCGTTGTTGAAATGGATTGAGTGCGCCTATTGCCACGGGGCCAAGCTGATGGGCGTGTGCTTCGGCCATCAGGCGATAGCAAGGGCGCTGGGCGGCGAGGTGAGACCCTATGAGGGCGGTTTTGGCGCCGGTATTCGGGCTTCACAAGTGATTGACGAGCGTATGACACCCTATTTTCCTGGCCGTGAGATGCGTTTGCTCTACAGCCACCATGACCAGGTGACCCTCTTGCCGCAGGATGCTGTCCTGTGTGCCACCAGCGGTTTCTGCAAGAACGAGTCGTTCAGGATAGGCAGTCAGGTCGTTACTTTCCAGGGCCATCCCGAGTTCACGGTCGATTATAGCCGCCACCTGCTCTTGAACCACTGCGACGACGTTGACGAGGACGTCAGGCTCAAGGCATTGCGCAGCCTTGACGAGATGACGCCAATGGGAACCGCTGCAGCCCGTTTCGCCCTCAATCTGCTCTTCAACCGTGGTTAAACCATAAGCGATGGTCTGCATTTGAGGATTTTTTGTAACTTTGCAGTCCTGAACGCAAAATACATCTGTTTTTATGTCTAGAACCGATCAAGAATTAGAAGGCGTGACGTTGCTGGGCAACCAGGGCACGCAATATGAGTTTGATTATCGTCCCGATGTGCTTGAGACTTTCGAGAACAAGCACCCTGAGAATGAATATGTGGTGACGCTCGATTGCCCCGAGTTTACCTCGTTGTGCCCCAAGACGGGCCAGCCCGACTTTGGCCACATCATCATCAACGCAACCATGGCGATTTTCATGAGGATTGCGTCAACATCATCATGAAAGACCTGGTGAAATTGATGGATCCCAAGTATCTGGAGGTTATCGGCCTGTTTAACCCGCGTGGCGGCATCAGCATCAAGCCGTTTGCCAACTATGGCGACAGCGACCATCAGGACATGGTGCGCGCCCGCCTCATTGCTAATTTCCACAACGATTGACATGAAAGACGCAGTTATTATTATATCGGGCGGCATGGACTCGACGACCATGCTCTATGAGTATAAGGACCAGATAGCGATGGCTATCACCTTTGACTATGGCAGTACCCAGAACGGCCGTGAGCGCCGCTGTGCCATCATGCATTGTGAGCGATTGGGCATTAAGCACCTGATCATTCCGTTGGACTTCATGCACAAGTACTTCAAGAGCGCCCTGCTCGAGAGTGCCGATGCCATCCCCGACGGCAATTACAATGACGAGAACATGAAGGCGACGGTCGTGCCGTTCCGCAACGGCATTATGCTGGCCATTGCATGTGGTATTGCCGAGAGCAACGGCCTGCATCGCGTGATGATTGCCAACCACGCCGGCGACCACAGCATCTATCCCGACTGCCGCTCACCCTTCATCGAGGCGATGAGCACAGCGATGATGACGGGCACCTACGAGGGAGTCAAGGTCTATGCGCCCTATACCGACTTGAGTAAAACCGAGATTGCCCGCCATGGTGCGGCGTTGGGACTGGACTACAGCGAGACCTATTCCTGCTACAAGGGCGGGGAGAAGCATTGCGGCACCTGCGGCACTTGCACCGAGCGCCGTCAAGCCTTGCGCGAAGCAGGCATCGACGACACCACCGAGTACCTGGTTTAGAAAACAGTCCATTCCATTCAGCCAGTCCAGTACATCCAGTTAGTCCGGACTGTCCAATTATGCGCGGAATTAAAAAAACTGCCGTCACTCGGCTGTTAAGTTAAAAATTTACAGTACCTTTGCAGCCGTTTTTGAAATAGAGAAACATCATTAACTACTAAATAAATACAAAGACAATGAAAGCATTCGTATTCCCCGGTCAGGGCGCACAGTTTGTGGGTATGGGCAAGGACCTGTATGACAACAATCCCCAGGCCAAAGAATTGTTTGAAAAAGCCAATGAGGTGCTGGGTTTCCGCATTACCGACCTCATGTTTGAAGGCACCGAGGACGACCTGAAGCAGACCAAGGTCACTCAGCCCGCTGTATTCCTGCACTCTGTAATCCTCGCGCTCACTATGGGCGAGGAGTTCAAGCCCGATATGGTTGCCGGTCACTCGCTGGGCGAGTTCTCGGCACTGGTAGCCGCTGGCGCACTGCCCTTCGAGCAGGGTCTTAAGCTGGTCGAGGCACGTGCCCTGGCCATGCAGAAGGCTTGCGAGGCTGCTCCCTCAACGATGGCTGCCATCATCGGTATGGACGACGCCAAGGTGGAGGAGATCTGTGCCACCATCGACGGCATCTGCGTTCCTGCCAACTATAACTGCCCCGGTCAGGTGGTCATCTCGGGTGAGATTGCCGCTATCGAGGCCGCATGTGAGAAATTCAAAGAGGCCGGCGCACGCCGCGCGTTGCCCCTCAAGGTGGGTGGTGCTTTCCACTCGCCCCTGATGGAGCCCGCTCGTGCCGAACTGGCCGAGGCTATCGAGGCTGCCGATTTCTCGGCACCCGTTTGCCCCATCTACCAGGACGTGGACGCCAAGCCCCACACCGACCCCGAGGAGATCAAGGCCAACCTGCTGCAGCAGCTCACAGCCCCCGTACGTTGGAGCCACATCGTTGCCAACATGGTGGCTGACGGCATGACCGAGGCCGAGGAACTGGGCCCGGGTAAGGTCCTCCAGGGCCTCATCGCCAAGACCAGCCGTGACGTCGTTCTCACTGGTCGCCAGTAAGGCTCACGATGTTCGCAGTTTTCAGTTAACAGTTAACAGTTAATAGTTTATATCAAACGACTAAGGACTAAAAACTAAGGACTAAAAACTAAACAAACATCCGCATCCCAACTAACGGGGTGCGGATGTTTATTGTAGATGGTCATGTATGTTGCGTTGTCAACGCAACAAGTAGTGTTAGTGTTTACTGGATGCCCAGGATGCGGTGGGTCTGCAACGAGAGTTGCCATTGGGGGCTGTTCATCACGGCTTGGACGGTAGCGTGCATGTTGCGACGGCATTGTTCCTCATCTTCAACCCAGCAGGGCTGCAGGTAGCGGTGGTCAGCAGTGATGTTGTCGTATTGGGCCAAGTCTTGGCCCAGATAAACGACCTTTAATTCGTCGCAGCGGGTAAGAACCACTGGCGCTTCGCCGCTGTTGCCAATGCCCGATTTGGGCGAGAGTGTCACCCAGTCGATGCCGTGGGGCAGGGGGTGGGTGCCGTTGGTCTCGATGGCGATGCGTTTGCCCGTCATGGACTTGAGGCCTGTAATGAAATCTTCGTCGATCCACAACGACGGTTCACCTCCCGTAAGCACGATAAGCGGGGCCTTGGGGTACCGCATTACCTGCTCGACAATCTCGGGCAGCGACATCATTGTGCCCTCCTCGTGACGGGTGTCGCAAAAGGCGCAATGCAGGTTGCAGCCGCTCAGCCTGATGAACACGCTGGCGGTGCCTGTATTGTAGCCCTCGCCCTGCAGCGAGTAGAAGATCTCGTTAACCTTCCACATGGTTTAGTCCTTAGTTTTTAGTTGTTAGGCTTTAGGCTTTAGGTTTTAGGTGTGAAATGGCACTCTAAGCCCTAAACTCTAAGCTCTAACCAGCTCGCGTTAGCGAGCTTATTCCTCGTCCTTGACGTAGATGGCCAGGTTGTTGGCGCTCTCACGCACGTCGGCACGGTAGCAGTTGGGAACAGTATCGACAATCCAGCGGGCGATATTCTCGGCCGTGGGGTTGAAATCGACCACCTCGTTCAGGTACTTGTGATCCAGCTTGCCGTGCACCATCTCCTTGATGATGGTGAAATCGGTGACCATGCCGTTATCGTCAAGTTCCTTGGCCTTGCAATACACGTTCACAATCCAGTTGTGGCCGTGCAGGTTCTCGCACTTGCTGTTGTGATCCAGATACAGCATGTGGGCCGATGAAATTTCCAGTGTCTTTTGAACGTAATACATATTTTTAGTTTTTTGTCCTTAGTTCTTTGTTGTTGTTTTACTTCCTCTTGTTTTTGACTTGGGGGACCGATTCGTTGAAGTGCATGTAGTAAACCAAGTGCATCACGCCCTTGTCATAGCCCATGGTCAAAGCAGTCCGATAGTCGCTGCAGAAGATGCCGTCCCTTGCAAACACAAAGCCTTTCATGCCCAAGCGGCTCTCCACCTTGTTGACGATGGCGGGCTCGGTATTGGCCGGGCAGTGGTTCAGGTTCAACGAGATGATGACGCGGTTCACTTTGGCGTCATAATTGAAGCTGGCCGAAGTGCTGTCGGCATTGACGCTGGCCACGTCATGGTCAAACGCATACTGGATGATGTAGGGGCCCTGAGGCATGACCAGGGTGTTGCTGCCCACATACATGCGGGCATCGGGACCGAGCATGCCGTTCATGTCCATCAGGGTGGTGTTGGCGTTGGCGCCACCGGCCGAGGTTTCGTCAAACAGCATCATCAGCGAGGCGGCTGCCAGGTTGGCATCGATAAAACCGCGTGTGGCATAAGGATTGTCCTCGCTCACATGGGCATTGCTGAATTTGACATTGCCCACAGCCTTGCCGTCGCGGCCGATGATGTGGTAGGTGTCACCATCCACGGCAATCAGGCGATCGCCATTGATGTCGATAAGGTTATCGTGCTCGATGGGAATCAGCACCTTGTTGTTCTTGTCCACCATACCGGTCTTCTTGCCCTTGATGACGATGTAGTCGCCCGAAGGGGTGCGCGAGTAGTCATCATATCCGCTCTTCTCGATGGTCTCGCTGTCATCGATGGGATTGGACACTTCTTTGCCTTCGGGGCTCAGGCACACCAGCGAGTCTGCCTTGACAACCGGCAGGACGCCGTTGATGAAGTAGGGCTGAACGGGCTGATATTCGGCACTGCTGGCAGTAAACATCACCTTGCCGCTCTTGTCGATGACGGTGAAGCTGACAATGCTGTCATTAGCCTGGCTCTCGTCAACCACTAGCGCATAATCATTATACAGGAACAGGTTGGCGCTGCTGAAGTTGGCAGGCACGATGGTGTCGCCGTTGGTGTTGATGTAGCCCCACGAGCCGTTATCGTTCTGGAAGGCGGCCATGCCGCGCGAGAACATCGAGCATTGGGAAACCTCCTTGGGCAACTCCTTGATGACCTGGCCCTTGCGGTCGATGACACACAACGAACCGCCCACGCGGCTGCACACGGCAACGCCGTCGTCGCTGAACGAGGTCACACTGCCAAAGTGGCCTGCAACGGGTGTGGTCGGCGCGCTCACGTCATAGTAATCGTAGCTGCCGTCATCATTCATCACATAGAACATACCGTCAACGATAGGCGAGGGAGCCTGAACAAAGGCGTCCTTGGCGACCACTTCGCCACTATTCACGTCCAGAATGGACCACTTCTCGCTGCCCACAAGCTGGACGGGCAGGTATTGAGTCTTATACTGATAGGTGGTGTCACTGCCGCCACAGGCGGTCATCAGCAATGCCACAACTGCGGCAAGGGCAAATCTCGATAAATACTTCATTTATTTGATGGATATTGTGTTTTAATTGTGCAAAATTAGTTAAATAACTCGTTCCCATCAAAAATTATTGAGGCGTCTAACATTTTTTAGATAATTTTGCATTCTGATGAAAGAAACGGATATCATTAGGCTTGCTAAGGAACGTATGGGCATTGACACGCTCAACGATATGCAGCAGGCTGCGCTCAACACCTGGAAAACGGGTGGGGGAGATCTTGTATTGTATTCACCAACGGGTACCGGCAAGACTCTGGCTTTTGCCTTGTGCCTGCTTCAGGCTCTCAAGCCGCCCATGCAACGGTTGCAGGCTGTGGTGATGGCACCGTCGCGCGAACTGGTCATGCAGACGGCTCAGGTGCTGCGTTCGCTGGCTGTGGACTACAAGGTGACTGCCTGTTACGGCGGGCATGCCGTCGCCGACGAGAAGGCATCGCTGGCAGTAACCCCCGACATCATCGTTGCCACCCCTGGACGACTGCTGGACCATCACAAGCGGGGCCACATCGACTTGAGCGGAACACGTTTGCTTGTGCTCGACGAGATGGACAAAGCCCTTGAACTCGGATTTGAAGACGAGATGCGACAAATCCTCAGACAGATGCCCCGTCTCAACCGCCGCATCCTGGCCTCGGCAACGGTGCTGGACGTGATGCCCGATTATGTGCGCCTGCATAACCCGTTTACACTCAACGTGCTGGAGCAATCAGACCAGCCCGCCGAGCGTATCAGGGTTTGGCAGGTGGAGTCTAGCAACAAGGACAAACTCGACACGTTGCGGCAGCTGCTGCTCTCCCTTGACCAGGGCAAAGCGATTGTCTTTGCCAATTTCCGCGAGAGTGTGGAACGCATCCATCAGGCTCTGGTCAAATGGGGCTTCAGTGCGGGCATCTATCACGGCGCTCTGGAACAACAGCAGCGCGAAACGGCAGTGGCCATGTTGAACAACGGCAGCATTAACGTCCTGGTGTCCACCGACCTGGCTTCCCGTGGGCTGGATATTGACACCGTGGAGCACATTATCCATTATCACGTCCCGGTCAATGAGCAGGCCTATATTCACCGTAACGGACGTACCGCCCGCGTCGATGCCACGGGCAACGCCTATGTCATTACCGCGCCCGACGAGGTCCTGCCCGAATGGCTCTCCATCGATGAGCCTTTTGCCCTTCACCCGTCAGGAAAACCCTCCAGGGCGCCCATGGCGACACTCTATTTTCAGGCGGGGAAAAAGGAGAAATTGTCACGAGGCGACATCATGGGCTTTATCGCCAATAACGGTGCTATCGCGCCAGGCGGCATCGGCCGTATTGATGTCCGGGACCATTATTCACTGGCGGCAGTGCCACGTGCCATGGCCCAAAATGTGCTGGCACTCCTGGTGACCGCTAGAATCAAGGGAAAGAAAGTGAGAATTTCCCTGCTCAAATAATATTGGCTTACTTTTCACGTTATTCATATATAATTATATATACCTTAAACTTTATCAAGCTATAGCATGACTATGAAGCCCGTAGAAAGAAAACGCGACCTCTATTTCTTGAAACTGCTATCCCGCAGCTTCCCGAATGTCGCAACCGCTAGTACCGAGATTATCAATCTTGAAGCGATTTTGAACCTCCCCAAGGGAACCGAACACTTCCTGGCCGACCTCCATGGTGAATACCTGGCTTTCCAGCATGTGCTGCGCAATGCCAGTGGTACCATCAAACGTAAAGTGGGTGAAATCTTCAACGACTCGCTCAGCACACGTGAGCAGAAGGACCTGTGCACCCTCATCTATTATCCCGCCGAGAAGCTGGAACTGATCAAGGACGAAATCACCGACAAGGACGAGCTCAACGACTGGTATTTCATCACCATCAACCGCTTGGTGAAGGTCTGCCGCAATGTCTCATCCAAGTACAGCCGTTCTAAGGTTCACAAGGCTCTCCCTGAGGACTTTTCATATATCATTCAGGAGCTCTTGCACGAACACAGCAGTGACCCCAACAAGCAGGCCTATGTGGACGTGATTATCAAGACCATCATTTCGACACACCGCGTTGATGATTTCATCATTGCCATGTGTAACCTCATTCAGCAGCTGACCATCGACATGCTGCATATCCTGGGCGACGTATATGACCGTGGCCCCAGCCCCGACAAAATCATGGACGTCCTGGGCAACTTCCACAATTTCGACATTCAGTGGGGTAACCACGATATCTTGTGGATGGGTGCTGCCTCGGGCAATGACTGCAGCATCGCCAACGTGTTGCGAATCGCCCTCCGTTATGGCAACCACGGTGTGCTTGAGGATGGTTACGGCATCAACCTGTTGCCGCTGGCCACCTTCGCTATGGACACCTATGGCGATGACCCCTGCGAGCGCTTCCTGCCCAAGGACGGCAGTGCCAAGGATCCCGAACGGGCACGCACAGCCCAGCTCGTGGCACAGATGCACAAGGCCATCAGCATTATCCAGTTCAAACTCGAGGCAGCAGCCATCAAGCGTCGTCCTGACTTCAACATGAAGGATCGACTGCTCATGGACAAAATGGACCTCAAGAAGGGCATCATCAAGATTGATGGAAAAGAATACGAAATGCTCGATACCAATTTCCCGACGGTGGATCCCAAACATCCTTACGTGCTCACGCCCGAGGAAGAGTCGATAGTTCAAAAACTGCATCAGTCGTTTACCGAGAGCGAGAAGCTGCGCAAGCACATGCTGTGCCTCTTCCGCAACGGATGCCTCTATACGATTGCTAATGGCAACCTGCTCTATCACGCTTCGATACCTTTGAACGAGGACGGCTCGCTCAAGGATGTCAAGATTCGTGGCGAGAAGTTCCATGGCAAGGCCCTGCTCAAGCGCGCCGGCACTCTCATCCGCACCGCCTACTTCGGTTGTGAGGATCCCGAGGAGCGTGCATTTGCACTCGATTATTTGTGGTACCTGTGGTGCGGTCCCGACTCTCCCGCATTCGACAAGAGCAAGATGGCGACCTTCGAGCGCTACTTCATTGCCGACAAGGACACTCACAAGGAGGTCAAGGGTCATTACTACACCATGCGCGACAATCCTCAGGTAGTGGACATGATTCTCGACGAGTTTGGTGTACAGGGCGAACACCGCCACGTCATCAACGGCCATGTGCCTGTCAAGACCATCAAGGGTGAGAACCCCATCAAGGCAGGCGGCAAACTCATGGTGATTGACGGCGGTTTCTCCAAGGCTTACCAGCCCGAAACGGGTATTGCCGGCTACACGCTGGTGTATCACTCTCGTGGATTTGAACTGGTGCAGCACGAGCCGTTCTCGTCAATAGACGAGGCCGTTCGCTTGGGACAGGACATCAAGTCACGCCGCAGCCTGGTCGAGCTCACCAACCACCGCATGCACGTCAAGGACACCGACATAGGTGTGGAGCTGCAGTCACAGATCGAGGATCTGAAGGAACTGCTCGACGCTTACCGCTCTGGCGACCTCAAGGAACGCAACCTGCGACCCATCACCAACAAACGGTAACACCTGCTGTTGCTTTGCAATGATCACTTCGCGCGACGGTCTTCACAAGAGGCTGCCGCGCGATGTCGTTTTGGCCTAAAAAATAGTAGTCTTTTAAACCGCAAAGTGATTTTTTTGTCAAAATGTACGGCTTTAAAGAATAATTTACTATTTTTGCGAGTTGTAAACGACAAAATCTACATTATTAATTGTAATACTATAGAACTATGAAGAAGACTTTATGTGTTTTATTGAGTGCTATGTTGATGCTCGGTATCTCGGGCTGTGGTTCCATGACGGTGCTGGTATCGGTGCCCTCATCGGTAAGGGCAAGGGGGCTGCCATCGGCGGTGCTATCGGTGCTGTTGCTGGTGGTGTTGCTGGTACGCTCATCGGCAAGAAGATGGACAAGCAGGCTCGTGAGCTCGCTCAGATCGCTGGCGCTCAGGTTGACACCGTTACCGACGTTAACGGTTTTGAGGGCATCAAGGTGACCTTCGACAACGGTATCCTCTTTGGCTTCAACAGCTCTAAGCTGGGTAACGATGCCAAGGCTTCGCTCGATAAGTTCGCCACTTCGCTGATGAACAACCCCCAGACCGATGTGCAGATCTACGGTCACACCGACAACGTGGGCACCCGTGCTGCTAACGAGAAGGTTTCTAACGCTCGCGCTACCGAGGTTCGCAACTACCTGACCAATGCAGGTGTTCCTTCTGGCCGTCTTTCGAGCAAGGGTCTGGCATTTGACTATCCCGTTGCCAGCAATGACACCGAGGCCGGTCGTGCTCAGAACCGCCGCGTTGAGATCTACATCACCGCTAACGAGGATATGATTAAGGCTGCCCAGGAAGGCAAGCTTGATTAATCATCTTTTTCGGTAAAAGATTTGCGGGCGATTCCCCTTTCGGGAGTCGCCCGCTTGATTTATGCAAGTTGTTTGTTTTTAGAGACTTTCAATTCGACCTCGTTTGACTTTTGGAAAACATTTCTCATTTGCCAAAAATCTAAATACCTGAAAATTAGGTGTTTGAAAAATTTTAGAAAAAACTTTAGAAATTTCGGGATAAATTTTGTTGTTCAAAATATTCGTATTATCTTTGCGAGGATTTTGCCGCAAATAACTAAGTCGGCTTGTATCACCTTAGAAACTAACAGATATTCAACACGATAGCAATGGAACAAAAAACCTACACTTATCAGCAGGCTTATGAAGCCTCGTTGAAGTACTTTGACGGCGATGAACTTGCCGCCAGGGTGTGAGATTGCCCGAATCGAGAACAAATATCCCAACCCCTTGACTGAGGACCGCTTGTTTGAACTGATGAGCCACTTCCGCTACATTGTGCCGCAGGGAAGCCCCATGGCTGGCATCGGCAACAATTTCCAGGTGGGCTCGTTGAGCAACTGCTTTGTTATCGGCCTCGAGGGTGAGCCCGACAGCTACGGTGGCATCCTCAAGATTGACGAGGAGCAGGTGCAGCTCATGAAACGCCGTGGTGGTGTGGGACACGACTTGTCACACATCCGACCCAAGGGCTCTCCCGTCAAGAACAGCGCTTTGACTTCGACGGGTTTGGTGCCCTTCATGGTGCGCTACAGCAACAGCACCCGCGAGGTGGCACAGGATGGCCGTCGTGGAGCCCTGATGCTGACCGTGAGCATCAAGCACCCAGATGCCGAGTCATTTATTGACGCCAAGATGGTAGAGGGCAAGGTAACCGGCGCCAACGTGTCGGTTCGCATCGATGACGCCTTCATGAAAGCTGCTGTCGAGGACAAGCCCTATCACCAGCAGTATCCCATCGACAGTGACCATCCCGTTTATGAGCAGGATATTGATGCCGCTAAACTGTGGGCCAAGATTGTCCACAACGCTTGGAAGAGTGCTGAGCCCGGTATCCTGTTCTGGGACACCATCACCCGCGAGAGCGTGCCCGATTGCTATGCCGACCTCGGCTTCAAGACCATCTCGACCAATCCTTGTGGTGAGATTCCCTTGTGCCCCTACGACAGTTGCCGCCTTATCGCCGTCAACCTGTACAGCTACGTGAAGAATCCCTTCACGCCTCAGGCCTATTTCGACTATGACCAGTTTGCCGAGCATGTTGCTTGCGCTCAGCGCATGATGGATGACATTATCGACCTGGAAATGGAGAAAATCGAGAAGATTCTCGACAAGATCAAGTCTGACCCCGAGACTGCCGAGGTCAAGACTACCGAGATGAACCTGTGGAACAAAATCCGCACCAAGACGCTCAAGGGCCGTCGCACGGGTGTGGGCACCACTGGCGAGGGCGACATGATCGCCGCCATGGGCCTGCGCTATGGCACGCCCGAGGCTACCGAGTTCTCGGTTAGCGTTCACAAGGCACTGGCACTGGCTGCCTATGGCTCATCGGTACAGATGGCCAAGGAGCGTGGCGCCTTCGAGATTTATGATGCCAAGCGTGAGGAGAACAATCCCTATATCAACCGTATCCGTGAGGCTAAGCCCGAACTGTACGAGGAAATGGTGAAGTATGGCCGCCGCAACATCGCTTGCTTGACCATCGCTCCCACGGGAACCACCAGCCTGTTGACGCAGACCACATCGGGCATCGAGCCTGTGTTCATGCCCGTTTACAAGCGTCGCCGCAAGGTGAACCCCAGCGACAAGGACGTGCATGTGGACCTCGTGGACGAGAATGGCGATTCGTTCGAGGAATTCATCGTCTATCACCACAAACTGGTGACTTGGATGAACATCAACAACATCCCCGTGCGCCGCGACTACACTCAGGAGGAACTCAATGCCATCGTCGAGAAATCACCCTATTACAAGGCTACGGCCAACGACGTGGACTGGGTAAACAAGGTGCGCATGCAAGGCGAGGTGCAGAAGTGGGTGGACCACAGCATCAGCGTGACCATCAACCTGCCCAACGACATCAGCGAGGAAATGGTCGGCAGGCTCTATGTGGAGGCTTGGCGCAGCGGCTGCAAGGGATGTACCGTCTATCGTGACGGCTCGCGCACCGGCGTGCTCGTGGCCCTGAGCGACAATGACAAGAAGAAAGAGGACGAGAAAGAAAAAGCAGCCAAGGAGGAAGGCCCCGCCCGCTATATTGCCGAGGAAGAGCACATCCTCAAGCGTCCCGTTGAACTGGAGGCCGACGTTGTCCGTTTCCAGAACAAGAAGGAGAAATGGATTGCCTTTATCGGCTTGATTGACGGTCGCCCCTACGAGATCTTCACCGGTATTGCCGATGACGACGAGGGCATCTTCTGTCCCAAGTCGGTGACAAAGGGTAAGATCATCAAGGCCGTGGGCGAGGATGGCGTGAAGCGTTATGACTTCCAGTTCATCAACAAGCGCGGCTTCAAGACCACCATCGAGGGCCTGAGCGAGAAGTTCAATCCCGAGTTCTGGAACTATGCCAAGCTCATTAGCAGCCTGGAGCTCGACAGCCAGTCCATCAACACGTGGAAGATGGGTGTTGAACGTGCCCTCAAGCGCTACATCAACAACGGCGAAATCGCAGCCGAGAAATGCCCCAACTGCGGCCAAAACACGCTGGTCTATCAGGAGGGCTGCCTCATCTGCACCAACTGCGGCACATCACGCTGCGGTTAATCTGATAATTATGTGAATGGCAAAATACGTTGAAAAGGGGAGCACTATCCAAGTGACAGTGCTCCCCTCTATTATGTACTAGATGCAAGACGGCAGACGGCAGGCAGTCGAGGTATTGCAAGCCTCCGGCTTGCACTCAAAACTCCAGCCTCCCGGTTAACCGGATATCCTCACTCGAGCTCCCAACGAGCAACAGATGTTCCCCCTCGACAGCCCATTTCATCTTGTCGTTCACGATAGCCAAATCAACGGGCAGTACATTGAAAGTGATGACGGGACTTTCTCCAGCCTCCAGCGTCACACGCTCGAACCCGATCAGTTGCCGTTCAGGCTGCACTACCGAGGCTCCCGTGTTGCTCACATAGAGCTGCACCACTTCGTCACCCTTCCTCGAGCCCGTGTTAGTGATTTTGAAGGAAACTTGATCTCCGGCAATGCTCAATTCACTGTACTCAAACGACGTGTAACTCAACCCGTAGCCGAACGGATACAGCGGCTTGGGTGTCATCTCCACATAATCGTGCGCCACAGGTCGGAACTGGTTGTAATACACGGGCAATTGACCCACATGACGTGGCACGCTCACGGGCAATCGACCGGCAGGATTATAGTCCCCAAAGAGCACGTCAGCAATGGCATTGCCACCTTGTTCACCTGGATAGTAGGCGGTAAGCAAGGCGTTGGCGTTCTCATCGGCCCAATTCTTGTTCAATGGGCGCCCCTCAATATAGACAACAACTAGCGGCTTACCGGTCATTTTCAATGCGGTCAGCAACTCATTCTGCCTTCCCAGCAGGTCAAGTGTGGCACGGTCAAAGCCTTCGCCACACTCCATGTCGCTGATGGACTTCTGCTCGGCACTTGCCGCACCCGTGTCTTCGTATGAAGTCTTGAAATCCCTGGCCGAAGAACCACCCACTACGATAACAACAACATCAGCGCTTTGGGCCGCCTCTACTGCTGCGGCGATATCGCAATCAACAGTGTCTCGAATGGCGCAGCCCTTGGCATAAAAACAGTTGGCCTCACCAACCATGGCCTTGATGCCGTTATAGACCGTAATCACCTTGCCATCGGGTTGTGGTGCGGTGTAGTCGCCCAGCATGTTATAGACGTTGTCCGCATTGGGTCCTATAACGGCCACCTTTAGATTCTTGCTCAATGGCAGGATGCCGTCGTTCTTGAGCAGGGTGATGGATTCCTGTGCCGCTTGCCGTGCCGTAGCCACGGCCTCAGCGTTATTCACCAGTTTGCCGGCGGTCTTCTCATCGACGTAAGGGTGTTCAAACAGCCCCATCTCAAATTTCAATCGTAACACGCGCCTGACGGCTTGGTTCAATGCATCCTCGCTGACCTTGCCATGTCTCACGGCATCAGCAAGTTGGACATAGCAGTTACCGCCCAGGTCAACGTCAACACCCGCCAACAGCGCTTGGATGGCCGCATCCTGTAACGACGCTGCAGTGCGGTGTGTTCCTCTCAACCCGTCGATGCTGAACAGGTCGCTCACCACGAAGCCTCGGTTAAACGCCCAGCCGTTTCGTAATACGCCAGTCAGCAGTTCTTGGTTAGCTGTGCAGGGTACACCATCAAGCGAATTATAAGAGGTCATCATCGACAAGGCCCCCGCATCAAGCACGCGCTGGAATGGCGGCAGGAACACTTGCTTCAGTTCTCTTGGACCCACGATGCTGCGGTCACCGTTTTGCCCGCCCTCACTGGCGCCGTAAGCGATAAAATGCTTCAGTGTGGCAATGGTCGAGTAGGGAAGACTCAAGTCACCTCCTCCCAGGCCCAATATTATCGCTTCACCCAACTTGCCACTCAAGTACGGGTCTTCGCCCAGCGTTTCCTCGACTCGCGACCAGCGAGGCTCTCGGGCCAAATCCAGCACGGGCCCGTAACTGATGTGACCGCCTTGGGAGCGCACCTCTTTGCCGATGATTGCTCCCGTCTTTTGCATCATGTCACGTGACCAGGTCGCCGCCATGCCAAGTCCAGTCGGGAACACGGTAGCCCCAATGGCCATGTGGCCGTGAGGAGCTTCCTCGGCAAGAAAGATGGGAATGCCCAGACGGGTCTTCTCGACGGCATAGCGTTGCATGGCATTGGCCGCCTGAGCCGCCAGAGTGGGATTGAGTCCGTTGGCGATGGTCTTGCGCGTCCATGGGTCAGCACGGAACACTGCCCAGTACATGCCCACGTGCAGGCTATCCACCTCATGCTTGAACTTGTCGCTAACGGCTACTTTCTTGCCGTTAATCTGATAGGAATCCCAGCCCATCAGGCACACGATCTGCCCCGCTTTCTCCTCAAGGGTCATACGTGACAGCAGGTCCTCCACACGCTGGTCCACAGGCAAATTGGCGTTCTGATAAGGGTACTTGTCTTTGGCATTCATGCTAATAGAGATGAGTGCCAGTGCTATAATTGTGACAAGCGAGCGTTTTATCATAATTGTACAGTCAGTTTTGTTACATTCATTCCTGTAATCTCAACGATGGGCTTGCAGCCACGGGCATCCTCGGTTTTCCATTCCAGATCGATGGTGCGGGATTCACCGGGCATCAGGTGCAGGTAATTGTCACTGTAGATGACCGGCAGAATCTGTTCGCCGTCATTGCCCTTGAGGTTCAGCCGCAGCATCACAGCGGGCACATTGCCGTTATTGGTGATGGTAATGCTCTTGCCGTTGGCTACAGCCGTCACCTGGGTTTGTCGCATATCATGCAATGATGTACGGTCATTCTCGATGGTCGAGTTCACATAGTCATTCATCGATTTGACAACGCCCTTGTCATCCTTCAGTGTCAAGCGCAGGAAATAGGCTCCGGCAATCTCTTTGGGCACTTCTACCTTCATCATGTCCAGCGTCATGTCTTCGTCGCAGACGTAACCTTGCACCTGTTCCCAAACGGTTTCCCCGTTCAGGTCAATGATGCTGGCCTTGATGGTACCCTCTTGATGTCCTGCCGAGCGGTTGACGATTTCAACACAATTGCTCGCGGGGTTCCATTGCACATGCAAGGGTTCACAAGCATGTTTCACACCATAGTAGGCAGCCGTGGGCTCCAGGTAGTAGTCATAGGTCTGCCACACCATCGACGGCCAACACGGGTGACTCATCCAGATGAGCAATCCCATGCGGTCTTGGCTGCCGCTTTCGTACATGGCCCGGTAACCCTCATAGTTGATCCACTGTGCCCAGTCACAGAATTCCTGAGCCGATGTCAGCTCACCAAAATTGTCGGCAATCAACTGGTTGAACGAGGCTCCGCGTTGAGCGCCCTCCATGGTATAGTCATGGCGGCCCCAATAGATGTTCTGAGGCCACAGATGGTCAGGTTTCAGTGTTCGGCTCAAGCCTTCATAGGTCATCACATTGGGCATACCACGCTCAGTGTGCAGTTTGCCGGTCTGCTTAGTGAAATATTCCTTGGCGCTTATCGCCCAATAGGGTCCGTGGCCGCTCACGCCATCGTCGGCCGAGCTGGAGATATAATCCAATCCAGGATGCAGCGATGCCACAGCGTTACGTAATCCGTCATCAAGCGTTTTGGGAGGATAGCCCTCGTTGCGGCCGCAATAGATGCCGATGCAGGGATGGTTGCGGATCTTGAGCACAAAATCGCGCGCATTATCCATGAACATGGCCTCATCGTCGGGGTCGGGACCATCAGCAGGGTTAGCCAACCAGAAGTCCTGCCATACCATGATACCGTAGCGGTCACATGCCTCAAAGAATTCCTTATCACCAGTCATGCCCACCCAGTTGCGGATCATGTTGTAGTTCATCTCCTTGTGATGACGCACGGCAGCATCAAATTCCCTGCCACGGTAATTCAGATTGTTCTCACTGAATGCCCAGTTGCCGCCCAGCGGAACCAGTCGGCGGTTATTGATATAGATTTTCAGTTTGATGTCCTTGTCCACAGTCTTGACCTCGCGGATTCCCGCTTTATACTCCACGGCATCGCTCTGATGCCCATCGACGATAAACTCAAAGCCTGCATCATACAGGTAAGCCTCGCCATAGCCGTTGGGCCACCACAAGCGCATCCGTTGGTCTTTAAGCTGCGGGAACTCATTGGGACTAAAGGACGCCTCAATCGTTTTACCAGCGGCAAGGGTGACTTGCTTCTCAAAGCAGATCTCCCCAATGTGGCCATGCAACATGCCGGTTACAGCATTGTCACTATGGTTCGTCAACATTACGGCTGGCGTCATGCTAGCCAGGGTATCGCCCTCGGCCAGCGTGGTAGTTACCACGGGATCGCTCACGGTCACATCGCTGGATGCCGTCAGGTAAACGTCGTCCCAGATACCGATGTCTCGACCGCGGATGGTCGATATCCAGTCCCAACCAATCGTGGCATGGAACGTGGGATTGTCTGCACCGAGGATACCACCGTTGAAGTCGGTATTCTTTTCGGTCTTGACTTTGACGCCACCCGGATTGGCATTGGCGATAATGAGCACCTGCAATTCATTGTCAAAGTTCTTCAGGTAAGGCGTGATATCAAATTTGCCTCGCTTAAAGGCGCCCTCGATGCGTCCTAAATTCGTGCCGTTTAATGTTATCTCGGCTTTCCAGTTGATACCGTCAAAGTTCAGGAATACACGTTTGCCCTGCATCTCACGAGGCAAGTCAAATGAGCGCTTATAGAGGAAATCGCCATTAAAGAAAGATTCCGATGCCAGCATCAGGTTATCATCATGATTCATGTCAGGCAATGCACCGGCATTGACATAACTCGACAACACAGTTGCGGGAACTGTCGCCACAAGGGGAGGAACACTCCTTTTGGGTTGGACAAGGTGTGAAGCGCGTTGTAATTGCCAGTTTCCGCCATTGAGCAGCCACTTGCCGTCTTGCCAGCCGCCTGCCTCATGTGGAACAGCAATCAGTCCGCCAGGCTGTCCATCGATGCTTATTTCTTTCAGGCAAAAAGGCTGTCCGTTCTTGTTGGGCTCAATCATATTGATACGGACGTATCTTCCGCGCGCCTCTTCGGGTAATGTGATGAGTTGAAGACCTTTTTTGAACGGCAAGGATTTCGGTGGCAGTTGCCCAACAGTGCGCCAGTTGACGTTGTCATTGCTGACTTGGATATTGCCACTCTTGGGACTGTTTACCCAATACAAATGTATTCTGTAGAAATCAGCTATGGCTCCCAAATCAACGGTCACCCATTCGTCACGGTTGCCCAGACTGCGCCATGCGCTCACAAAATGTTCTGCTGGCAAAATGCCCTTGGCGCGCTGGCCATTTTCCCTCATTTTCAGTTCGGTAAAGGTCCAGTGAACCGCGCTGGGGGTGACCATCTCCAGCTTCATGTGTGAGAATGGTTTGCCATTCAGTTTGAATGTATGGACGATTTTGCGAGTGGGCAACAGGTCATCTCCCGAGTTTTTGTTGGGATCACTATGGACGCGGTTCCATGACGGTTCACCTGGCAGTGAGTCGCCTTTCCACTCGTCAGCTACTTTCCATTTCTTGCCGTCTGTCGATGTGAGCAGCCTGATCTTGAATCCTCGTGGGGCCTCCTCTCGGTAGGCCATACTGCACACCATCTCCACTTCATCGATGTCAATGGCCATATTCTCCCAGTCATATTGCAGCCAGGTGTTGCTACCCATCACTATGTTGCTTGTCCACTCGTTGCCGTCGATGCAGGCCTCGCGTTTGTGAGGCGGTATAGGCCCGTCGGGGGTGGTGACATTAAGCCAAGCGGGCAGTTCCTTATCAATAATGCCATCGGTCAATAGTTGTGACGTGAGGTTAAAATCCCATGACGAGGACTGGTACACCATGCGGTGTAATGCCAAATCTCGGTTTGAGGTGTTTTGAACCAGTTTGGGTCCATAATACTCGCTTGGATTGCCCGGATATTGCCCGATGGGGCGGTTCAACTGCTGGGCGCTGACGGTAATGCACAGCATGGCTATCAATAATAATGTGATTGGATTTTTCATAATTGCTCTTTGTTTTATTCAGCAAATTTAAAAATTATTCCGCAAAGAAGACCTAAAATCACTGATTATTTCCTAATTTTGCATCAATCAATAGACTTGGCAAGAAATGACGCTTAACCTTGACGCCCTCAATAATATAATTACATCGATTAACGACGCGCTGTGGGCCTATCTGCTGATAGGTGCATTGATCCTGTGCGGCCTGTATTTCACGATACGCAGCCGCTTTGTGCAGTTCACGATGATTGGTGACATGTTCCGCCAACTCGTTGACTCGTCGTCGACCCATAGTGGCAAGAAAAAACATATTTCTTCGTTCCAGGCCTTCGCCGTCTCGATGGCCACTCGTGTGGGCACGGGCAACCTGGCTGGAGTGGCGACGGCCATTGCCGTGGGCGGTCCGGGTGCCATCTTCTGGATGTGGCTGATTGCGTTGTTTGGCTCGGCAACGGCCTTTGTCGAGGCTACACTGGCTCAGTTGTTCAAGCGTCCGTCCAGTGAGTCGTTCATTGGAGGCCCGGCCTATTACATCAGCCGAGGAATGCACAGTAAGTGGATGGCGAGACTATTTGCCGTGCTCATCACACTGACCTTTGGCCTCTCCTATAATTCCATTCAGAGCAACGCCATCTGCGGAGCCTTGAACAAGGCCTTCGGCTTCGACCCGTTGGTGGTGGGTTGCATCATCACGGCCATAGCCCTGTTCATCGCCTTTGGCGGTATTCAGCGCATTGCCCGTGTGAGCAGCATCATGGTGCCTGTCATGGCCATCGGCTATTTTATCTTGGCACTGGTTGTTGTCATCATGAACATCAACATGGTGCCTCATGTGTTCAAACTCATCATCGAGAGCGCTTTCGGCTTCGAGCAAGTCGCTGGTGGTGGCTTGGGCATGACCATTATGGTCGGCGTCAAGCGAGGCCTGTTCAGTAACGAAGCGGGCGAGGGTAGTGCCCCCAATGTGGCAGCCACTGCCGATATCTCTCATCCCGTCAAGCAAGGCCTCATCCAGGCTCTGGGCGTGTTCACCGACACGCTGGTCGTGTGCAGCTGCACCGCCTTCATGGTGCTCGTCAGTGGCCTCTACACAACCGAAGGTCTTGAAGGCATCCAGCTCACACAAGCCTCGCTGGAATCACAGGTGGGCAGTTGGGGAACGATATTCGTGGCCATCGCCCTTTTCTTGTTCGCTTTCAGCAGCATCATCGGCAATTATTACTACGGTGAGGCCAACATCCGCTTTTTGACCGACAAAAAGTGGGTGCTTACCGTCTTCCGCATTCTCTCGGGTGGAGGTTTCGTCTTCCTTGGCGCTGTGGCCAGTTTCGAGTTCGTCTGGAATATGGGTGACCTGTTCATGGCATTGGTTACCCTGTGCAACCTGATTGCCTTGGCGTTCCTGAGCAAATATGCTTTCAAGTTGTTGAAAAACTATCGTGACCAGCGTCGCCGTGGCATCGAGAATCCCGTTTTCCACCGCAGTGACCTTCCCGAAGTGGCCGACGATCTAGAGGCATGGGATTAAGAAATCAAGAGTTAGGAGTTAGGAGTTAGAAATTCAACTATAATCTGTTAACAGAATTAAGTCATTTGAATTGAAAGGACTAGTAATTAAAAATACCGGCAGCTGGGTGACCGTTCGTCTTGACGACGGGAACATTGTGAATTGCAAGATGCGTGGCGTGCTGCGCCTCAAGGGGCTGCGCTGCACCAATCCTGTCGCTGTGGGCGATAGGGTACAGGTCGAGGACAAGGGCGGTGACGCTCCCGTGGTGGGCGACATCGAGCCCCGCCGCAACTACATCATCCGCCGTGCCAGCAACCTCTCCAAGGAATTCCAGATCATCGCGGCAAACCTCGATCAGGCGGTCCTCGTAGCCACATTAACCAATCCTGAGACCAGTACCACATTTATCGACCGCTTCCTGGCGACTGCCGAGGCCTACCAGGTACCTGCCGTCTTGGTTTTCAATAAAATTGACCTCTTGGATACCGAGGAATGGCGAAACAAACTCGAGGAGTTAAAAGCACTCTACGAGAGCATCGGCTATCCCGTGGTGGCCATGTCGGCTGCTACTGGCGAGGGCGCCGATGCCTTGCGCGCTCAGCTTGCAGGCAAGATGTCGCTGCTTTCGGGTAACAGTGGAGTGGGCAAGTCTTCCATCATCAATCTCCTTGTCCCCGATGCCCATGTCAGGGTGGGTGACGTGAGCCACACCCATCACAAGGGCATGCACACGACCACCTTCAGCGAGTTGCTCGACCTGCCTGATGGTGGAGCCATCATCGACACTCCGGGCGTAAAAGCCTTTGGCACCATCGACTTTGAACGTGCCGAGGTGGCCCACTATTTCCCCGAGATTTTCAAGATTTCGGACGACTGCCGTTTCAACAACTGCACCCACACTCACGAGCCGGGTTGCGCCGTGCTTGAAGCCGTCGAGCAGGGCAAGATAGCCCCGTCACGCTTCACCAGCTACCTGAGCATCCTCGACGAGGACCCCAATAACAAGTACCGCAAGCCCTTCTAGAGAAAGGAGAAATAAAAACAGCACGCCACCCACGAGCAGCATGGCTTTGGGTGGCGTGTTGTGAGTAGTAGACGTGTTGTTAAGGTATTGCAAGCTGTCAGCTTGCACAACAAGCATCAGAACTGGCGTGCAGCGGTCAGCATCACCTCGCTCAAGGTGGGATGGCCGTGGATGCTGCGGGCCAGCAGGTCCACGGTGGCACCGGCATTCATGGCGGTAACCACTTCCTGGATCAAGTCGGCTGCGTGAGCACCACAGATGTGGCAGCCCACAATCTGACGGGTAGCGTTATCGACAATCATCTTCAGCAGACCGTCGGTCTCGTTCATAGCGACAGCCTTGCCGTTGCTGCGGAAGAATGACTTCTTAACCGTCACATCCATGCCGCGCTCGGCGCATTGCTCCTCGGTCAAGCCCACCATGGCCAGTTCGGGCACGGTGAATACGGCACTGGGAACGATGTCGAGCTTGATGTCGTCGGCCTTGCCCAGGATGGCGTGCAGGGCGCGTTGTCCCTGTGCGCTGGCAGCATGGGCAAGCATCATGCGACCGTTCACGTCACCGATGGCATAAACGCCGGGCACGTTGGTCATCATGTTGTCGTCCACCTCGATGCCACGACGGCCCACGGTAACGCCTACAACGTCCAGACCCTGCGGCAACACGGGCTGACGTCCTACCGACATGAGCACCTTCTCGCAGGTCACGCTCTGGGGCTTGCCCTTGAGCTCATAGGAAACGGTATAGCCGTCTTCGCCCTGGGTGATGCCATTGACAGCAGCGCTGGTGATGATCTTGATGCCGCGCTTGCTCAGGACGGTCTTCAGGCGCTTGGCCACATCCTTGTCAAACGGAGGCAGGATCTCCTTGCAGTACTCGATCACGGTCACCTCGACACCAAACGTGCTGAACACAGCGGCAAACTCCATGCCGATGACGCCGCCGCCCACGATGCACAGGCTCTTGGGCAGCGTTTCCATCGCCAGGATGTCGTCACTGGTCATGGCCAGGTCTGCACCCTCGATGGGAAGGCCACGGGGAGCCGAACCGGTAGCGATGATGATGTTCTTGGCCTGGTATTCCTCGCTGTTGACAACAACGGTGTTGGCGTCCTTGAGTACAGCCTCGCCCTTGATGGCAGTGATGCCGGGAGCACCCATGAGCATTTCCACGCCTTCGCGCAGCTGCTTCACGACAGCCTCTTTGCGCTCAAACACGGGAGCATAGTCAAAAGCCATTTCGCCGGTCTTCACGCCCCACACTTCAGCCTCGCGCATCAGGTTGATGACTTCGGCATTGCGGCACAGGGCCTTGGTGGGGATGCAACCGCGGTTCAAGCAGGTGCCGCCCATCTGGTCACGCTCGACGATGGCAACGGTCAAGCCGTGTGCAGCAGCATCGGCAGCGGTTTCATAACCGCCAGGACCAGCGCCAATGATAATAATGTCAAACATAGTGTCTGTTCAAATGATTAGAAAGGGTAAAACTAAAGACAAGAAAGACAATAAGACAAATTATAAATAGAATTGTCTTTCTTGTCCTTCTTGTCTTCTAAACTGATTTACTGGGCGTCAGCCACAAGCTCGCGCCAGGTCACGATGGGATGCAGGGCGGCCTGGGTGTCGTCGAGACGACGCACGGGCGTGTTGTGGGGAGCTGTCTTCACCATCTCGGGATCATCCTTAGCCTCTTGAGCGATCACGCGCATGATGCGGATGAATTCGTCCAGGGTCTGCTTGCTCTCGTTCTCGGTGGGCTCTACCATGAGGGCCTCGTGGAACAGCAAGGGGAAGTAGATGGTGGGAGCATGGAACCCATAGTCCAGCAGGCGCTTGGCCACGTCGAGCGTGGTCACACCGGTGGACTTGTCCTTCAGGCCGTCATAGACGAACTCGTGCTTGCACACACCGCCGATGGGCAGCTCATAAACGTCCTTCAACGACTCCTTGATGTAGTTGGCGTTGAGTGTAGCCAGCGGGCCGACCCACTTGAGCTGGTCACGGCCCAGGGTCAGGATATAGGCCAGGGCGCGCATCATCACGCCGAAGTTGCCCAGGTGACCGCTGATGCTGCCGATGGACTTGTCGCTGCACTCGAGCTTGAAGTAGTCGTAGTCCTCTTCTTCCACTTTCACGACACGGGGGTTGGGGAGCAGGTGCTCCAGACCGGCGCGAACGCCGACGGGACCGCTACCGGGGCCACCGCCACCGTGAGGTGTCGAGAAGGTCTTGTGCAGGTTGATGTGCATGATGTCAAAACCGATGTCACCGGGACGCACCTTGCCCAGCATGGGGTTGAGGTTAGCGCCGTCATAGTACATCAGACCGCCACAGTCATGAACGGCCTTGGCAATCTCACCGATGTTGTGCTCAAAGATACCCAGCGTGTTGGGGTTGGTCATCATCATGCCGGCGATGGTGTCGTCGAGCAGGGGACGCAGGTCGTTCACATCGACGGTGCCGTCGGGACGGCTCTTCACAACCACCACGTCAAGACCGCAAACGGCCGAGCTGGCGGGGTTAGTGCCGTGGGCGCTGTCGGGGATGATCACCTTGGTGCGCTTCAAGTCGCCGCGCTCCATGTGGTAGCCGCGCATGATCATCAGGCCGGTCAACTCACCGTGAGCACCTGCATAGGGGTTCAGGGTGAATTCGCTCAGGCCCGAGATTTCGGCAAGGCTGGTCTGCAGGAAGTAGTAAACAGCGAGGGCGCCCTGGGTGGTATCGGTGTTCTGCAACGGATGCAGACCCGTGAACTCGCGGTGGGCAGCGATTTCCTCGTTGATTTTGGGATTGTACTTCATCGTGCAGGAACCCAGGGGATAGAAGCCCGTGTCCACACCGAAGTTGTTGTTGCTCATGTTGGTGTAGTGGCGAACGACGCTCAACTCGTCAACCTCGGGCAACAGGGGAGCATTCTCACGCATCAGGCCCTTGGGCAGGTCACCTTGACGGCCATTCTGTGACAACTCAAATATGAGTTTACCGTAAAATGTGTTATTCATAACTTACTTGCCCTCCTGTTCTTCGTTAAAGGTTACACATGCGTCAATAAGGTCGTCACAGTCCTCGCGGTTGTAGGTCTCGGTCACGGCGATCAACAAGGTGTCGTCGGCGATCTTGAGACCGCACTGCAAGTACTCCTCGTTGCAGAATTCCTGCAACTTGTCGATGTCGAGCTTCGTCTTCACGGCAAACTCATTGAGGAAGGGCTTGTCGGGATAAGCCATTTCAAACAGACCCGTCTTGACAAGGCCTTCGGCCAGATAATGAGCGTTGCTGTAGCTGATCTCGTTCACTTCCTTCAGACCCTTAGCGCCCATCAGGCCCATGTAGATGGTCACGTACAGTGCCATCAGGCTCTGGTTGGAGCAGATGTTGCTCGTGGCTTTCTCGCGGCGGATGTGCTGCTCGCGGGCCTGCAGGGTGAGGACGAATGCGCGCTTGCCGTCAGCATCCTTGGTAGCACCAACGATGCGGCCCGGCATCTTGCGGATGAGTTTCTTGGTCGTGCACAGGAAGCCTACATAGGGACCGCCATAGTTCAGGGGGATACCCAGACTCTGGCCGTCACCCACGGCGATGTCGGCGCCCCACTCAGCGGGAGTCTTGACAACGCTCAATGCGGTAGCCACGCAGTGCATGATCAACAGTGCCTTGTGCTCGTGGCACAGGTCGGCAACGCCGCTGTAATCCTCGAGGATACCGTAGAAGTTGGGCGTGGCGACGATAACGCCGGCCACATCATCCTTCTCCAGTTCAGCCTTGAGGCAATTATGGCACATCACACCATCCTTGGCGGGAACCATGTCGATTTGAATACCCTGATACTTGGCGTAAGTCTTGATGACGCGAAGTACATAAGGGCTGATGGTCTCGCTCACCAGCACGCGGTTGCGTTTCTTGGCATTGGAAACAGCCATCATCATGGCCTCGGCAGTAGCGGTGGTGCCGTCATACATCGAGGCATTGCTCACCTCCATACCGGTCAACTCAGCCATCATGCTCTGATACTCAAAGATGTACATGAGAGTACCCTGTGAAATCTCGGCCTGATAGGGAGTGTAGGCGGTGAGGAATTCGCTGCGCTTCAGAATGTCTTGTACGACAGCAGGGCTGTAGTGGTCATAGTAACCGGCGCCCAGGAAGGTGCGCATGGTGATGTTGCCCATGCCCAGGTCGTCAAAGAAACGGCGCACTTCAATCTCACTCATGGACTCAGGAAGCTCATACTCTTTCTTGAGCTGGAGTTCCTGGGGCACATCCTGATAGAGGTCGTCCAGCGACTTGACGCCTGCCGTGGCCAGCATGGCACGCATCTCATCGTCGGTGTGCGGATAAAACTTATAACTCATTGTTTATTCGTTTTCAGTTGTCGGTTAATTTTAACTTCTAACTCCTAACTTATAACTTCTAACTCAAATTACTCGCCAATCATGGCCTTGTAGGCAGCTGCATCCATCAGGCCTTCAAGCTCGCTCTTGTCGCTCAGTTCGACCTTGATGATCCAGTTCTCAAAGGCGTCCTTGTTGATCAGACCAGGCTCGTCCTCGAGGGCTTCATTCACCTCGACAACGGTACCGCTAACGGGGCACATCAGGTCGCTGGCAGCCTTAACGCTCTCAACAGCACCAAACTCCTCACCTGCGGTAACCTCGTCGTCAACCTCGGGCATGTCAACATAAACCACGTTGCCCAGCTCGTGCTGTGCATAGTCGGTGATACCAATGAAACCGAAGTCGCCTTCTACCTTTACATACTCATGTGACTCGCTGTAATAGAGTCCGTCGATAATCTTACTCATTGTTGTTATTAAATTAATTAGTTAATATTTTGTTGTTTATAAATCTTTTTTTTGAGGTAGAGCCTCTAAGCCCTAAGCCCTAAACTCTAAACTCTAAACTCTAAACTCTAGACCCTAGACCCTAGACTCGATTTTTTGCTTGCAAAAAATCGATTACTTCTTATAATTGGGAGTGTAGAAGCGTTTCTTCACCACAGTGGCGGGGAACACTTTCTTGCGGATGCGCACGTTCAGCGTGTTGCCCAGGGCGCCAACGGCGCGGTCAACCAGTGCGAATGCCACACTCTTGTCCAGCGTGGCGGGGAATGGCCTTGCCTTCAAGCTCCAGGCCAACGAGCTTCTTGGGGGTGCCTTCAGCCTTCTGCTGGGCGCAGGCATCACGGCCGATGAAGCCGCCTTCCTTGTCGAGCTTCACAAACATGCCGAAGGTGGCGGCGATGGGCGAAATCTCGGGAGTGAGCTCGTCGCCGTACAGGGGCAGACCTGCCTCAAAGCGCAGGGTGTCGCGGCAACCCAGACCGCAGGCCTGTACGCCGGCTTCCATGAGCTTGTCCCACATCTTGCAGATGATAGCGGGATCGGCATATACCTCAAAGCCGTCTTCGCCGGTGTAACCGGTGCGGCTCACGATGATGGTCTTGCCGTCATATTCCATCTTCTTGAAGGTGTAGAACGTCAGGTCGGTGGTGTCGATGCCCAGGACAGCACCCATGGTCTTCTCGGCCTCGGGACCCTGAACGGCAATCTGGCCGTAGAGTTCGCTCTGGTGGTCAACCTTCACGTCAAAATTCTTGGCCTGTTCCATGATCCATGCCACATCCTTGTCGATGTTGGCTGCGTTGATCACGAGGAAGTAGTCGTTATCGTCAACACGGTAAACCAGCAGGTCGTCAACGGTACCGCCGTCGGGGTACAGCATCATGCCGTACAGGATCTGGCCTGCCTTGATGGCGTTGATGTCATTGGTGAAGATGTAGTTGGTGAATTTGGCGGCATCGGGACCGGTGATTTCCACCTCACCCATGTGTGATACGTCAAAAACACCCACCTTGTTGCGAACAGCATTGTGCTCGGTGGTGATATCTACATACTGGATGGGCATGTCGTAACCAGCAAAGGGGGACATGAGAGCGCCTTGCGCTACGTGCCTGTCATGCAGACAGGTTACTTTGATTTCTTCAGTCACGGTTCTAATGGTTTTAATTGGTTAAAAGTGATATTAATTGTTCGTTTGTTAAGTTCATAATCCACTTCCCGGCATCACAGCCTTCAAGGGCTTCATGCAGGGCAGGGGGCGTCAGTGATTTGCCTCGCAGCCTTTCCAGCAACATTTCATGAGCATCGCACAGCGGCAGGAAATCTCCTGTCAGGTGTAAATCCTGAATGGCATCGTGCTTGAGTTCAATGTCCATCTGGATGCTGCCCACGCCATCGATGCGGCCGCCGCGCTTCACCTCGCAACGGGGGTTGTTGCCCCACAGGAACGACGGCTCCAGATAGGGCAGGGTGAGCTGCTCGATTTTGGCCACATCATCGCCATTCAGGCAAATCTCGCCGTCACACAGTGTCTCACGCACATGGTGCTTAAAGGCCTCGATATCCATCGTCAAGTGTTCACTCAGCGTGGTGATACGGCTGCGCACCGACTGTACACCTTTGCTCGTTAACTTCTCTTGCGATGGCGTGATGGCATGTAACATGTGCTCCATGTCGGTGTCAAAGAGCATCGTGCCGTGAACGATACTGCGGCCCGGAATGTGGTAAAACGCATTCCCGCTCACTTTGCGATCGTCGATGAGTACATCGTTCCGGTCGCTGGCTGTGGCATTGAGCCCCAGTCCGCACAGCATCGTTGCCACAGCGTTGGTATAGGTGCTGAACGTGGTCTGCACCTCATCGCTGCGGGTGATGTAGCTGAACATGATGTTGTCGCGGTCGGCATAAACACAACCGCCACCGCTGCGGCGGCGATAAAAGGCGATGCCGTGCTCACGACAATAATCCACGTTCACCTCGCTCTCAATCAACTGATTGCGACCGAAAATGACCGTGGGTTCCACCTGCCACATGAAGAAGATGTCATCATCTCCAATGATGCGAGCGGCATACTCCTCCATTGCCAAATAGAAAGGGAGGATGCGTGTCGCATTTGGGTCAGGCAGACTCATGTATTTCATCTTGAGTGCAAAGTTAGGCCAAATTCCTCACATTATAAAATAATAATTCAAAATTATTATTAAAAGCCGTCTTACGGGATTGGAGTGGCCTCTGGTGTGTCAGTGGTGAAGGCGTTCCAGCCTTGGGCGCGGATTTCCAGTTCCTGGTTGTCGCGGGTGACCATATAGGCACCCAGGTCAGGTTTGGTGATGTGGCCAATCAGGCGTGCGGTCTTCATGCGGGCCACTTTGTCATGGTCGGCAAGGGGTACGGTAAACAGCAATTCATAGTCCTCGCCGCCGTTCATGGCAGCAGTCACGAGGTTCATGTTCAGTTCCTCGGCCATGAGCGCTGTCTGGTAGTCGATGGGGATACGCTCCTCATACACACGGCAACCCACACCTGAATCTTTGCAGATGTGCAGCAGTTCACTTGACAGGCCGTCGCTCACGTCCATCATGGCAGTGGGATGGATGCCCAGTTCGCGCATCTCCTCAATGACGTCACGGCGGGCCTCGGGCTTGAGCTGGCGCTCGATGATATATTCCTTCCCGGCAAAGTCGGGTTCAAAATCCTTATCTTTCATGCCTGCGCTCACGCGGCGTTCTCGCTCCAGCAGTTGCAGCCCCATGTAGGCAGCCCCAAGGTTGCCGCTCACGCAGATCAGGTCAGTCTCCTTGGCTCCAGTGCGGTAAATGATGTCGTCTTTGGCTGCTTCGCCCAGGCAGGTCACGCTGATGATAAGCCCGGTTACCGAGGCGCTGGTGTCACCGCCAACAAGGTCCACGCCATAGTGTTCACAGGCAATGCGCATGCCTTCATACAACTGCTCTATATGTTCCAGCGTGAAACGCTTGCTGATGCCCAGCGAGACGGTGACCTGACGCGGTGTGCCGTTCATGGCATACACATCGCTCAGGTTCACCACGATGGCTTTGTAGCCCAGGTGCATTAACGGCACATAGGTCAAGTCAAAGTGGATGCCTTCGAGAAGCAGGTCGGTCGTGACGAGGGTTTCACGGTCCTTGCCATAGTTGATCACAGCGCAGTCATCGCCCACGCCACGATGCGTCGATGGGTTGCGCACAGGGAAGGAGCGCGTCAGGTGCTCGATGAGCCCAAACTCGCCCAGTGTGGAAATCTCGGTTTCTTTCATGAGTGTGTCAGCAGTAATCCTAAATCCTAAAGTCTAAAGCCTAAAACCTAGAGCCTAAAACTTAAAGCTCATCAAATCGGTTAATCATCTCTTGGACGAGCATGGCCATGATGGGCTGGGCTGCGGCAGCGGCTTTCTGTACCTCCTCATGTGAGGCTTTCTCGACAGCGCCCTCAACACCCAGGTCGGTGATGATCGAGATGCCGAACACCTCAATGTCACCATGACGGGCCACGATCACTTCGGGCACGGTGCTCATGCCCACGGCGTCACCGCCGATACGCCAGAAGTAGCGGTACTCTGCCGGTGTTTCAAATGTCGGGCCTTGTGTGCCCACATACACGCCTTCCATCAACCTGATGCCCTTCTCTTTAGCGATGTCACGGGCCATTTGTATCAGGCGGGGACTGTAGGCGTCAACCATGGCAGGGAAGCGGGGACCCAGTTCGTCGATGTTCTTGCCGTGAAGCGGATGCTCGGGGAAGACGTTGATGTGGTCGGTAATCACCATCAGGTCACCCACCTTGAAGTTCGGGTTCATGCCACCTGATGCGTTGGACACAAACAGCGTCTTGATGCCTAACGCCTTCATCACCCTTACAGGGAAGGTCACTTCCTGCATCGAGTAACCCTCATAGTAGTGGAAGCGGCCCTGCATGGCCATGATATACTTGTTGCCCAGGGTGCCGAAGATCAAGCGGCCTTTGTGGCCTTGAACGGTCGATACAGGAAAGTTGGGTACTTCGCCATAAGGTATCTCGATTTCAATATTGATCTGATCCACAACGGCTCCAAGGCCTGTGCCCAGGATGATGGCGGTCTTGGGTAACTTGTTGTTAACGCGGTTCTTGATATAATCGCTGGTCTCTTTGATGCGTGCCAGCCAGTTGATGTCTTGTGCCATATTAATAGTCCTTTCTTTTATTGATGATTCTGTAAGAATTAGATTTTATGTTGACGAGCCCTGGTCATCAATTTTCTTGACCAGTTCATCGATGAAGTTGCTGCCTTCCATCTCCAGGAATCCCACTTTCATCGGGATATAGAAGATGCAGTTGCGGCGCGTGGGCGGATAATAGGGGTTATTCATGATGCGGACCGCGTCTTTCTCGGTCGTGATGATGAATTTACGCTTGCCCTCCAGCTTGTGATAAACCTTGAAGATGTCGGTAAAGTCACGGCGCGTGAAGAAGTGGTGATCGTCGAAGTGCATCACCTTGACACTCGCGGCATACTGGCGAAGGTAGCGTACCAGCGGCTTGGGAGTGGCTATGCCGGTCAGGCACAGCACGGCATCATCTTCACGCAACCACTGCAACGAGGTGAGCTGTGGTGACTGGACCGGGAATACCGGAACAGGATCGGCATAGCGGATGTTGCTGAAGTACAGACCTTGATAGGGGAACAATCCCAGGTTCTTCTTCACCATCCTGATGTCCATGGCGGTGATGTCGCTGGGGCACTTGGTCACCACGACAATGTCGCCACGCAACACGCTGCGGGCAGGCTCGCGCAAGGTCCCCAATGGCATGAGCTTGTCGTCATATGGGGGATGGTTGTAGTCCACCAGCACGATGTTTACTTTGGGCGTGACATAACGGTGCTGGAATCCGTCATCCAGCAGTATCAGGTTGATGTTCGGGTCGATACGCAGCAATTCGCGGATGCCTTTGCGGCGGTTTTCACACACGGCAAGCGTGATCAGACCGCTGTATTTGGTAAAGATCTGGTAAGGCTCGTCGCCAATGTCGCGTGGCGTCATGTTGTTGCTGGCCAGAATAAACCCCTTGGTCTTGCGTTTGTAGCCGCGGCTCAGCACAGCCACATGGTAGCGGCGATACAGGGCCTCGATGATGTATTCCACATGAGGGGTCTTGCCGGTGCCGCCCACGGTGATGTTTCCCACCGATACAACGGGCACGTCAAATTCCTCCTGCGGCAGAATTCCCATGTTAAATGCGGTGTTGCGCAACCACACACCGGCACCATATCCCCACGAGAATGGCGTCAGCAACGCGTTCATGATGGACTTGCGCTGATCTTTGTTCAGTATGTTGGACAGGTCAATACTCATTGAGATTATTAAGACCTATTTTTCAGTTTAATAGTGTAACAATAACTAGAATTGAATCTCTGCTTCAGGCATCAGGCACAATACCTGATCTCGGCCCAAAATGTGCTGCAATTGCTTGTGCCAGTCATACAGCAGGCCCATCTCGCCCTGCAGGCGGGACTCATAGCGCGTTACCATATACTTGTCAAGCAGTGCCATGAAGGGATCCTCGAGGGCAGGGTAGTTTTGGATCTCGGGGTCCTTGCCCAGCTTGGCCTTGTTGGCTACCCATGCAACGGCTTCGGCGATGCCGCCAAACTCATCCACAAGACCAATCTGCTTGGCGGTGACACCGTCCCAGACGCGACCCTCGGCAATCTGCTTGATGGAGTCTTGCGTCACGTGGCGGCCGTCGGCACAGCGCTTGGTGAACAGCTCATATCCCTCGTTGATCATGTTCTGTAAGGCACCTTTCTGGGCAGGGGTGAGTCTCTTATAGATGGGAGACATGTCAGCGTTTTCGTTGGTCTTGACCGATGCCATGTGGACGCCCAGCTTGTTCTCGATGAGTTCGCTGGCGCAAGGAATCATGCCAAAGATGCCGATTGAACCCGTGATAGTCGTGCGCTCGGCAAAGATGCGGTCGGCACAGCACGAGATATAGTAACCGCCTGATGCGGCATAATCACCCATTGACACGGCTACAGGTTTGCCGGCAGCCTTGAAGTCCATGACGGCTTTCCAGATCTGCTCGCTGCCAAAGGCGCTGCCGCCAGGGGAATTCACCCTGAAGACCATACCCTTGACATTGTCGTCGTCCTTGAGCTTGAGAATGGTCTCACACAGTTTGTCGCTGTTGATGCCCTCTTCGGTGGAGCCCATGCTCGGGCTACCGTCAATCTCACCGACAGCATAGACCACGGCGATATGGTCGCCGGTGGCACTGGCCTCCAGATCGTCGGCAAGGTCTTCAGGACTCACATAGTTCAAGTCGTCTTTTTTATCAACCTTGGTGCGGGCGCGCAGGATGTCTTCCATCTGATTGCGGTAAACCAGTTTATCCACCAGTTTCTCTTTCAGCAAGCGGTCTGCTTTGAATGTAAACACGACGCTGTCGCACAACGTGTTCAGTGCAGCCGATTGCAACTTGCGGTCCTTTGCGATGCAATCGCGCATCTCGTTCCAAATGATGCCCAGGTAGTGCTCTGTCTGCAGGCGGTTGGCCTCGCTCATGTCATCGAGCATATAGGGCTCAACGGCACTCTTGAACGTGCCCACACGCACAATCTGCATCTCGATGCCCACCTTGTCAAGCAGCTTTTTCATGTAAGGAGTCATGCCTCCCAATCCGTGCAGGTCAACCGACCCGACGGGGTTTAAGTAGATGCTGTCGGCAACGCTGGCCAGGTAATAGTCAGCCTGGTTAATGCCCTCATGACCGTAGGCGGCAATCCACTTGCCGCTCTTTTTGAATTCCTTGAGGGCTTTGTGCACCTTCTCGAGGGTGGCGGGAGCAGCGCTCACACCATTGCACTCGATATAGATGCCATCCACCTTGTCGTCCTTAGCGGCATTCTCAATGGCCGACACCAGGGTGTTCAGTCCCAAGGATGAAGGCATGCCTTGGCCCTGCATCAGTGACATCATGTCAATAGCCCCTTCGCCGCCTCGCTCTTCGATACTGGTACCCAAATCGAGTTTGAGGATGGAGTGCTTGGAAACGCTGACACTCTTATTGCTGCCCATGGACATCGAGCCCATAATGCCGATGCTCATCATCATGGCGGCAAACATAAAGAACAGGAAAGCCAGGAATGCGCCAACAAATGAGCCGCAAACGATAAGGATAAATTTCTTCATCATAATAGTATATGTTTTTGTGAGTTTATATCTAATGTCTTTGCTGTTAAATAGTTAGTGCGCCACATACAAACTAGGGGTGCTGGATGAGGACACTCTAACCTACAAAGGTAACGCATTTTCCTCAACCTACAACTAATTTGCCTCAAATTATTTTATGAATTTGAGATGTAAGGAATAAAAGTGGATATATCCCCAGGAACTAGATGCTTGCTGAATCGTGATGGGTGAAGTATCGGTGTGCCCACAAGGCGAGGCCGATGCTGACGGCAAGGCTCACGAGGGCGAGCCAGGGGAATGCGCCGGGCGAGGGAATACCCAGATTGTCTCCTGTGCCTTCAGCGACTAGGCCTACATTGGTCAGGTAGCTGAACAGGACCACGGTGCTGTTGTTGAGGGTGTGCGCAATGATGGGGACCCACAGGCTGCGTGTCCACACCAGCAGGTAGCCCAGCCACACGCCCAACAACATGCGGGGGATAAAGCCGTAAAACTGCAGATGGATGGCGCTGAAGATGATGGCGACAAGCCACACAACGGCATGGGTGCCTAGACGGCTGTCCTGCATGGTCCGCAACATGGCGCCGCGAAACAGCATTTCTTCGCTCAGACCTGCCATCAGACCAACAACCAGGATGCTGGACAACAGCTTGGGCAAGGTGCTGATGTTCAGCAGCTCGTCAGTAGTGGCAGCGGCAGCGTCCTCGGTGGAGCGCATCCATTGCTCGATGCCGCTCATCCATGTGGGCAAGGAAATCGACTCGTTGAGGTCAACAAGCCAGTTCATGGCAGGCAACGACACGAGATAGAAGGCGATGACAACACCAATCGAAGTCCACGACGGTGAGCGGTCAAGGGCCATCACATGCAAGGGGCGGTGGTAGAAAATGGCCATGGCTGCTATAGCCGGCACAATAAACGCCATGATGTCTTGAACAGTCAGCATGGCCAGCAGACCCAAGCGTTCCATCATGCTCATCAACACGGTGGCCACGATGAGTCCCACAAACATCAAGCACAGCACGATAAGCAGCCGTGTGCTCAGTTTAAGTCTTATTTTTCTATCCATTAAAATCAGTTTTTTGACTTGCAAAATTAAACAAAAATGATCGAACTGGGTCTAATAGTCGTAAAATAAGAAATACTAAACCTCACAAAACTATGAAGAAGTATATTTTAGCTTTAAGCTTGCTCATGGCGACTGGTCTATGGGCCACAGCTCAGGATAAAGGTGAAGTGGATATCGAGACAGCCGATGTGCAACTCGAGATGATCAGCCCTGCTCAACAGGTTCAGGAAACCGAACAGGAGATGAAAGAACGGGAAAAACGGTTGCGCGAGCACAAAGATGAGGTCGCCTTTGCCAAGGCTTCCAATTCCCTGCGCCGCGGCTATTTTGTCCTTGTCGCCGACAACATCCAGATAGGTAACATGGGTTATCGACACTACGATATCAGCAGGAACTCTAACTTTATCCTCGTGCAGGGTGAAGACGGCATCGTTCAGTTTGCCCTCAATACGGGCTTTCCCGGTACCAATGGTTTGGGCGGTTGGACAGGCAAAGGCAATGTTCGCTACTCTCGTTTGAAATATGATGACAATGGCGATGTCTACTATGAATATCAACTGATTGGTTCTAATATAAATGCCAGAGTCTTCATTACGCTGTTCCACAATAGCAAGCGTGCTATGGCGCAAATTACTGGTGGACCGGACATTACCATGTATGGCGAGATACTGCCTTATCGCGACAAAGCCCACCGCTAACTACGCTAAACACTAAACACTAAACTTTGAGTTGAGAATACTCAACTCAAATAAAAGCCGGTAATAGATGATAAAAACAAAGCCGCGCGCCCCGCTCGTTAACCGGCAACGAAGCGGGGCGCATTTTTTGTTTGTATCGTGGTTTAGGGCAGGGGAGGGATTAGTGTCCGAATAACGGCAGCAGTTCCTGCTCAAAAATATCGCGCTTGACGATGCGGTAATGCGGGGAGTAGGCTTCACGGTACTCTGGTGAGTGGCTGATGGCATATTTGCCCATTGCCAGCACCTGTTCAATGAATTGCTTGTCCTCATCATAGTGCGGTAGCCCAAGGTTCATGCGGTCAATGATGCTGATCATCTCATGCCATCGTTTACCCCATTGCTCCACGGATGGCCGGGCAGGGTCATTGGCGCTGCGCACAAAGGCATCCAGCAACTTCTCAGCGCTGATTTTACCTTCCAGAACAGCAAGTAAGCTCACACGCACATACCGCCCTTCCACGCCACAGGGCTCAAAATAGCCGGGCCACAGCTCATCGGCTGTGGCCAGTTCCTGTTCCAGATAGGCCCTGACCGATTCCTTGTCGCTTACCAGATGCTCAGCCCCCATGTAATCCTGGAAACTCGATTTGTAGATGTCAAGTAATCGTGCTGACGGGTATTTGTCGAGCAATGTTGTGGCAAACGTCTCTATTTCTTGGCCTTGCGCAGTCATGAAGCACATTGACAATAACAGGATGATGTGTATGATCCGTTTCATCATTCGGCGGCTGTTGTTTGCAACATTTCCAGGAATTGGTCCTCGTTGATGATGTCGATGCCCAATTTACGGGCCTTTTCGAGTTTAGCGGGTCCCATGTTCTCACCGGCGAGAACAAAGCTCGTCGCACTCGAGATGCTGCTCACGTTCTTACCGCCGTTTTGCTCAATCATGGCCTTGTATTCCTCGCGGGAGTGCTTGGCAAAGACACCGCTGATGACCACTTTCTTACCCATGAGTTTGTCGCTCTGACCGGCTGTTTCCTCTTCGCTCAACGACATTTGTAACCCTGCCGAACGCAGCCGCTCAACGATGACGCGATTGCGGTCATCAGCAAAGTAATCAACAATCGATTGCGCTATTTTGGGCCCGATTTCCGGTATTGAGGCCAGCTCTTCGGCTGGCATCGTCATCAACGTGTCGATGTTGCGGGTGTGGCGTGCCAGCACCTTGCCTGTCGTCTCGCCGACAAAGGGTATGGACAGGGCAAATATCACCCTGGCATAGGGCACTGTCTTGCTGGCAGCGATGCCTCGCAGGATGCGTTGCGCGCTCTTTTCCTGAAAACGGTCCAGTGACACTAGCTTCTCCTGAGTGAGATCATACAGGTCGGCAACATCATGTACAAGGCCGCTCTTGTTGAGGATGACGGCCACTTCCTCACCGATGCCGTCAATGTCCATCGCATGGCGTCCTACAAAGTGCTCGATACGGCCACAAATCTGCGGACCGCAGTCCCACTTGTTGGGACACACCCATGCGGCTTCGCCCTCGATGCGCACCAGCGGCGTTCCGCATGACGGGCAGTGTGTCACAAAACTGATGGGCTTGCTGCCTGCTTGTCGCTGCTTCTCATCTACGCCCACGATCTTGGGAATGATTTCGCCGCCTTTCTCGACATATAGCATGTCATTTTCATGAATGTCGAGCTGCTTGATGATGTCGGCATTGTGCAGCGATGCCCGCTTGACAATGGTGCCGCTCAGCAGCACAGGGTCAAGGTTGGCAACGGGTGTGATGACTCCGGTGCGTCCCACTTCAAAGGAGACGTACTGCAGCTTGGTGCACTCTCGCTCGGGAGCGAACTTGTAGGCAATGGCCCAACGGGGGCTCTTGGCAGTGGCACCCAGGTTCAGCTGTTGGCGCAACGAGTTGATTTTGAACACAAGACCGTCGGTGGCGATGGGCAGTTGCTTGCGTTCCACATCCCAGTGGCCGATGAAATCCTTCACCGCGTCAATGTTGGGTAAGATGGTCATCACGCCTGTCTTGAATCCCCACTGTTTAAGGGCCATGATGCTCTCGTAGTGGGTTGCGAAGGGAAGATTGTCGCCAAGCAGGAAATAGAAAACAGCGTCCAGCCCGCGGCGCGCCACTTCGGCACTGTTTTGCAGCTTGAGTGTGCCTGCAGCGGCATTACGCGGATTGGCAAACAACGGTTCCTCGTTGAACTGGCGTTCCTCGTTCAGTTTCTCAAAACTCTTCCATGGCAACACGATTTCACCACGCACTTCAAAGCGCTCTGGCAGGTTCTCAACACCCGTGATTTCAAGGGGTACTGACTTGATGGTGATCACGTTGGCGGTGACATCATCGCCCTGAATACCGTCACCGCGGGTCACGGCACGAACCAGGCGGCCGCGCTCATAGGTGACCGAAATCGACGTGCCGTCATACTTCATCTCGCCGACAATCTCGCTGGGCTCGCCCCCAAGGCCATCCTGGGCTCGACGCAGGAAATCCTGTACCTCCTCAATGCTGTAGCTGTTGGACAAGGACATCATCGGGCGTTCGTGGCGCACCTGGGTGAAGCCTTTGGTTATGTCGCTCCCCACACGTTGCGTGGGGGACAGCGGGTCCTGGTACTGGGGGTAGTCTCGTTCCAGGTCCTGCAGTTCCCGCAACAACGCGTCAAATTCCTGATCGCTGATCGATGGGGCGTTCAGCACATAATAGTTGTGGTTGTGACGATTGATGATTTCACGCAATTCCTTGATTCGTTGTTCAAATAGATCCATTGCCATAATGCGTTTTGATAATTTGAACCGCTAAATTACAGTTTTTTCTTAATAAATGAGTCCCACTTTCGTTTTTTTCGTTATTTTTGCAGTGTAATTAAGTAATTCAAGTGTTCATGAAAAGGTTTTTCAAGATTCTTGTGTTGATTGCCGTCGTTATAGGCTTCCTCATGACGGCAACGAGTTGTTTCAGGCAAGACTATCTCATGTTTGAAGATGGCGACTTTGACGGTATTGAGTTTTCTGATTATGACCTCATTCACAATGCCGAACTTGAGATGGATGACGTTGATCGGGATTGAGGGCTTTTCGTCACCTCGTGGCTATCAGGTTTTTTTATTTTTTTAAAAATTATTAATAGGGCGCGATGTGATAATAATGAAGTGTTTTGAAGCCTATCATTTAGCCAAAATATCAATTCTTGTTGCCTTTTTAACATTTCGTTAAAGATTATTTTTATATATTTGCAGCCAATTATAATGTAAGGTCGTCCAGTGACATGGATTACTGGCGTCGAACTAAGAAATTATACATTTGTTTATGAACTTATTAGAGAATAAGTTAGCACGTTACGATGAGCCGCAGAAAGCTAAAGCTGCCGGCATCTATCCTTATTTTCGTGCTATCTCCAGCGAACAGGATACCGAGGTCATCATGAATGGCAAAAAGGTGCTCATGTTCGGATCCAACTGCTATTCAGGCCTGGTTAACGACGAGCGCATCAAGCAAGCCGCTATCGAGGCTACCGAGAAATATGGTACCGGATGTGCTGGTTCACCCTTTCTCAACGGTACGCTTGACCTGCACAAGCAGCTCGAGCGCAAGCTTGCCGAATATGAGGGCAAGGAAGATGCGATGATCTACAGTACGGGGTTTGGTGTTAATCTGGGCGTCATTTCCACACTCACTGGCAGGGATGACTACATCCTCTGGGACGAGCAGGATCACGCATCCATCATCGAGGGACGACGTCTCTCGTTCTCCAACTCCCTGAAGTACAAGCACAACGATATGGCTTCGCTTGAGGCTCAGCTCAAGAAGTGTGAGCCCGACCGTGTGAAACTCATCGTCACCGATGGCGTCTTCTCGATGGAGGGCGACGTGTGCAAGCTCCCCGACATCGTTGATTTGGCTCACAAGTATAATGCCAGCATCATGGTGGACGAGGCCCACGGCATTGGCGTCTTCGGCGAGGGCGGCCGCGGTGTGTGTGACCACTTTGGACTCAAGGACGAGGTGGACCTGATCATGGGAACCTTCTCCAAGTCGATCGCTTCGCTGGGTGGTTTCATCGCTACCAGCAAGACCATCACCAACTACCTGCGCCACCATTCACGCAGCTACATCTTCACCGCAAGCATCACGCCCGCTTCGACCGCTGCAGCGATGAAGGCTATCGACATCATGATTGCTGAGCCCGAGCGCCAGGAACACCTCTGGAAAATCACCCACGAGGCCTTGCAGGGATTCCGTGACATGGGATGCGAAATCGGCCATACCGAGACTCCTATCATCCCGCTCTTCATCAGGGACAACAACAAGACTTTCGCGATCACCCGCGACCTCTTGAACGAGGGCATCTTTGTCAACCCGGTGGTTTCGCCTGCCGTGGCCCCCAACGACACCCTCATCCGCTTCAGCCTCATGGCCACTCACACCCATGAGCAGGTATCCTATGCTCTGGAGAAAATCCAGAAGGTATTCCGCTCTTACGGACTCGTTCCCTAAACGAGGATTATTACTTATCTTAATAAATAATGTGAAACCATGCCTCAACAGGCGTGGTTTCATGCTTTAGGGCATGTCGTATAGCTATTTTTCTGCCTTATCTCGAAAAAAAATCCTAAAAACACTTGTTTGATAAAAATGTATTAGTAATTTCGCAACATCAAAACCAATAAAGAACGCGATTCAATATGATCTACAGATTTGTCATAGTATCTGACGAAGCCGATAACTTCAAGTTGCAGATTGCCATCGACTCAACTGCTACATTCATGCAGTTGCGCAACGTCATTCTCGAGTCTGCCGGTTACGACAAAGAGCAAATGGACTCCTTCTACATCTGTGATGACGAGTGGAACAAGGAAAAAGAAGTCACTTGCATGGATATGGGGAGCGATACCGACGAGGATATCTGGATTATGGATGACACGCAGCTTGATGAACTCCTTGAGGACGAAGGACAGCGCATGAAGTTCGTGTTTGATTACATGACCGAGCGTTTCTTCAAGGTGAAGCTCAAAGAGGTCGTTCCTGGAAAGTCGCTGCACGACCCCCTGTGTGAAAGAAAAGTGGGTACACCGCCTGCCGAGAACGTGGATATCACCGAGTTCATCACCATTCCCAAAATTCCCGATGCCAATAACATCGACGCCATCGACAAGAGCGAATTCTATGGCGATGAGGAATATGATGAAGACGAGATCTCTGATTTTGAGGAGATGGACAGCCTCGACAGCGACAACTACAATTTCTAGAAAGGCGACAACGACTGGCCGATTCACAAAAAATAAGGCATAATTTTGTGCTATCGACAAAATTAAGTAATTTTGCTGCACTGTAACAGACTATTTACTAAACCACAAGATATAGAACTATGAAGAAGTCAATTTTGGCATTAAGCGCATTTGCCGCCATCCTGACGATGTCATGTACAGGGCAGGCCGACAAAGAAACACAGCCCGTGCAGCTTGCCGACACCGTCGAGCAGGTAGAAGTGCAGGAGATTACAGGCGTGGCAGTAGACGGTGCCATGAACAGTGTCTATCTCAAGGTGAGCGACGACACCATCGAGTTCTCATATCCCGATCTCGAAGGTGAAAACCGCGCCTCCTGGGCCATCAACGACACCCTCACCGTGCGCTATATCACCACAGCCGACGGCGACAGCGTCACCGCTGTCATCAACGATACTGACGCGTGAAACTGACACTTGCCTCCAGCATGGCAAGTGAAACATACTAAACAAGTTGCGGTAGTAGCTCAGTTGGTAGAGCATCAGCTTCCCAAGCTGAGGGCCGCGGGTTCGAGTCCCGTTTACCGCTCAAAATCATAGGGAGCTGAAAATCAAGAGGTTAATTACATAAATCTTTAGATTTTCAGCCCTATTTTCAAGGCAAATGCCATAAAAAAAAAGGCAAAATTTGCACAAAAATCGTCAAAAATCTTGATTTGCTGTTAAAAATCTGTGTACATACCTGTGTACGTACACAGATCCAGGCAAGATGAAACGGACAGATGGATGTGGAGAGAGTAGCCGCCAGTTTTTATTATGGCAACGACAAAATTTTTTCTCGACACGCGAAGAACAAAGCCAGGTTCTTCCTCGGTATTGAAAGTTGTAATTACCAACTGCAATACTAGATCGTATGTATCTCTTGATGCGAAACTGCTCCCCGAACAGTGGGATGCTGATCATTCGCGAGTTATCAACCATCCAGATGAGCAGAGGCTGAATCTCTATATTTCAAGGGTTCAGCATCATGTCAACCGTATAATCCTGTTCCTCACTGAGGACGGGCGTGTGCAGGGAATGACTGCTAATGAAATAAGGGACGAGATTGAGCGAAGGCTCAATCCTGACAAGGTTGAGAAGAAGGAGCAGAGAAAGCAGAGTAGAGACTTGTTCATAACCCGTTTCCTTGCTTTTGCTGAAAGTAAGAAACCTAGTACCCGTGGGCTTTACATGTGCACGTATAGGCGCATGAGAGACTTTATCGGTGAACAGCGTTTGAACCGACTCCGTTTTGAAGACATCACAAAGGAGTGGCTCACAGACTTCGATAACTTCATGGCAAAGACAGCGAAGTCAAAGAATTCCCGAAATATTCATCTTCGTAACATTCGTTCTGTCTTCAATGAGGCGATAGATGATGGTGTTACCACGTTCTACCCGTTCCGCCGGTTCAAGATTCGTCCAGTGGCTACGCCCAAGCGAAACTTGAAGGTGGATGAGCTGCGCACTTTGATGAACTTCCCTACTGAAGAATATGCTGAGCAATACAGAGACATGTTCATCTTGATATTCATGCTACTGGGTATCAACATCGTGGATTTGTGTAGGCTCAAAGAGATTGAGGATGGCCGTGTCAACTATTATCGTGCCAAAACGGGGCGCTTGTACTCCGTTAAGGTTGAGCCTGAGGCACTTGAAATCATCAATCGCTATCGCGGCAAGGATTGGTTGCTAAATATCCTCGATCGTTATGAAGATCACCGCAACTACACTCATAGGATGAACAACTCGTTGAAGAAGATTGGCCCCGTGAAGCGCGTGGGACGTGGAGGCAAGAAAGTTCATCAGCCACTCTTCCCGAAGATTTCAACATACTGGGCACGTCACACATGGGCAACAATAGCTGCCAGCCTTGATATCCCCAAAGAGACTATCGCCCAAGCGTTGGGACATAGTAGTAACACTGTGACCGATATCTACATTGAGTTTGATCAGCGCAAAGTTGACGTGGCGAACCGCAAGGTTCTAGATTGGGTTATCTACGGCAAGAGATAACCTCAAAAGTATACTTTCTTGGAACCGCCAATGGTGTCAGTTGTGATGCCATTGACGGTTTCTTTTGTGATGCCTCGGGTGGTGCCTTTTACGATGCCTTTTGTGGTGCCTGCATTGGTTCCTCGGGCGGTGCCGCCATCGGTGCCGCCATCGGTGCCGCCATCGGTACCTGCATCGGTGCTGCCATTGGTGCTGGTAGTGGAACGCTTAGTGAAACAATCCGTGAAACATATTACGAGATGAGAAAAAAATCTCCCCTCGGCTTTCGCTTTGGGGAGAAAGAATGAATAACAGCTTAACAATGAATACCTTAATTGCTTGTAATTTTGTAGAACTGGCCTTTTAGGAGGTGGGACATGCCGTCTTCGGTGAAGGTGGCGGTTATTTTCTCGCAGAGGTAGCGTTTGCCATCGATGTGGAAGACGGAGCGGACGTTGGGGATCTTGTCGGCAAGGAAGGAGAAGGTGTATTTCTTCTTCTGGTCGACGGGATAGAAGGTGTCGCGCTCTACGCCCTGGCCGTAGGCGGCGTTGTTGATGCGCAGAGAGCAGGTCTTGCCGCTGTCGGTGCGCTTCCAGGTGACCGAGAGCACGCCCGAGTTGCTGTTGGGAGTCGGGGCGTAATAGGAGTAATCGAGGTCGAAGGTGTCCGTCCAGGGATGCGGGTGTCGG
>CACYAW010000039.1 GCA_902772455.1 uncultured Bacteroidales bacterium
CTTCAGCGAGGTGCGCGAGTACCAGTATGGTGACGACGTGCGCGACATCGACTGGAACGTCACGGCCCGCTACAACCGCCCCTATGTGAAGGTCTATGAGGAGGAGCGCGAGCTCACCGTGATGCTGCTCGTTGACGTGAGCGGCAGCAAGGACTTTGGTGCCGTGGGTGTCGCCAAGCGCGAGATGATGGCCGAAATCGGTGCCACCATCGCATTCTCGGCCATTCAGAACAATGACAAGGTGGGCGTCATCTTCTTCAGCGACAAGGTGGAGAAATTCATCCCGCCCAAGAAGGGCCGCAAGCACATCCTGCTGGTCATCCGCGAGCTGCTCGATTTCCAGCCCACGGGAACGGGTACCGACATCAACATGGTGCTGGAATACATGACTGGCGCTTTGAAGAAACGTTGCACCACCTTCCTGGTGAGCGATTTCATCGATGAGCATGACTACAGCAAATCCCTGTCCATCGCCAACCACAAGCATGACGTCATCGCCGTGCAGGTCTATGACAAGCGCGAGGCCCAGTTGCCTGACGTGGGTCTGATACGTATGCGTGATGCCGAACGCGGCACCATGCGTTGGGTCAATACCGGCAGCAAGCGGGTGCGTGACGCCTACAGCCGCTGGTGGTATAACCAGCAACAGGCTGTTAACGGCACGCTGCAGCGCTGCAACGTGGATATGGCCAGCGTGGCGACCGACGAGGACTATGTAACCGCCCTGATGGGGCTTTTCAAGTCGCGAGGTGCGACTTGAGGTCTAGAGTTTAGAGTTTAAAGTTTAGAGACTTAAAACTGAGAATTATAATGTCACAGATAATGAGACATATCGTGATGACCGCCGTGGTGCTCCTGGCCGCCGTGCCAGCGGCATGGGGCGGTAACGTCACCTTCAAGGCCAAGCTCGACAGCGCTACCCTGCTCATGGGCAAGACCACGACCCTGCATCTGGAGATTACCCAGGACAAGGAAGCGCGTGGCTTTTTCCCCAATGAACAGCTGGACACGCTCAGCGCCATGATCGAGATTGCCGAGCGGCCCGCTGCCGACACGACAGATTTGGGAAACAACCGCATCCAGATCAACCGGGACCTGATAATTCAGAGCTTTGATTCGGGAATGTGGATCATCAAGCCCATCCCCTATGTGATCAATGGCGATACGGCATTTTGTAACCAGCTCACCCTTAAGGTGCTGCCCGTTAATGTAAGCCAGATGAAGGACATTAATGACATCAAACCCGTCGAGGAGGTGCCCTTCAGGCTGTTTGACTGGCTGCCCGATTACTGGTGGGCATGGCTGCTGGCGCTGTTGCTCATCGGCGCAGGCATCTGGGCTTACCGCAAGTATTACAAGAAGGGTATCAATCCGTTGAAACCCATCAAGAAGCGCCTGCCGCCCTATGAGGAAGCGATGATTAACCTGCAGAACCTCAAGGCCGCCCAACTGTGGCAACGGGGGCAGGAGAAGGAATATTTCACTGGCTTGACCGATATCCTGCGCGTGTACATCGACCGCCGTTTCCACATCAATGCCGTGGAGATGACATCCTCACAGATTATCGACACGCTCAAGAAGAACGACGAGACCCGTGCCGTGAACGAGCAGTTGGAGATGATCCTTGAGGTGGCCGACATCGTCAAGTTTGCCAACGCCCGTCCGCTGGCTGACGACAACGAGGTGGCCTACCAGCGCGCCGTGAACTTTGTCGAGGCCACGCGTCCCGTTGAACAACCCGATAAAAAGGAGGAGGTGAAGAAATGATGAACCTTGCTCATCCTGGCTGGCTGTGGCTGCTGCCCGTGCTGATGATACCGCTCATCGCATGGTACATCTATAGCCAGGACAGGAACGAACCCGAGATGAATGTGTCGTCAACGCGTGCGTTTGACGGCATGGGAACCAGTTGGAAAGTGTGGCTCAAGCACTTCTCGTTTGCCCTCAAGTTGGGAGCGCTGGCATGTCTCATCGTGATTCTGTGCCGTCCGCAGACCAAGGACAGCTGGTCCTCGAGCGATGTGGAGGGAACCGATATCGTCATTGCCCTCGACGTCTCGACCAGTATGCTGGCCCGTGACTTCAATCCCAACCGATTTGAGAGTGCCAAGAAGGTGGCCATCCAGTTTGTGAGTGGCCGCGACCACGATAACATCGGCCTGGTGCTGTTTGCCGGCGAGAGTTTCACTCAGGTGCCCATGACCATGGACAACGCCACGCTGGTCAACGCCATCGGCCAGACCGAGATGTTCGCCCTTGAGGACGGCACGGCCATTGGCGACGGTATTGCGACGGCCATCAACCGCATCCGCAACGGCAAGGCCAAGAGCAAGAGCATCATCCTGCTTACCGACGGCTCCAACAATACCGGCGTTGTGGCACCTAACACCGCTGCCGACATCGCCCGCAAGTATGGCATCAAGATTTACACCATCGGCGTGGGCAGTAACGGCACCGCCGAGTATCCTGTTGCCATCGACTATGCCGGCAATATCCAGTACCAGCGCATGCCCGTAGTCATCGACGAGGCAACCCTCAAGAACATTGCCGCCACCACTGGCGGTAAGTACTTCCGTGCAACCTCGGGCAATGTGTTGAGTAACATCTTCAAGGAGATTGACCAATTGGAGAAGACCCACATGGATGTCCAGCGCTTCACCCACACCGAGGACCACTACGAGCCCTGGGCCTTGCTGTTGCTGGGCCTGTTGCTGCTGAGCCTGCTGCTGGACTACACCTTGTTGAGGCATATCCCATGAATTGGATTTTTTGATGAACCGATAACTAGAAACTAGGGACTAGAAACTAGAAACTGATCATGATCAATTTTGCTCATCCACAATATTTCTACCTGCTGCTCCTGCTGCCTGTGCTGGTGCTGCTGTTCATGTGGAACCGCCGCGACCGCCGCAAGCGTCTGGAGCGTTTTGGCAAGCGTGAGTCCATCGAGCCGCTGATGCCCGAAGTCTCGCGTTATAAGCCATGGATCAGGCTTACCCTTGAATTGCTGCTGCTCACGATGGTTATCGTGGTACTCGCCCGTCCGCGTGCCGGTTCCAGCAAGACGACCACCAATGTGCACGGCATCGAAGTGATGGTCGCTGTTGACGTGTCCAACTCGATGAACGCCTCCAGCACCGACAATCCGCAGGACGTGAGCCGCCTGCAACGTTCCAAGATGATCTTGCAGAAACTTATCGACCGTCTGGACAACAACAAGGTGGGGCTGATCGTGTTTGCCGGCAATGCCTACATGCAGATGCCCATGACCAGCGATGCCGCCTCGGCCAAGCTGTTCCTGAACGGCATCAGCACTAACATGGCACCCACCCAGGGCACGGCCATCGGAGCCGCCATCAATCTGGCGCTGAACGGCTTTTCCCAAAGTAAGAAGTCGCAAAAGGCCATCATTATCATTACCGATGGTGAAAACTTTGAGGACGATGCCGTAGGTGCCGCTAAAAATGCGGCCAAGATGGGCGTGCAGGTCGATGTCATCGGAGTCGGTTCCACCACAGGAGCCCCCATCCCCATCGATGGAGGTTTCCTTACCGACGACAGCGGCAACCCCGTGACCACCTATCTTAACGAGAAGATGGCCCAAGAGATTGCCGATGCCGGCAAGGGCGTCTATATCTCGGGCACAGCCGCCGATGCTGTCTCGACCTTGCAAGAGACACTGGACAAACTCGCCAAGAGTGACCTGGCCACTGTGACCTATACACAGCATGACGAGCAGTTCCCCGTGTTTGCGACAATCGCCTTGTTACTGCTGTTGGGCCTGCTGTTGTTGCTCGAACGCAAGAACCCGTGGCTTAAAAAGTATAATTTCTTTACCAAGGACAAGAAAGAGAATACTGTAAAAAATGAGACTCAACAACACAATAAATAATCGCTTTGTCACCCTGGCGCTGGCAGCTGTTTTGACGCTGGGTGTAGCCACACCTGCCCTGTCACAGAACAAGGCACCCAAAATGACCAAGCAGGAAAGGGTGTGTTTGCGCAACGGCAACAAGTTGTATGAGAAAAAACGCTATGCCGAGGCCGAAGTCGAATACCGTAAGGCCCTGCAGGCTAACCCTTCAAGCGAAAAGGCCCAATTCAACCTGGCAACGGCCTTGATGCGGCAGGGTAGTGTCACCAGCCAAGAGAATGACGACAAGAATCCGATGAAACAGGCCGAAGGCATGCTCACCAACCTTGCCAAGGGCGCTCAGGACAAGCAGTTGCGCGGCAAGGCCAGCTATGACCTGGGCAATATCGCTTATGGCCGACAGCAGTATGACCAGGCGGTAGAGTTCTACAAGCATGCCCTGCGTTGCAATCCCAATGATGACCAGGCGCGCCAAAACCTGCGCCTTGCCCAACTCAAGAAGCAGCAACAGGATAAAAACAAGGACAAGAACCAAGACAAGAATAAGGATAAGAACCAAGACCAGAACAAGGACAATCAAGATCAGAACAAGGACCAGAATAAAGATCAGAACAAGGATAACCAAGACAAGAATAAGGATAAGCAGAATCAAGATCAACAAAACCAGAATCAGAATCAGCAACAACAGCAACAAAAACAAGGCGGCATGAGCCAGCAGAATGCCGAACAGGTGCTCAAGGCCATGCAGGACCGTGAACGTGCCACGCAGCAGCGCATCAATGCCCAGCAGGCACAGCAACAGCGTCATGAGCGCCAACGCACCAATAAGAAGTGGTGAGGTTTTAGGTTTTAGGCTTTAGGCATTAGGTTTTGGTTTTAGGTTTTGGTCTGGAAACTGAGATAATCAATGAAACGCATCATTTACATAGCAGTTCTGCTCTTGACAGCGATAGCGGCCCAGGCGGCTTCATTTACCGTCGAGGCGCCGCGTCAGGTCATCGAGGGCAATAAGTTCAACGTCACGTTTGTGCTCAATAACGGAGAGGGCAGCAATTTCACCCCTCCCGAGGTGACCGGAGCCAAACTCATCTATGGCCCCAGCGTGTCGCACAGCTACAGCTCATCGTGGGTAAACGGCAAGTCGAGCCACACGTCCAGCGAAGAGTACACCATGATTTACAAGGCGACCCAGAGCGGCAAGTGCCATATCGGCCCCGCATCGGTGGTGTGCGATGGCAAGCGCATGACGACCAAAGCCTTGACCATCGAGGTGTTGCCCTCGGGCAGTCATGCCAATACCCAGCCGCAGCAACACACGACCCCTGGCGCGCCCACGCCTTACAGCGACCCTATGACGCAAAGCGCCGACAAGGCCGTGAGCGGCAAGGACCTGTTTGTGCGCATCGAGATGTCCAAGCCCCGCGTGTATGAGCAGCAGGCTGTGGTGTGCACCATCAAGCTGTACACCAAGTACCAGATCTCGCAGTTCGTCCCCACGATACAGCCGTCGTTTGACGGTTTCCTTATCGAGGAGATTCCCGTGCAGCCCAGCCTCAACAAGGTTGAGACGTTGAACGGAGAGCGCTACATGACGGCAATCCTCAAGCAGTGCATCCTTTATCCGCAGCAAAGCGGAAAACTCACCATCTCGTCGGGCAATTATGACGTGAGTGTGGTGCAGTTCGACACGTTTAGGAGTATCTTTGGCACCATCTCGCAGCCTGTCGAGAAAGACCTGAAGGTGACCAGCAATAAGGCGACGGTTAACATCCTGCCGCTGCCGGAGCCCAAGCCTGCCTCGTTCACGGGTGCCGTGGGTCGCTTTAACGTCACTACCGACCTGAAACCCGCGACTGGTTTCAAGACCTATAGCGCCGCTTCTTACCGCTATATCATCAGCGGCACGGGCAATATCAAGTACATCAAGGCCCCTGAGGTGAAGTTCCCCGACCAGTTTGATGTGTATGACCCGAAGACCGACATCCAGGTGAACGATGCCGCCGGCAACATGAGCGGCAGGGTAGTGATAGACTACACGTTCATTCCGCAGTATGCTGGCGAGTTTGATATCCCTGCGGGCGAATTCACGTATTTTGACCCTGATGCGGGTAAATACGAGACCATCAACATTCCTGCACGGCACCTCAGTGTCGCTAAGGGCGAGGGTCAGCCCAGCAATCACTACCGCATGAAGAATATGGACATCCGTCCCATCAAGAACGGTGACCTGGGGCTGAAAAAATCCCATGGCTATATTGTGGATTCATGGGCCTACTGGTTGTGGTTCCTGTTGCCGCTGCTGGCGCTGGTGGCTTTGCTGCTGTATTACCGCAAGCAGCTCAAGGAGCGTGCCGATGTGCGCCGCATGCGCTCCAAACGTGCCAGCAAGGTGGCTCAGCGCCGCCTTAAGGCCGCCCGTGGCTTTGCCACGCGTGGCGACCGCAGTGGCTTCTATGCCGAGATGCTGAATGCGTTGTGGGGGTACATGAGTGATAAGCTGTCTATCCCCGTGAGCGAGTTGAGTAAGGACAACATCAATGCCGAGTTAGAGCAGTATGGCATCGATGAGCAGCTGCGCCAGGCATCAATGGAGCTTATCGACAAATGTGAGTTTGCCCAATATGCCCCCGAATTGGCATCGGGTGACATGAATGCCGTGCTTGACGAGGCTGCTGGCCTCATCGACCGATTGGAGAGTGTTAAACGCCAGAAAACAACTACCGTGCAGTCATGAAACAAGTCATCATCACCATATTATTAGCCGTGTTGGCTTTGCCTATCGTCGCTGCCAACGCCAATATTGAGAAGGCTAACCAGGCCTATAAGCAGGAATTGTATAACGAGGCCTTGAAACTCTATTTACACGAGGCTAAGGCGTCGGGCGTCTCGTCAGCGTTGTATTGCAACATCGGCGACACCTATTACCGCCTCAAGGACAATGTGCATGCCGTGCTGTATTATGAGCGTGCGCTGCTGCTGGATCCGTCGAACAGTGATGCCCGTTTCAACTTGGAGTTTGTGCGTGGCAAGATGCAGTTGCCCGACGATGCCGGTGACTCGTGGTTCAGCAACTGGGTGGATCAGACGGTGAGCCGTCTGTCTAGCAACACTTGGGCGATACTGGCCATCATCACCTTCCTGCTGTTTTTGGCAGGTGTGGCGGTGTATCTGTTCATGGACAACGTGCTGATGCGCAAGATTGGCTTCTTTGGGGGAGCCGTGATGGTGGTGGCGAGCATCCTTGCCAATTTGGCGGCCTTCCATGTCTATCACAAGGCAACCAGCGGCAACGGCGCCATTGTCATGCCCGAGAGCGTCACCTTGAGCACCGCTCCCCGCGAGGCCCGTGGCAAGCAGGAAGAGGCTTTCCAGTTGCAGCAGGGCACTCGTGTCGAGATCGTCGATTCCATTGCCGACAAGGCCAACGGCAAGTGGTTCCAGGTTGCCACCGCAGGAGGTCACAAGGCATGGCTGAAGGCTCAAGATGTGGAAGTGATTTAGCCATTGCGCCAATGCGCAATGGAGGTCTAGGGTCTAGGGTCTAGAGTTTAGGGTCTAGAGTTTAGAGCTTAGGGCTTAGAGCTTAGGGCTTAGGGCTGTCAACTAAGGACTAGAAACCAGAAACTAATGATAGAATACTTAAATGACATAGATGCTGATGCTTTGCTGGCGGTGAACGGCTTGCATGACCTGTTCCAGGATTCGTTCTGGTGGCTGGTGTCTGCCAAATGGTCATCGCTGTTGCTGGTGTTGGCCATCGTGTGGATTTTGCTGCATCAAAACCGCCGCCACGCTTTGCTGGTGCTGGCAATGCTCGTCCTCACCATTGTTGTGGCCGACCAGGTGTCATCGGGCCTGATTAAGCATCTGGTGGAGCGCCTGCGTCCCACCCATGACCCGTCGCTGCAGTCGATGGTCCATGTCATTAATGGCTACCGAGGCGGTCTGTACGGTTTCGTATCGAGCCATGCCGCCAATTTTAGCGCTGTGGCCATGCTGGTATCTCTGGTCATGCGTCAACGTCTGGCTACGATAACGATGTTCTGCTGGGCATTAGTGCAGTGTTATAGCCGCATGTATCTGGGGGTTCATTATCCTGGTGACATCATTGGTGGCCTCGTGGTGGGAATGCTTGCGGGTTGGCTCGTTTGGCTCCTTATGAGTTGGATTCAGCGTCGCTGGCAGGTGTCCAGTGGCCACTATAGCCGCACCGATGGCATTATTCTATCGTCTGCTCTGGTTGCCACCATCATCGGCCTCCTTACCGCTTCCCTCATTCAAATCATGTAGAACTTGCGTCCTTGCTTAAAGGGATTATGATAAACAAAAGGTTGGCTTTGGCCAACCTTTTTCATGTGGATAGAGATGATGATATCATTTAATCTGGTGTTTCAAAGACAGCACAAGACGAGCATAGGTGTAAGAAAAGACTTTTTTCTTTAGTTTTATTTTGTGATTAGGACAAAATGTCCTATCTTTGTGGAAATTACCGAAATACCGCATTTTAACACTCAATATTAGGCTTATGTCAAGAACTATCACTTTCAATGAGTTGAGACGGATCAAGAACCGTCTGCCCGAAGGCTCCATACATGATATCGCCGACAAACTCAACCTGCCGGTTCAGTCGGTGAGAAACTACTTTGGCGGGTCAAATTATGAGTTCGGGACCAACATGGGTTTCCATCTGGAACCTGGCCCCGATGGCGGACTGGTCGTGCTTGACGACCCCAAGATTCTTGACATGGCACTCGAGATACTTGAGAAGAATGCCTGATTTTTTCTCCGCAATTTCCTATGGATAACAAAAACAACAACGACCCGAACAGGCTCATCACCGTCGCCATCCACACGTTTGAACGGGCAGTGGAGTTGAAAAATACCCTAGAAGAAGAGGGTATCGAGGTGGTGTTGCACAATGTCAACCTCGACGAGAAGGTGGTGTCCAGTGGCGTCAGGGTGCGCATTCGTGAGCGAGACCTGCCGCAGGCATTACAGATTATCGAATCGCCCGAGGTGACCACGAGCAACAAGAGTTGCGTGCTGTTGCCTGTGGACTTCGGCAAATATTCGATCAAGTCGGTCAGGTTGGGTATGGAATATGCCCGCCGCACACGTGGCAAAGTGCTGTTGCTGCACTGCTATACCAACGAGCGCCACACGATGTCTTTGCCCTTTGGCAGCGACCGCTATGATAGCCCCGAGGATGATGTGAAAGCCATCAAGAGGACGGCACGCCAGCAGATGGATGAGTTTGTCCAAGTGCTGTTTGAGATGATTGCCGCGGGCCAGTTGCCCAAGGTGAAAATCGAGACCAAAGTCAAGGAGGGCATCCCCGAGGAACAGATCCTGCACTATGCCCAAAAGTATGACGTTTCGCTCATCGTGATGGGTACCAGCGGCACCAACCGCCGCCGTCAAAACCTGATTGGCAGTGTTGCCGGCGAGGTGATGGATGCCTGCAAGTTCCCCATATTCACGGTTCCTATCGGTATGCCTGACATCGGCCTTGCCGATATCACCCGCGTGGCCTTTTTCTCCAACCTCATTCAGCAGGATATGATTTCTCTTGACCGTTTTGCCCGCATGTTTAACATGCGCGGAGTCGAAGTCACCATCATCCCTGTTGTTGATAAAAAGGACCGCCGCCTTATCGATCAGTCCTTACAGCAATTGGTGCAGTATTGTCGTGAACACTATCCCGAGTGCACGTTCAAGACCAAGCGCATTGCTACTAAGACGTTTGTGGATAGCTTTGGCCAATATGCCAAGGAAGAGGGCATCCAGCTCATAGCTGTGCCCAACAAGAAATCCAGTATCTTCTCCCGCCTGTTCAATCCCAGCATCGCCCACCGTGTGCTGTTCCAGACCGACACGCCGATGCTTGTCGTTCCCGTGTGACCGCTCACATGCGACAGTTCCAGGCCAAACCTCATTATGATATACTAGACGGGCTGCGCGGTGTCGCAGCCCTGCTTGTTATTGTGTATCATGTGTTTGAGTGCTTTGACTGGACACCTGTTCCTCACGGCTATCTGGCTGTGGATTTCTTCTTTGTCCTGTCGGGCTTTGTCATCGGCTATGCCTATGACAGTCGCTGGAATGAGGGACTCACTGTAGGGCATTTCTTCAAGCGGCGTCTCATCCGCCTGCATCCCATGGTCATCATTGGGGCCATTGTGGGTGCTGTGTGCTTTTTCCTTCAAGGAAGTGTGCGCTGGGACGGCTCACACGTCTCGGCAGGGTGGGTGATGGTGGCCATGCTGATGGGTATGCTGATGCTGCCGTTATGGCCAGGAGCCGCTGCCGATGTGCGCGGCAATGGCGAGTTGTTCCCGTTGAACGGGCCCTCGTGGTCGCTTTTCTTTGAGTATATCGGGAATATCCTTTACGCCTTGCTGCTTCGGCGCCTGCCCACACGCTGGCTGGCAGCGCTAGCAACTGCCTCGGGTGTCTTTCTCACTGGAATAGCTGTTCATGACGGATATTTGGGCGTGGGCTGGTCGATGGCTGACGGAGGCTTGTGGACTGGACTGGTGCGCATGCTCTTCCCATACACCATGGGAATGCTCATGGCACGGGTGTTCAAGCCCATGAAAGGGGTGCGAGGCGTCTTTTGGACCTGCGCCATCATCATTTTCATGGTGGGATGCTTGCCGCTCACTTTTGGCGAGATGGCGCCTTGGCAAAACGGCCTGTATGATGCGTTGTGTGTAATCCTCGTCTTCCCGTGTCTGGTGTGGTTGGGCGCTTCGCAGTTGTCAATAGGCAGGGCAACGCATCGTGTGAGCCATTTCTTGGGCGAATTGAGTTATCCGCTTTATGCCGTCCATTACCCCTTGATGTATCTGTTTTATGCCCACATCGGCTTTGACGGCGACCTTGTGCCTATTGCCAAGATGAACGACATGTGGCCCGTAGCCATGGCGCTGCCTTGGGCCTGCATCCTGCTGGCTTGGCTCTGCTGGCGCTTCTACGACCGCCCCCTCCGCCGTTACCTCTCTAATCATTATTAGTCACTCTATTCCTGCCTTTGCAAATCCTTTTTTTAATGTGTACACATTTTTGTACACGATTTCTTGGATAATTGATGAAGTCATACTATCTTTGCAAAAAAAGATAGATATGACAACGTTAACAATTAGGGATTTTAGGAGTAATTTGGCAGCATCTCTTGACCGTGTTGATCAGGGAGAGAGGGTTTTGGTGCGTCGTGGCAGTAAAATCTACACCATTGTGGTTGTGGAGGATGGCGAACTTGACATAACTCCTCAACTTGCCGAGAAAATCGACAAGGCCCGTCAAGAGTACCGTGAAGGCAGTACCTTGGAATTTGAGAATGCTGCTGCTGCTCAGCAGTGGATGGATGAACTATGAGTTATCGCATTCAGTTCTCTATCGAAGCCCAAAAGGTTATTAAGAAGTGGAAGAAATCAAATCCCACTTCATTTAAGAAGTTGTATAAGCTTCTTCCCGAACTCGAGGCGCATCCCAAGACGGGAACAGGTCATCCTGAGCCGTTAAAGGGAGGAAACGGGATTATCTACTCCCGTCGTCTGTCAGGACAAGACCGCATCATCTACGATATCTATGATGACGTGGTTACGGTGTTGGTCATTTCTGTCGAAGGACACTACGATGACAAGTGACGGAATATGTGCCAGTAATTTTGGACCGACAATTCACTTCATGAAGGCGAGCAGGATGATCCAGCACAGTGCGAGCAAGGCAAACAGTGACGAGAGCATGTAGAGCTGGCGACGGATGTAACGCCGCTCGGGACGCTGGAAACTGCCGTGAGCAAACGTGAATGCTGCCATGAATACCATGAAATCGTCCACATAGCCCACAAGTCCCTTGTTGTCAAAATCGCTTGGCCAAATCACGTAAGCAATCGCTGCCAGCACCAGCACGACACCAATCACGCGGCACACCTTCATTGCTGTACTCAATTCCTGTTTTTCTTTCTTTTCCATATCCTATAGTTGTCTTAAGTTCATTTATCTGATTGAATATCATCCATTATAAATTTTACCTTGCCACAGCATTTTGAGGAAATGGATGGCAGGCATTACCTCCACATCGTGGAAAGTGCGAGGTTGTATGTCCAGTGAGACAATAATCAAACGGGCATCTGGATGTTCTTCCTTAAACGCTTTGAGCCCTCGCAGATGCTTTGACTGCACTTCTTGACTTGATTTGAACTCAATAGCTACCTGGGCGTCACCCAATACGGCATCGACTTCATATCCTGTGTATGTATGCCAATAGGATAGAGCGTTCTCGATATCGTGATACCCTAAATAGGCAATTATTTCCTGCATGAGCAAATGTTCAAATGCATGGCCGAAATCCTCGCTGCCAGGTAGCATATTATTGCGGTGCAGCAGATAATTAGGCAGAGCCACGTCAAAGTAATAAAAACGCGGAGCTTGATTGATTCTTCGTTTGATGGTACGGCTGAATGCCGGTACAATGTATCCGACGAGCGTCTGTTCCAAAATATTGAAATATTCCTTTACCGTCTTGGCATCTACACCGCAATCCTGAGCTACGTTCCTGTAGTTCACCATTTCGCCGTTGGTGAGTGCCGCAACCTCCATAAAACGCGTGAATGACGGTAATCGGCGAACTAAAGCCTCGGCAGCGATTTCTTCCTTCAAATATACTGAGATATAGGCTTGCAATCGTTTTTGCAGTTGTCGGTCATCTGGTGCCAGATAATGGGTCGGTATCATGCCACGATTTACCGCTTTAACTATATCAAATTCAGGTACCTCAGAACTGACCAGAGGATAGAGTACGTTTCTCACAGCGCGTCCGCCAAGCGTATTCACACCTTTGCGTTTCAGCTTGCGAGCGCTTGACCCGCTCAGGATAAAATGGATATCCTTGCGGGTGATGAGCCAATGCACTTCATTAAGTAATTCCGGAATCAGCTGTATTTCATCGATTATCACGATTTCTCCTGGTTCACAGTCCTGCAATTCTTGCCGTAACAACGACGGGTTACGTCTTAACCGCTCATAAGTGTCGTTTTCTAGCATGTCATAGAAACGGCTATCAGGAAATAGAGACAACAACAGAGTCGTCTTCCCCGTCTGGCGTGCTCCGAACAAGAACACGCTCCCATAATGGACATCTTCAATCTTGGAAAATCGGCGTATCATAATTCTCAAAAAACTTGAAAATCGGGAGTACAACTCCGCATTTTATCATAAAATCGGGAGTACAACTCCGCATTTTCAATGCAAAATTAGACACAAATACCCAAATTTCCAAAGAAATGACCATTTTTGTAAGAGTGATTAATAGAAAATGTCAAAAATGGTAACCGACAGATAACGTGGCAAAAACTAAATTGTAGTCAAATTTTTGAGATTCATTATTATAAAAAGTTTCAGTGAATCTTGTAAATTGATAGCTTGCCCCAAAACTTAGTTCCCATTTTTGGTAGATGATAATACCTCCACCTATGTGCGCGTACATTCCTTTTTTTTGAAACTGGACTATAACCAATGCGAGCATTACCGAAGCCTCTTACGCCAGCTTCATTGATTGGCTGATATCTGTATTCAGTATAAATCGGCATGAAAAAACCATCGAAATCACCATTGGAAAAAATATAATTAGGTTTTATGCCGAAACCAACAATAGATGAATTGTTTATCATCTTACCATATCCAGCAGCTAAACCAATTGATTTATAGCTATAGTCTTTTGCATATCCGGTCAATCCAATTGAAAACTCAGCATTTTTATATAATTCGTGAAATTCGTAGTTGGAATTTACTTCGGTTGGTCGATGCCGCGCATCGAGAGGGCGATGCGGCCGCGGTCGTGGTCGATGCTGGAGACAACGACGCGGACGTGCTGGTGGACGTGGACCTGGCGGGCGGGGGGCAGGCCGCGTTGGGGCATCTGGGAGACGTGCACGAGGCCGTCCTTGTGGATGCCTAGGTCAACAAACGCGCCAAATTGCGTCACGTTGGTCACTATGCCGTTCAGTTCCATGCCCTCGCGCAGGTCTTTGATATCGTTGACGTTCTCGTCAAATTCCCATACCTGCACCGTCGAGCGCGGGTCGCGGCCCGGTTTCTCCAACTCGCTCATGATGTCGCGCAGGGTGGGTTCGCCCACCTCGTTGGAGATGTAGCGCTGCGGGTCTATCTTGTCACGTTGAGCCTTGTCCTTGATCAGGTCAGCGATACTGCAACCGCAGTCCTTGGCCATGCGCTGCACCAGGGCGTAGCGCTCGGGGTGGACGGCACTGTTGTCCAGCGGATTGTCGCTCTCGGGCACACGCAGGAAGCCGGCGGCCTGTTCAAACGTCTTCGGTCCCAGTTTGGGCACCTTGAGCAGTTGCTGGCGGGAGGTGAAATGGCCGTTGGCGGCCCTGTAATCGACGATGTTTTGGGCGAGTGTGGGTCCCAGGCCGGCGATATAGGTGAGCAGTTCTTTGGAAGCCGTATTGACGTTCACGCCCACGCTGTTCACGCAGCTTTGTACAGTGAAGTCAAGCGCCTCTTTGAGCCTGGTCTGGTCCACATCGTGCTGATACTGTCCCACACCGATGGACTTGGGGTCGATCTTCACCAGTTCGGCCAGCGGGTCGAGCAGCCGGCGTCCGATGGAAACGGCTCCGCGCACGGTCACGTCCTTGTCGGGGAATTCGTCGCGCGCGATTTTGCTGGCGCTGTAGATCGAAGCGCCGTTCTCGCTCACGACGAACACGTCGATGGAGCGGCGGTAGCGTATTTTCTTCAGGAACCGCTCGGTTTCGCGGCTTGCCGTGCCGTTGCCTAATGCGATGGCATCGATTTTATAGGCCTCGGTGAGTGTCTGTATTTTTTTCGTGGCCCCGGCAATATCGTTGTGTGGTGGTGTGGGGTAGATGACATCGTTGTGCAAGAGGTTGCCCTGTTCGTCAAGGCACACCACCTTGCAGCCGGTGCGGAATCCCGGGTCAACGGCCAGGACGCGTTTGCGTCCCAACGGAGGGGCGAATAGCAGTTGGCGCACGTTCTGTGCAAACGTCTCGATGGCTTCGTCGTCGGCTTTCTCCTTGGCGGCCGAGGCAAATTCTGTTTCAATCGACGGCTTGACCAGACGCTTGAAGCTGTCCTCGGCGGCCTCCTCGACCAGCTGTGAGGCCTCGCCGTTGCCCTTCACCACGATGCGGGCAATGTTGTCGAGCGTGCGGTCATCGTTAATCTCGATACCCACTTTAAGGTAACCCTCTTTCTCGCCGCGGCGAATGGCGAGCAACTGGTGTGACGAGACGCGCTTGAGCGGCATCGAGTACTCATAGTAGTTCTCGTAGTTGCGGCCTTCAATCTCCTTGCCCTTGACGAAATGGGATACAAGGCGTGCGTCATACTTGAAGCCGCGACGGACGGCATTGCGCACTGCCTCGTTCTCGCTCACCCACTCGGCGATGATATCTTGTGCCCCAGCGATGGCGGTATCGGTATCGGGCACCTTGTCGCCGTCAACAAACTGGCGTGCCCGCTCCTCGATGTTGCCGCCGCGTTGTGCCATGATGATTTTGGCTAGCGGCTCGAGGCCCAATTGACGGGCTGCTTCGGCGCGGGTCTTGCGCTTGGGCTTGTAGGGCAGATAGATATCCTCGAGCGTGTTGGCATCCCAGCAGTTGTTGATGCGGTCGGCCAGCTCGGGCGTGAGTTTTTCCTGTGCCTCGATGGTCTTGAGGATGGTGGCACGGCGTTTCTCGAGTTCGCGGTAATAGCGCAGCCGCTGGTCGATGGACTGGATGGAGAGTTCGTCAAGGTCGCCGGTCTGTTCCTTGCGGTAGCGGCTGATGAAGGGGATGGTTGCGCCGTCGTCAAGCAGGTTGACGGTGCCTGCCACCTGGTTGATGGGTATGTTGAGCTCTTGGGAGATGAGCGTCGAGAGTTGAGTTGCCATATCTTAACTACGAATTACACAATTATTACTAAACTTGCCACACACCAATAACTAAAAAAACTAGAAACTATTTTTTCTTGAGGGTGATGAGGGTGATTTCGGGGGTGGCGCCGATGCGCATGGGCGGTCCCACCATGCCCGTGCCGATATTGACATAGAGCCAGCGGTCACCCTGGTTGTAGGCACCGCCCCACTCGGGATAGCGGAAAGATGCCGGTGACCATCGCCAGTTGCCCAGCTTGATCATGAATTGCCAGGCGTGGGTGTGGCCCGCCAGCATCAGGTCAACATTGCTGTTGGTGAGTGTGTTGGCGCGCCATGCGTAGGGGTTGTGCTGCAACTCTATCTTGAAGTTGCCGTCACGGGCTCCGCTATAGGCGCTGGTGATGTTCCCCCGCTTGTCGCCGATGTGGTCGCCATAGTTCTCGGTACCGATGATGACAATCTGGTCATCACCGCGCTTGATGACGGCGTGGTTGTTGTTGAGTAACCGCCAGCCAGCGGCGGTCTGCAGGTCGCACAGCGCTTTGCGGTCGGCGAGTTTGGCTTTCTCATCGTCCCAGGTCACATAGTCGTCATAGTCGTGGTTGCCTAACACTGAGAATACACCGTCGGGCGCATGCAGACTGGCCAACAGGTCACGATAGGGTAGAGCCTCGTTGGTCTCGCGGCTCACCAGGTCGCCCGTGAAGCAGATCATATCGGCATTCAGGGCATTGATGGCCTTGATCTGTTTCTCGACGATGGCGGTGCGTCCGTTGTATGTGCCCAGGTGGGCATCGCTCCACTGGGCGATGCGGTAGCCGTCAAAGGCGTCGGGCAGGTTGGCAAATTCCAGTTCCACTTCCTTGACCTCGAGCGTGCTTGGGGTGATGATGGCGCCCCACCACATCACGCCGAACACCAGTGCTGCCACGATGAAGGCACACAGGGCCGCCCATCGCCGTTTCATCCACCGTCCGATGCCATAGACCATCATGCCCAGCGCTTTAGGAGCCAACAGGGCAAAGAAAGTGTAGAGCATATATTGGCAGGTGACGAAAGTGCCGTTGGACATCGCCGCGCTCGACATGGGCATCACGCCGATGGCGATGACCAGCACGGCAGCCAATACTGCCAGCAAGGCGTTGAACCATGTGGCCATGCGGTAGCCGTTGCGGCTCAAGCGGCGGCAGATATAAACGTCCATGGCGATGCAGAGCACCGCCATGATGATGAGTCCAAGCCAGTGAATCTTCATGAGACTTTAGGTGTTAGGCTTTAGGTTTTAGGTGTAAGGTCTTAGGCTTGGGGAGTGGATACCGCTAAAGCCTAAAACCTAATGCCTAAAGCCTATTTTGTGGCTTCGAGGTAGTTGGTGAGCGGGTTGCTGTACATCTGCAACATCTTGTTGTACATGTAGAAGCGGTCGGCCTCGCTCAGTTTCATACCCTCGGTCTTGTCGATTTGGCTCGATAAGTACTGTTCAAATGCCTCGCGCTCATCCTGAGTGTATTTATCGGCAAATTGCTTGTCGTCGAACAGGATGTCGTGCGCGATGTAGTTGGTCTTGAAGATCTTGTAGTTCTGATGGATGGCGTGGTCGATGATAGCGCACACACGGTCCACCTCCAGGAATTTGTCCAGACCCTCGGGTATCTTGTCCAGCTCCTCGTTGATGCAAGGGGTGAAGGCATAGTGCACCTCTCCCTTGTGGCCGATGATGCCCGTCTTCATGCTGATGAGGTCATCCTCGGGAGACTTGCGCCAGTTGGGATTCTTGCTCTTGCACAGGAATTCCTTAGCCTTCAAGTAGTCGTTAGGATCATACTCATAGCTGAGGGAGATGGGTGCGATGTTGAGCTCCTTGAGGCTCTCGATAAAGGACTTGTCGCGGTTGCCATAGGCGAGCATCTTGATCAGGCTCTCCTGGGTGCGGTCGTTGCTGTCCTTGCAGCGTCCCTCGCGCTGGGCAATCCACAGCGAGGCATGCTTTTGCTGTACGGCAAAATGCATGTAACCCGACAGCTGTACGGCAGCGGTCAGCGTCTGGATGCGGCCCAGGTTGCGCTTCACGATAAAGCTCTTGTTCATGCGCACCAGTTTGGTGATCCAGTCATAGATGAGCAGGTTGTTGCCAATGGCGATCTCGCACGCATCGCGGCCGCCTTTAATCAGCAGGTAGCTCAGCTGGGCCGAGTCGAGCACGATATCGCGGTGGTTGGTGACAAAGGTGTAGGGAACCTCCTTGTCCAGGTTCTCATTGCCGCTGGTGGTGAGTGTGGTGCCTGTCTTGGCCATCAGTCCCTCGATAAAGGGCTTCATCACCTTGACCTGGAACTCGTGCTTGGAGTTGATGCCCAGCAGCACATGTTTGAACTCAGAGTACTTGTAGTTGGGCAAAGCCATGGCCACAATCTTTTGGAAACCGGGCTCTTGAACCAGGATGGTCATTGCGGTTTGGAAGTGCTTGTCAGGAATCGGGCAGATGTCCTGATACTCCACTGGAATGGGTATGTTCTCGTTCTCTATCATAGTGGTTAAATATTGCAGAGGCACTTGGTAACACCTCTCGGTTTTTGATTCAGCTCTTGTCAACCTACAAAGATAGTGCAAGCCGAACACAGTGGCAAACAAAAAATCATTTTTTTTGTTTGCCACTGTTGAGGCGCCGCCTATCCCCGCCGCAAGTTCATCGAGGAGAACGCCACCTACGCCACCATCGATACGTAATTCTTAAATTGCCAGCTGCTGGCAATTTAAGAAGTTTAGAGTTTAGGGTTTAGAGATTCGCTTGATTTTAAACTTGCAGACCTAGCAATTAAAGAAGTTTAGAGATATTTCAACGAGCCTTTGGCTCCGTGGGGCGTAATCCCCACGACGATATATACATCTACAACAACCCCTGGGACCACCATTGGACCCAGGGGTATTTATTTGGAGTCTGCCACAGGTCAGTCGCAAAAAATGAAACTCGCGCTATTTAATGTGAGTGAAATGACAGCAAATTGCTGATACTCAATTTATTCAATGAGTAGAGACACAAAATTTTGCGTCTTCAACCGTTTGGAATTATCCAAATGCTGCCCTTGAGGCGCAAAATTCTGCGCCTCTACATGCCTCAAATGGCAAACTCGCTGAAAACCGATTACCACCTGACTGCGTGTGATAGCGTGATTTGTTTGGTCTCGCCGTTGGCACCGATTACGTCGAGTGTGATTTGAGGCAGTTCATCGATGCGGTATTCTTCCTCCCAGGTGAAATCCTCCACGGGCCTGCTGTTGACAGTGATGATGCGGTCGTTTAATTGCAGCCCTGCTTGGGCAGCGTCTCCATTGCGCGTGAGCGATGAAACAATCCAGCCCTTGCCGATGTCGGTACGGTTTCTGAAATCGAAGTCATAGGTGGGCTTAACGGGCTGGTCTGCCTTGAAACGCTTGAGGTAGAGAACACTGTGCGGAATGTCAATAATCAGATTGAACTTGGATAACACCTTATTGCCGATGATGCCGACATAA
>CACYAW010000040.1 GCA_902772455.1 uncultured Bacteroidales bacterium
TATGAATATTATAGTTTGTGTAAAACAAGTTCCCGATACCACTGTTGTCAAGATTGACCCCGTGAAGGGTACTTTGATTCGTGAAGGCGTTCCCAGCATCATGAACCCCGACGACAAGGGTGGCCTTGAGCTGGCTTTGAGGCTCAAAGACCAGTTTGGTGCCCATGTCACCGTCATCTCGATGGGACCGCCCCAAGCCGACGTCATGCTGCGCGAGGCCCTCGCTATGGGTGCCGACCGTGCCATCCTGCTGAGTGACCGCAAGTTTGCCGGTGCCGACACGCTGGCCACTTCCTATGCCCTGTCGGGCCTGTGCCGTGTGCTGGACTATGACCTCATCATCGCTGGCCGCCAGGCTATCGACGGTGACACCGCTCAGGTGGGTCCCGAGCTCGCCGAGCACCTCGACCTGCCGCAGATCACCTACGTTGCCGATGCCAAGTTGCTTGAGAACGGCAACCTGCAGGTGGACAAGGAGAACGAGGATGGCGTACAGGTTCTTGAGGTTGAGGGCAAATGCCTGCTGACCGTGCTTGCTTCGGCATTCGATGCCCGCTACATGAGCGTGAGCGGCATCATGGAGGCCTATAACAAGGAAGTCGAGGTCTGGAGTGCAGACAAGATCGACGTCGAGGAAGGCAAGCTGGGTCTTGCCGGCTCGCCCACCAAGGTGTTCAAGTCCTTCCCCAAGGCCATGAAGGCTCCGGGCGAGGTTCACGAGGTAACCCCCGAGGAGGCTGTAGAGCTGATTGTTAATCAACTGAAAGTTAAACACATTATCTAAATGAGTTTTTAGTTTTAAGTTGTGGGTTTTAAGTATAGTTACCATCGTCGATATTCCAGGCGATACAAATGATGCTAAAAACTAAAAACTGAAAACTAAAGACTGAGAATTGCATTATGGACAAGAAAGATTATAAGAACGTATTCGTTTTTGCTGAGCAGCGCGAAGGTGTCATCCAGTCCGTTGCACTCGAACTTTTAGGTAAGGCCCGCGACCTGGCCGACGCCCTCGGAGAGAAGGTGGTTGCCATGTTGCTGGGTGAGGGCATCAAGGACCAGGCTCAGATGCTTATCGAGTTTGGTGCCGACGAGGTCATCGTGGTTGACGCTCCCGAGTTGAAAGACTTCCTCAGCGAACAGTATTCCCAGGCTGTAGGTCAAATCATCATTGACCGCAAGCCCAGCATCGTGCTCTATGGCGCTACCACCATCGGCCGTGACCTGGCTCCGCGCATTGCTTCGCGCCTCAAGACCGGTCTGACCGCCGACTGCACCAAGCTCGACATCGAGCCCGATAAGGATGGTGAACCCGAATTCCGCATGACCCGTCCCGCCTTTGGCGGCAACCTGATGGCTACCATCATCTGCCCGAACAACCGTCCGCAGATGTCGACCGTCCGTCCCGGTGTGATGCAGAAGATCCAGCGCCAGCCCGGCCGCGAGGGCATCGTGACCGAGTTCGCTCCCAAGTTCGACGCCAGCAAGTTCAAGGTAAAACTCGTTAAGACCATCAAGGCCGACAAGCAGGTTGCCGACATCGCCGAGGCCAAGATCCTCGTCAGCGGTGGCCGCGGCGTGCATGACAAGGAAGGCTTCGACAAGCTGCAGGCCCTCGCCGACGTCCTCGGCGGACAGGTGGCTTCGTCACGTGCTATGGTCGACAACGGCGTGATGCCTCACGAGGTTCAGGTGGGTCAGACCGGTAAGACCGTTCGTCCCAACCTCTACATGGCTTGCGGTATCAGCGGTGCCATACAGCACCTCGCCGGTATGGAGGAGAGCGATTACATCATCGCCATCAACAAGGACAAGTTTGCTCCCATCTTCAGCGTTGCTGACCTGGGCATCGTGGGCGACCTCCACAAGATCGTTCCCATGCTCACCGAGCGCATCAAGAAGGAACTCGAAGGGTAAATCCTATTTTTCCCCTCTAAGATTAGAGGGGGTGCCCTTTAGGGCGGGGGCGTTGAAACACGTCCCGACATCCCACAGCAGGGCGGGCGCCACCACGGCATCCGCCCTGTTTTTTATTGCAGGCAGTCTATGTATTGCGAGCCTATGGCTAGTACGCTTGGCACGATATTTGCTTTTCTATCGGTATCATGAAAAAGAAGAAACAGAAATCGCGCCTTGATGATGTCATCAAGGCTATGCGTCGTGGCAACCGCGAGGGTCAGCAGGAAGTGCTCGGCCCCGGCTTCCACGCGACCAACCGTGTCTACCGCTCCAAAAAGACCTACACCCGCAAACAAAAACACAAAAACAACGAGGACACCTAGTCCACGAGACAAAGCCGCTATCATGAGAAGATAAGAAGGATAAGAAAGACAAAGATATTGATTATCAATGAAATAAAAAATAATTGTCCTTCTTGTCTTTCTTGTCTTCAAATCAAATACTCAGCGTCTTAGGGTGAGGCTGGGCATGAGTGAACAGCGGATAAAAGGATAAAAAAGGAGAACCCTGTTTTTTGCAGGGCTCTCCTTTATATTCAATCTTCTACGTTTCTCGGTCCATTACAGGCCCAGGGTGAGACCCAGGGTCCAGGTGTTCTTCACTTCGGGGCCAAAGCCGTCCTTGAAGAACTTGGCGGGGGTGTAGCGGCAGTAGATACCGGTGCCACCATAGGTGAGCGTAGCCATGAAATCGAAGTTGACCTTATTCTGCTTGAGACCCTTGAAGTGGGTGTCATAGTCAATCTTGTTCATCTCGAAGTGGTTATCGACGCGGGCATAGTAGTTCCAGTTCAGGATGCCGGCAACGCCAATCTCGAGTTTCTTGACAATCTTCTGACGGAACATGAGGGGGACCTGCCAGGTCCACATGTTCAGGTTAGAGGTGCGGTCCTTGATTTCGTTGATGTTTTCAGAGGGATACACGTCAAGTGCAACCACATGGTTATCGTCGCGCACGAGCATATTGGGGCGCTTGATGCTGTAAGAGCGGTGGTGGATACCAAGACCCAGACTCAGGTTCTGGCCGTGCAGGCTATTGTAGTTCACAGCGACAATATTAAGCAAACCCATTTCAAAGCTGTTGTTGATAGCATCCCAGTTGTGCTTTACACCCATACCAAAGTATAAACCGTTGGTCTCAATGGTCCAGTGCTTGGTGCTCTCGTCGTCATTCATCTTGAAGGGGTGCACATAGGTTGACTCATCATCACCGGCCTGGGTTGCGGTGGCAACCTCGGCGTTGTTGGCTTCATTGCTAACGGCAGCATTGTTGGTAGCTGCATTCATCTGTGCCATGGCCAGCATGGCAGCAAAAATCAAAACAATCTTCTTCATTTTTTGTCTATTAAATAGTATAGTTAAAAATTTTGGGCGCAAAATTAGTCATTTGTTTTAATATGGCCAAATAAAAGCGGATTTCAATCATCAGGATTTATTGTTTTGGCAAAGCGCACCTGACTCTTATAGGTTGGGAAATAGAGGGTTAGGATGACGCCGTTCTCGATGGTGGCATAGGTGTCCTTGTCGATAGGCTCCATTGTGGCGTCAATCCAGCTCAGGTCATAGTTGCCGGTGAACAGGGTGGGGGTCATGTGGCCCTTGAGCATGCCGGGGGCCCACATCGTTTTCTTGACCTGGGCACCGTCAATATAGATGAGGTCATAGCCATCGTCGCTGTGCACCACTGCCAGCGTGTAGCGGCCTCCCAGCCGCAGCCAGTCGTCCTGCATGTCACGGTCCAGATAGCGCCAATAGCCCTCGATGGGGTCGGTGCTCTGGGCAAAGTACTCGTCTAGCGCCGCGGGTGTCCATGGGGTGGCGGCGGCCACCTGTTTCTCGTTCTCGATGGTTAGGACGGCACGCTCGACGGCAACGCTGGCTCCAGGCCCTACCAGATATCCCACCTTCACCATGCCTGCGGTCCGCTTGACGGGAACCTCAAGCACTTGCTGCAGCTCATTCTTGCCTATGGAAACCGTCACATGCTGCTCATCCACATCCACACACAGGGTGTTCATGTCGTCTTCGAGCGATACGCCTTTGTCAAGCCGCGTCTCAGCCAGTTCTTTTATCTCACCGCCGCGCTCTTGGATAACGGTCACCTGCATCATGCGGCGGTCGGTGATGTCGTCATAGGGTGCACTGTTGTCGCAGCTCAGCACCACAGCGCAGTAGTCCCCGTTCTCGTCAAAGTTGAACACCAGACCCCACTGGGTGCTGGTAATGGTGGTTTTGCCGCCTGTCATCGGGTTCTTGACCGACATGGTCTTGCCCTGCTTGTTGTGCTGGTTGGCCAGGCGCAGTTGGTAACGGTAGGCCGTGCTGGTGACGCGCATCGTGTCGATGGTCAGCGCTGTAGCCATCGAAGCGTTCTCCTCGACAAGGTAATCCCCGTCGATGGCCTTGTAGCGCCCCTGCATCCTCATGCCAGGGTAAGGATAGAGCCCGCCAAAACCGTTCCCCACCGTGTTATAATAGGACTTGCCGCTCAACTCCAGCCCCATCACAATGATAAGTATAAGAAACAAAAACCTCCTCATCTCATAATAAATGAATTTCTAATCCCAAAATACCCTAACCCCTAAGCCCTAAACTCTAAGCCCTAACCTCTAAGCCCTAACCTCTAAGCCCTAAACTCTAAACTCTAGACCCTAGACCCCGCTGTAGCGCACCAGCGCTACAGCGCTTCACTCATGATGATACGGCTCATGCCGCAGGATGGTGAAACCGCGGTAAAGCTGCTCGACAAACACCAGCCGCACCAGCTCGTGCGGGAAGGTCATCTTGCTCAGCGATATCTTCTCGTTGGCACGGTCATAGACCTCGGGAGAAAAGCCGTAAGGCCCACCCACGACAAACACCAGCCGCTTGACCCCGCTGGCCATGCGCCGCTGCAGCCACTGGCTGAAGTCCATCGAGGTGCGCTCGCTGCCGTGCTCGTCGAGCAGGACAACGTGGTCGCTGGCCTCGAGTGTGGCAAGCAGGGCGCGTCCCTCGGCGGCCTTCTGCTGGGCCTCGCTCATGTTGCGGGTGCCCTTCACATCGCCCACATATTGGATATTGAACGTGACATAGTGCTGCAGGCGTTTCACATATTCCTCGATACCCTGTCGCACAAATCCCACCTCGGTCTTGCCGATGACGGCGAGTGTAATCTTCATTATCGTCTTCGTGTTAGTTGTTTATTGCCACAAAATTAGCAAATCCGCCGCAAATTCTGTCACTTTCCCTCAAATTTGTTTTCGGGCCAGATAGGTTGCCCAAATAAATTTGGTATTGTGCTCGTCTTGCGCTATCTTTGTAGGCGGAAATAACGGAGAAAAAAGAGAAATATGAAAACAAGAGAAGAACTGATTGATGAGTTGATTGACCTGGCTTTTGCCGAGGACATTGGTGACGGTGACGCTACGACCCTGTGCTGCATCTCCGACGACGAGATGGGACGCCAACGCCTGATTATCAAGGAAGAGGGCATACTGGCCGGTGTGGAAATCGCACGCCGCGTGTTTGAGAAATTTGACCCCGAGTTGAAGATGGAGGTCATGATCGAGGACGGTGCCCACGTCAAGCCTGGTGACATCGCCTTTGTGGTGTCAGGCAAGGTGCGCTCCCTGCTGCAGACCGAGCGCCTGATGCTCAATATCATGCAGCGCATGAGCGGCGTGGCAACGACCACAGCCCGCTATGCCAAGTGCCTGGAAGGCCTCAAGACCCGTGTGCTCGACACCCGCAAGACCACGCCTGGCATGCGCCTGCTCGAGAAGGATGCCGTGAAGATTGGCGGCGGCTGCAACCACCGCATCGGCCTGTTCGACATGATCCTGCTTAAGGACAACCACGTGGACTTTGCCGGCGGCATCGTGCCCGCCATCGAGAATGCCCACCGCTGGTGCAAGGAGAACGGCAAGGACCTGAAGATCGAGATCGAGGTGCGCAACTTCGACGAGCTGCAGCAGGTGCTCGACCATGGCGGTGTGGACCGTGTGATGCTCGACAACTTCAGCGTCGAGAACACCCGCAAGGCCGTGGAAATCATCAACGGCAGGGTAGAGACCGAGTCCAGCGGCGGCATCACCATCGACACCCTGCGCGCCTATGGCGAGTGCGGTGTGGACTATATCTCGGTGGGTGCGCTCACCCATTCCATCAAGTCGCTTGACATGAGCTTTAAAGCCTGCTGATGACCGGCTCCACACTTAACGAAATCCAACCCATCAATTTCCCCGGCCAGGAAAGCCGATTGCCTATTGTCATCGCTGGACCCTGCAGTGCCGAGAGCGAGCAGCAGACACTGGATACAGCACGTGCCTTGAGCGCCATTGGCGTGAAGGTCTATCGCGCCGGAATCTGGAAACCGCGCACCATGCCCGGTGGATTTGAAGGCGTGGGCGACCAGGGCTTGTCATGGCTGCAGGCTGTCAAGCGGGAAACGGGCATGAAGGTGGCTACCGAAGTGGCTACCGTTGAACATGTGCGCGCTGCCCTGGATGCGGAAATCGACATCCTGTGGATAGGAGCCCGCACAACGGCCAATCCCTTTGCCATACAAAACATTGCCGACGAGCTGCAAGGCCACGGACAAGTGACGGTCCTGGTCAAGAATCCCGTCAATCCCGACCTTGACTTGTGGCTGGGTGCCCTGCAGCGCTTCTATAATGCGGGCATCACCCGATTTGGCGCAGTGCACCGTGGTTTCAGTTCGGCTGGAGCCCACATCTACCGCAACGACCCGCAATGGCACATCCCCTTTGAACTGCGGCGCCTGGCCCCCGGCATGACCCTGCTGTGCGACCCTTCACACATCGGTGGCAAGCGGGAATTTGTCGAGCCGCTTTCACAGCTGGCCATGGATGCCGGCTTTGACGGCTTGATGATTGAGAGCCATTGCTGCCCCGACGAGGCTCTGAGCGATAGTGCCCAGCAGATAACGCCCGATGCGCTGAAATCGCTTCTTGACAAACTGGTGGTCCGTTCAGGAGTCCCCATTGAGGACGAGTTGGCCCTGTTGCGCCAGCAGATTGACGATTGCGACCACGAGTTGCTGGCAGTGCTGGCCCGCCGCATGAGCATATCGCGTGAAATAGGACGTTTCAAGAAGGCGAACAGCCTGCGTGTCGTGCAGCCCGCCCGCTACCAGGATGTGATGAGAGCCCGCATCGATGAGGGCAACAGGCTGGGCCTTGACGAGGACTTTACACAACGCATCATTCAGGCAATTCATGAGGAAAGCGTCAGCCAGCAGCTTGATATCTTGAACAATTCCTAGTTATGAAAAAAATCATTATTATCGGTGCCTCGTCTGGAATAGGCCAACAGGTGGCGCGATTGTTTATGGCCAAAGGATACCGCATTGGCGTGGCGGCCCGCCGTGAGGACCGCTTGCAGGCCATCCGGCAAGAGGCCCCCGATAGGGTGGAAACGGCGGTTATCGACGTCACAGCCGATGACGCCTCGGCTCGCTTGCGGGAACTCATCCAGCGCTTGGGAGGCATGGATCTGTTTTTCTATGCATCGGGAGTAGGCAAGCAGAACCGCACCCTCACGCCCGAAATCGAACTGAACACAGTAAACACCAACGGCATGGGCTTCACCCGCATGATAGGGGAGGCCTACCGCTATTTTGCCGAGCAAGGGCAGGGACATATCGCCGCCATTACCTCTATTGCAGGAACCAAGGGGCTCGGCCCGGCACCGTCCTACTCGGCAACCAAGGCGATGCAGAACGTCTATCTCCAGGCCTTGGAGCAGCAAGCCAACGCCCGTGGCCTGAAAATCCGTTTTACTGACATCCGACCGGGCTTTGTCGATACCGACCTGCTGAGCGGGGACTTCCGTTATCCCATGATGCTCAAGCCCGACAAAGTGGCCCGACAAATCGTCAAGGCCGTTGAAAACCATCGTCACGTCATGGTCATCGACTGGAAATATGCCATTGTGACGGCCCTGTGGCGCCGCCTGCCACGCCCCCTGTGGCGACACCTGAAAATCTAGACATAATTCTCAACGAACTAACCAGTAGAGACGCAATATTTTGCGTCTCTAGGGCAGGCATTGTGCATTCGCCCACCGATGGGAGACGCAAAATTTTGCGTCTCTACTTGTCTAACCCACCTGCAATTAGCCGTATGCAGGAAAAAAGGAGAAAAGGATAAAGAGGGAAAACAGGACAGATGCCATTTGTCATACAACCGAAACAATAATAAAAAAGTTGTTTATGTTGTTCATGGTTGTATAAGTTGTTTGATAAAAAGAAGTTGTTTGAAAAGAGGTTCTATTTGGGACGGGTGGTCACGCGGGCTGCGGCGTGAAAGTGTGTGGCATAGTAGTTCTGGCGCAGGTCATCGACAGCGACTCCTCGTGACGAGGAAGCATGCACAAACTTGTTGTCCTTGAGGTAGATGCCCACATGGGACACCCGCTCATCGCCGTTGGTGCAAAAGAAGACCAGGTCACCCTCCTTCAAGTCATCCAAATCGATAATGCGGCAATTCTCCTCCAGCATCTTCGCCGAGTTGCGGTGCACCTTGATGCCATAGACCTCCAAAAAGACCTCCATGACCATGCCCGAGCAATCGGTGCCCTCACCGCAGGTGTGCTCGGCATAGGCGTAGGGTGTTCCCAGCCACCGCTTCAGTTCTTTGTACAGTTTCTTGTTGTCGTGCCGTCCCAGCTTGATGTCGAGACGTGCCCATTCATCACTCACCAGTCCGTGCCCCGTCTGGGGAATGGGCTTTTTCTGTTCGGTGACAGTGGTCCCGCCATCGTCACGGGACGAGCCTCCGCGGTTGCGGCGCTCATGATAGGGGCGGTAGGTATGTGTGTTTGACTTGGTGCTGCGGCACGATACTACTGGCAGCGACAAGAGTATCGCCGCTGCCAGGTAAAGTATCGTTTTGCCGTTAACGTGCATTTATTCGTCTTTCTTCTCTTCTTCGGCAGCTTCCTCGGCAGGCTCTTCTTGCTTGGCGGTAAACTCGGTGATGCCTGCGCCAACCAGGATATTATACCAAGAAATAATCTTCTTGATGTCGCTGTTGTGAACGCGCTCGGCATCCCAGTTCTCCAGCACAGCGCCCATGAACTCGTGCAGCTGCTCGGGGGTGGTGTATTCTTTGGCATTGAGGACCTCGTTGTTGAACTTCTTGCCGATGTTCTCCAGCACCAGGCTCAAGGACACGTCCTCTCCCATGGTGAAAATGGAGATGTCACCCAGCGAAATCACGCGCTCGCGTGAATGTACGGGGAAACGGTGTTTATCGGAAAGTCCTTCGACTAGTAACATGTTCTTGCCATAGGAGACGAGTTGGTAAAGTCCGGGACGTCCCGAAATGGATAAAATTTTCTTCAGCATAATTTAATGAATGAATAATGTTGATTTTTTAATTATTGTTGTGTTTACAGTTGAATAGCAGTTGTGAAATCTGAGGCAGCACGGCTGCGGTGCCGTCATTGATGATGACGCGTTCGCCGGGTGCAGGCTCTTCCTCGATCGATTGCGACTTCATGCGGTCTTGCACCTGCTGGGCCGACAAGCCGCTGCGGGCCATGACGCGGGGAATGCGCACACTGGCAGGAGCGGTCACGTGCCACACCTCGTCCACCATCCTGTCAAGCCCGGCCGTGCGCAGCAACGCGGTTTCCATAAACGCCACCTTGGCACCATGGCCGGCTTGCGTCTTGGCCCACTGGAGCATATCGCTTGCCGTGGCAGGATGGACAATGCCGTTGAGCCGTGCCAATGCTTCAGCGTTGCCGAAGGCCTTGGCACTAAGGTGCTGACGGTTCAATGAGCCATCGTCAAGAAAGGTCTCTTTACCGAAGGCCTCGATGAGCTGGCATCGCACGTCCTCACTCTCAATCATCAATGCCCGTGCCCGTTGGTCGCAATCATAGACCTGATAGCCCATGACCTTGACGATCTTCGACACGACGCTCTTGCCGCTGCCTATACCACCTGTGATGGCGATGAGTCTCATTTGGCTAGTGCTTTTCGATGATGTATTCCACACTGTCGTGAGAAAACTCCACGTCTTGATAAGCGGCTGGCATTTCGCCAATAAGGACCTTCACCTTGTTGCCCGTCGTACCGTTGGCCACCGAATTATAGTCCACGACTGCGGTAATCCCCGCATCATTGTTGATGCGGCTAAGGGGCGAACGGTAGGTCACCTCCACATCGCTGGGGAACAGGAGCATCTTGACACCGGGGGGAGCGTTGCGGACAACAATCTTGACCGAACGGGTCTGCTGCTTCAGTTTCTCGATGGGAACCATGATGTCGATGGAACGGGGCTCGACAACGGCACCGTTAATCGGGGCAATGGTGACGCGGCGCCTTAAAGTGTCGGTCAGGTCATGCTCCTCGACATGATAGGTATAGACCTCGTTGATTTCGCTCAATGTTTTGGCGTCACTGAACACCAGCACCGAATCCTGACTCTGAATCAGCGCCCCGTAGAGCACATAATCCTCGCGGGGCTCCACAATGATATCGGTCTTGACAGGCACCTTCTTACCGGGAAGGTCTGTAAACTTGATATTGATGGCCTCGGGCAGGACGCTCACAATGGTGGCGTTCTTGTTCAGGATGGGCGCAAGGGCTTTTTTCAGATGCCCCTGGTCAATCTTGAACACGCTGTTGCCGTCGCTGTAGTCGGTAAAACGCAACAGCAGTTTGGGCGTTTTCTGAAACAGATAGGAGAAGAAGCGGTAGCCGCGGTCACGCACGGTGACGGTGAGCGTGTCAGGCACCTTTGACAGCAGATGGACGTTCTTGGGCAAACTCAGCTCGACAGGAACTTCCATGTCGAGCTGGACGTCGCTGTTAAACGTCAGGAAACTCCAGAACATGGCCGAAATGACCACAAAGAACAGGTAAAGCAATATCGACCTCGTTCGGGGCGAATGCTGTAACTTGTCTTGTATTTTGTCCCAGAGTTTCATGCAATGGTCAAGTGATGCTTACTTGGTGGGCACTTCGCTGTTGTCCTGCATCGAGATGGCTGACTTGTCAACCTTGATGCGCACGCCGTCGGCAATCTCAAGGATAAAGGCGTTGTCCTTGACCTCGCGGATGCGGCCATAGATACCGCCAATGGTCACCACCTTGTCACCATTCTTGAGGTTGTTGCGGAATTCATTGATTTTTTTCTCTCTCTTCTTTTGCGGAGCAATCATGAAGAAATAGAAAATGGCGATCAGAGCAATGATCATGATCATGCTGCTCCAGCCTGCACCACCTGCGGGGGCGCCATCAGCGGCTTGTAATAAAATCGTGTTGAGCATAATAATGTTCAATATTTAAAAAAGTAATTCAATAATTATCGGGTTATTGCTTGAATATCACGCCGTCTTTGCGCAGCTGCTTGACAGCATTGTTGAGAATGCCGTTGACAAACTTGCCGCTGGCGGCAGTGCTGAAGTTCTTGGCCAGCTCGATATACTCGTTGAGGGTAACGGCAGCGGGAATCTTGTCAAAGGTACGCAACTCGGCCAGGGCGGTGCACATGATGATGCGGTCCATGAGCACGATACGGTCTTTGTCCCAACGGCTTTCCTGCAACAGCTCATCGATGAGGGCATTGCTCTCGGGCATCAGGGTGACGGCAGCGGCAAACAGGTCTTTGCCAAAACCGCTGTCCTCTTCATCCTTGAACATCGGCAGGATGGCATCATCGGCCCCTTCGGCAAGGCGCTTGAAGGTCTTGCACACAAATTGTCCCAGCAGGTCCATATCGTCTTCTGTCCAGAACAGTGAGCGCTGCTCGACGGCATCGGCCATATTCTCGTCAGGCAGGATAATCTGCTTCATGAGTTGCTGCCACAGCAGGCTGTCGGCTGTCACGTTATCCTCGTCATCAGCCATGTACTCGTTGTATAGGTCGCTCTTGAGGATCTTGTCCAGCATCAGGCGCTCTAAGATGGGGTCGTCGTTCCACGTCACGTTGTGCTCTTGGGCAAACTGTTCCAACTGCTCATTTTCGGCAAGAGCCTTGACAAGCCTGTTGTTGACAAACTTCATGTTGGGGTTGAGCTCCTCCTCGGTAGGCATGTACTTGTTGCGGGCTTCGTCCAGACGCATCTCTTGAATATGGGTCAGTTCAACGGGCAGCCGCAACAGGTAATGGTAGAGCTCATAAGTCTTCTCCAGACAGGCCTCCAGGTCCTTAAGCGCAGTTGCAAGCGTGCGGTCAGGACGGGTAAGCATGTAGGAATATAAGTTTTGTACAACTTTGGTACGGATTAAAACGCGATTTATCATAATGTCATTGTTTGAACTTGCAAAATTAGTGAAATATGATGGCGATGACAACAAAAAAGTGCTTTAATTCACTTCCTGGTTGTCGTTGAGCCGTTGTCTGACGACCTCATAAATGATAATGCCGCCGGCAACCGACACATTGAGCGAATTGATATGGCCAAACTCGGGAATATAAACCTGGGTGTCGCACAGTTTCATCATTTCGGGTGAAATGCCCTTGTCCTCTGAACCCAGAATGATGGCGACGGGACCGGTGAAATCACCTTGGGTGTAGGGCGTTTGGCTCTTGTCACTGGTGCCTACAATCTTGAAACCGCTGTCGCGCAGCAGTCTGACGGCTTTTATCAGATTATGCTCGCGGCAAACAGGCAGATAATTGAGGGCGCCGGCCGAAGTCTTGACGGCATCGGCATTGACGCTGACGCTCTCGTGGTCGGGAATGACAATGGCACTGACACCGGCACATTCGCACGTACGGGCCACGGCTCCGAAATTGCGAACGTCGGTCACGCCGTCAAGCACGACCACAAACGGGTTCTCACCGTTGTCAAACAGTTGCGGCACAACATCCTCGACACGGTAATAGGTGACTGCCGCCAGTGTGGCCAGCACACCCTGATGGTTGCGGCGGGTAATGCGGTCGATTTTCTGGACGGGAACTCGTTGCACGGGTACACGCAATGCACGGGCACGTTCGGTAATCTCCTTGGCGGTCTCGTCGTTGAGCGTCTTGCTCAACAGAATCTTGTCCAGATCTTTGCCGGCATCAAGGGCTTCAAGCACGGCATGAATGCCATAAATGTATTGGGTATTGTCAATCATTTGGTTTTATGGTTGTGATGAATCAGTGATTTTGCATTCTCGATAGCAGCCGGGTTCAAGTCCTTTCCGCTTAACATCCGTGCAATTTCCAGGATGTGCTCTTGCATGTCAAGCGTCTCGACATGGGTGAGCGTTTCCTTGTCGGTATCGGTCTTGTACACCCGCAGATGGTGGTCTCCGTTAGCGGCGACCTGTGGCAGATGGGTGATAGCGATAACTTGGATAGAACGGGAAATATCCGCCATCATTTCACCAATCATGTTGGCAATGTCTCCGCTCACACCGGTATCAACTTCATCAAAGATGATGCTGGGCAGTTGCATGTGGCGCGCGATAATGGTCTTGATGCAGAGCATCACACGGGAGATCTCTCCTCCTGACGCGGTGTCCTTGACGGGCATCAGGCGCTGGTTCTTGTTGAACGCCATCATGAAATCCACGCTGTCGGTTCCGCTGGCCGTCAAATCCGTCTCGCTGAATGCAACGTCAAAGGCGATATTCTTCATCCCGAGCGGTGAGGCCAGTTCAAGCAGCTCTTTGCCAAACCGCTGGGCCGCATCATGGCGCCGCTTCGACAGTTGGACAGCCAGTTCCATAGCCATTTCGCGGTTTCTCGCCACTTGCGCCTTGAGTTCCTCGATAATGTCGTCGTTATGTTCTATTTCACCCAACTGTTTCTCGTAGTCGTGCTGGATATCAATAAGCTGGTTCACATCCTGGGCATTGTGCTTGCGTTCCAGGGCGTAAATGCTGTTGAGACGGTCATCGACACGAGCCAACTCGGCAGGATCGTCGTTCAAGGTGTCCACAACGGAACTTACGGTCTGGGAGATGTCCTTCAAATCAATGAGCGCATTGCGGACGCGGCCCGGAATGCCTTCTATTTCTTGCAGATTGCGTTCGGCCTCCTCCAGACGCTGGGCAATGGCGGTGAGCCGTTCCAGAATGCTGTTCTCCTCGCCATTGAGCTCATTATCCACGGTCCACAATGCCTCCTTGAGGCTGGCGATATTGCTCAGTTTGTTCTGCAGCGCCTCCAGCTCAACGTCCTCATCGGGCTGCAGTTGCATTTCCTGTAATTGGGTGAGCTGGAAACGGATGTAGTCCTCGTTGCGTCTCAGTTGCTCCATGTCGCGCTGGGTTTGCTCCAGGCGGCTCTTGGACTCGCAATAATCCTGATAGGCTTGGTGGTACTGCTCCAGCAAAGCGCCATTCTGTGCGATATTGTCAAGAATGGATAATTGGAATGCAGCCCTTGACAGGAGCATATTGCTGTGCTGGGAATGGATATCGAGCAGACGGGTACTCAATTCCCGCAGCACGTTAAGGCCTACAGGACTGTCGTTGATAAAGGCACGTGAACGACCAGTAGGGGAGAGCTCGCGCCGCACAAGACACTCGTGCTCATCCCAGTCAATGTCGTTTTCATTGAAAAAACGTTCCAGACGATAACCTGTGATATCAAATGTGGCCTCGACAATCGTTTTGGCCGTTGTGTCACGGATGGCCTTGACATCGGCGCGTTCTCCAAGGATGAGCGCCAGAGCACCCAGGATAATGGATTTGCCGGCGCCGGTCTCACCGGTGATGATAGTCAAACCATCGGCAAACCCGATGTCGAGCTTGTCGATGAGTGCGTAATTAGCGATGTGCAGCTGTTTAATCATTACACATCTTGACGTTTAGTTTTCTGTTTTCTTGATTTCCTCAAGACGGGTGTTCTCGCTAGGAAAAACCTGATATAGCATTTCATACACCGACTCCTTTTCCAAGGTGTTTGCCTTACTGTAGACATTAATGAGCTCATCCAGCTTGGCGTCTTTGAACATGGTCAGGCAAACCGACATCGGTGCCACTTCATAGATCTTGGACAGGTTTTCCAGCGTGTGGGTGATAGCCGAGCGGCCCTTATCCACGGTCACAACCATTTGGTCAAGACCCATACGGTGGTAGTCATACATGATTTGGCGGATAGGAGCTGTCTGGTTATCGGTGAAAGCGCTCAGGACAGCGTTGCGGTTGGTATTGTCCTCAAAGGGTTTCCAACCTGTCTCACCACTGCTTTGGCCCTGGCGAACAATCTGAGCGGCCAGTTCATAATAGGGATCGCCTCCTTTTAATTCAAACGAGTCAAAATCCATAGCGATAATCATATAGGCCCAAAAGTTGAGGATGGCTGTCAGATTGTCTTGCATATCCATTTCCGAAAAGACAAGTTGTTGCCCGGTCTCATAGTGGAAATGGACTTTAGTGTCTTTATAGTTAATGAGGGTAGTGGTATAGGTGCTGTTGTACACAGGACGTTGTGACTGGATTTGCAACTCTCCTTGCAGGTCACCGGTGGAAAAGTCGTATGAACTCACAACAAGCATGAGTTTGCAGACGATTTTCTCATTGGTGTTGAAGGTGGCGTTAGTCCACTTGGTTGTGTTCATGTAATCGGTAATCGATTGTTCCAGCTCTTTGAAAATCTCCTTACTGCCACTTGTGATTTTATCGCTATTGACCTCAACCCCGCAGTTGAGCTCGGTTGCTTCATCATCGGCAACGGCACTCATGACACACAACATTGCGGTCAACAACAGCAATAGTGCTTTTTTCATTTTTCAGACAGATACTTTTGTAAAACATCAACAATATCGCAGGCGACATCGAGTTTGGATTTGCACTCGCCCTCAATCATCTCGCCTTTGTCAGTAAAGATGGTCACTTTATTGGTTTCAACCTGGAAGCCGGCACCTGGATCGCGCAACGAGTTCATAACGATGAAATTCAGATTTTTGCGTTCAAGTTTTCCTTGTGCGTTGGCGCCTTCATTGTCGGTCTCCAGTGCAAAGCCAACGGTGACTTGGTCTGCTCGTTTGGCTTGACCCACCGCCCGGGCGATATCAGGGTTGGGTGTCAGTTCAATAACAGGATTCTGTGTCTTCTCGCGTTTGATTTTAGTGTCGGCCACGTTGGCCACACGGTAATCGGCCACGGCGGCACACAGGATAACGGCATCGGCTTGAGGCAAGGCTTCCATGACGGCGTCATGCATCTCGACGGCAGTGGTCACATCGATGCGGTCGATATGGCTGTCGGGAGTCTTCAGCGACACAGGACCGGCAACCAGGGTGACTTGGGCTCCGCGGCGGCAGCATTCACCGGCAAGGGCAAAGCCCATTTTGCCTGAAGAGAAATTGCTGATGAAGCGAACCGGGTCGATTTTCTCTACCGTTGGTCCAGCCGTGATGAGCACATGCTTGCCTTGCAGGTCCATTTGGCCTTTGAAAAAATCCTCAAGAGCCTTGACGATGTTTTCGGGCTCTTCCATCCTGCCTTTGCCAATCAGGTGGCTGGCAAGCTCGCCTTCAGCAGGCTCGATGATGTGGTTGCCGTAGCTGCGCAGCAGGTCCAGATTACGCACCGTGCTCGGGTGGCGCATCATGTCCAAATCCATCGCAGGAGCGACGAAAACGGGCGCTTTGGCCGACAGATAGGTGGTTACCAGCATATTGTCGGCAACGCCGTTAGCCATCTTGCCGATAGTGGATGCCGTAGCGGGAGCGATGACCAATGCATCGGCCCATAAGCCCAGGTCCACATGGCTGTTCCATTGCCCGGTATTGGCAGTAAAGAACTCACTGATAACGGGCTTGCCGCTAAGGGTCGAAAGCGTTAACGGTTGGATGAATTGCTTGGCATTCGGTGTCATGATGACCTGTACCTCGGCTCCGGCCTTCACCAGCAACCTTGTGAGGGTGGCACACTTGTAGGCTGCGATGCCGCCAGTGATGCCCAGGATAATGTGCTTGCCTTTCAACATGATGCGTCGTGTCTAGGTTGGGTTATTTCCGCTTGTACTGGATGTATAACCGGGTGATGACCTGCTTGGTGTTCTCAGCAAAGTCACTCTTCATCATCCAGTCATAGTATCCCAGATCAAGTTTGGTAAATACATCTTCTACGGTTTTGCCCTTGTGCTTGCCAAAGTTAAACACTGGCTGTTTCTGCTCGTTCAGGATGATGCGGCCTGCCAGGTCCACATTGCGGTTGTGGGTCGAGTATTGCGACAGGTAATCGACATCGTTCTGCAGCGGCTCAGCATCGTTGGCATAGTGGTCGAGTTGTGCCTTGAGCACTTCAAGAGTGGTTTTGGCGTCATCTGAGGCCGAATGATGGTTCTCCATCGGATGGCCGCAATAGAAAATGCAGGCAGCCTCTAAGTCACGTTTCTCGCGTTTGTGATAGATGGTCTGCACATCGATGAACTTGTGCTGGCTTGGGTCAAAATTCACGCCTGCCTTGCTCATCTCTTGAGCCAGCAAGGGGATATCAAAGTGATTGCTGTTGAAGCCGGCGATGTCGCTGCCCTCAAACACGTGAGCGATGTCATGAGCACGCTCCTTAAAAGTGGGCTCGTCTTTCAACTCCTCATTAGTGATGCCATGAACGTCAATGGCTTGCTGAGGTATCACTCGCTCAGGGTTGAAACGGAAGGTGTTGCTCTCTTCGTGGCCGTCGGGATACACTTTGACGTATGACAACTCGATAATGCGGTCTTCGGTGATGTTCAGACCGGTCGATTCAATGTCAAAGACAACAAGCGGGCGTTTCAGGTTCAGTTCCATCTGCTTGCCGTTAAATCATCAAATCATCATGGGCATCTGCAGCACGATGAGGTCTTCACCTGCCTTCTGCTCACTGGGAACGAATACACCTGCACGGGCGGGATCGAGCAGTTTCAGGAACACGCCCTCGCAGTCGATGTTGTTAACCACATCGATAACGTCGGCACTCTTGAAACCGATGTTCATGGGTTCGCCGTTGTATTCACAGGCAATGGTCTCCTCGGCTGCTGTGGAGTGATCCACATCCTGGGCGGTGAGCACGACATGGTCGGCACTCAAGTCCAGACGGACGAGGCCACCTACGTTGGCAAACACGGCGACACGGCGAACTGCATTGAGCAGAGTCTGGCGGTCAACGGCCATGGTGTAGGGGTTATCCTCGGGGATTACCGAGTTGTAGTTGGGATAGCGGCCATTGATGAAACGGCATGACAACTGGAAGTCTTTGTTCTCAAACGTGGCACTGTTCTCGTCGATAGTGATGTTCACGTTCTCATCGCTGTTGCGGTCAAGCACGCTGGCAAGAATGCCGGCGGGTTTTGCCGGTAAAATGAAATTACGCTCAAAGTCGGGCTTCACATTGGTCTGGCGATAACGCACCAGCTTGTGGGAATCACTAGCAACAAACACGATCATGTCGGGCTTGATGTCCCAATAGATGCCGGTGAACTGAGGGTGCATGTCATCCTTGCCGACGGCAAACAGGGTGTGGCCGATGCCCAGAGCGATGTTCTTGGCGGGCAGGGTGAATTGCTTCACGTCATTGGCGTTGGCGGCCTTCTCGGGGAATTCGTCGCCATTCAGCGCCATTGCGTCATAATAACCGTTCAGGTATGTCACCTTCACCGCTAACGTCTCATCGTTGATTTCAAACGTCAACGCCGTGTCGGGCAATTCCTTCAATGAATTGATGGTGCGCTTGACATCGATGGCAAACTTTCCGGTGCCTTCCACATTCTGTACCTCGATATTGGTCGTCAACCGGGTTTCCATGTCGCTACCGGTTACTACCAGACGGTCACTTTGCAATTCAAACAGGAAATTGTCAAGAATGGCAAAGGCATTGTTGTTGCTCACCACTTTGCTCACAGCATTCAGACGGCTGAGCAATAATTTACTTTGAACGTTGAATTTCATACAGTTATGTCTCTTTATTTTGTGATTAATTTTTTATTCTCTCTTTTAACCTACAAATATAGGAATTTTTTCTGTAATGAAGAGCCGTTGTTAATAAAAAAACGAAAAAAAGCGCCATCGATTGCCTCGATAACGCTTTTTAAGTGTTTCAGCTTCTCTAAAGTCTGCTTTTTAGTCCTTAGTTGTTAGTCTAAAGCAACTCCTAAAGCCTAAAACCTAAAACCTAAAGCCTAAAATTTAGTCAAGCTTGTGGATGATCAGGCCTGAGCGCAGCTTGGGCTCAAACCAGGTAGCCTTGGGAGGCATGATCTTGCCACTGTCGGCAATGTCGATGATCTGCTTCATGGTCACGGGATAGAGGGCCAGAGCCATC
>CACYAW010000041.1 GCA_902772455.1 uncultured Bacteroidales bacterium
AGCGTTGTCACCGGTACAGTCGGCAATCACACCAGGGTTGCGGGGGTCGTCCTCACCGATCTTGAAGACCACCTTCATCAGGTCACTGCCGATGTCGGCAATCTTGGTGAAGATACCACCGGCGATACGCAGGGCGCTGGCACCGAGGCTCTCACCAATGGCAAAGCCGATGAGACATACACCAGCCAGATGCACAGGGACAAAGAGCAGGATGACCAGCATGATGATGAGCTCGACGCACACCAGCATCACGCCAATCGACATACCCGCATTCAAGGGGATGTTGAGCAGGCGCAGCGGGTCGCGGCGCAACGAAGCAAACGCCATGCGGGCGTTGGCATAGGTATTCATGCGGATACCGTAGGCAGCCACGGCATAGGAGCCGAGCATACCGATTACGGTAGATAACAAAATGATAAGTACTTCACCCACCGACATGTGGCTCAAGCCACCAAAGTAGAAGGCAACCACCACGCCGATGAAGATGAACAGGATAGCCAGGAAACGTCCCTGCTGCTTGAGGTAGGTTGAACAGGTCTTGTAAATCACTTCACCAATCTCACGCATAGCGGGATGAACGGGCAAACTCTTGGTCTTCATGAAATGATAGACACCGAAAAGCATTCCCAGAATGCAGACCAGGAATCCCCAATGCAGGAAACTGAGGTCATGTAGCGACTGCGGCATCACCAAATCGGCTTCACTGGCACTCATGCCAAAGCTTGTGGCCAACGCCAGCAGGAGAAAAAAGAATTTCTTCATAGATTTCTGAATAATTTATTTGTGTTTATTGTATTGTTTTTGTCAACTATGGTTTTCAGGTGATTCCCTTTCTTGAAAATCGCGTGCAAAGATACTACCATTTTTTTTAATAGGTATAATTTTATTGAAAAATAAACACTAGAGAAGCAAAAAATAATGATTGCGCGTTGCAAAAAGGGGTAAAAAAATGGCAAAAAAACCGGAATCACCATTTTTCATTGGCAAAATGATGATTCCAGAGCTAAAATTGTGGCAAATTCCCAAGTTACGATTTGTTACCGTATGGGTGATTATTCAAACACATAATTAAGGAAATCATGCAATGGTTTGAGAGGTTGTAAGTCGGTGGCAACGCGTTCGACCCAATCATCGCAATCGAAGTAATCTTCGGTGATATTTTTGACCATCAAATACTCCTTCATCTTGAGGTAACGTGCCAGCGGATGGTCACTGGGGTATCCCTTGGGCATGGTCTTGAGTGATTTGGACATCCACTGGTATCGCGAAGTGATATCGGGGTGGTTGACAATGGCCAGGAATTCCTCGGGCTCGGCATCGATGAGGCCCCTTAATTGTTCCAGGATAGCCTTCTCGGGCCACCAGATGCCCCCGCACAGCATCATCTCCTCTACACCAAAGTGGACGTAGTAGCTCGACTGCACCGTGTGACGCCCACCCTTGCCGATGACGCCCGAAAAATAGGTTTTGTAGGGGCTTTTATCATGGGAAAAACGGATATCACGGTAAATGCGGTAAACGCAGTCTTTGACTGCCAGACCACGTACATCGGGGAAATACTCGGCAACGAGAGCGATGAGGCGCTCCATGTCCTGTTCCCATGCCCCGCGCAGGGCATCGTACTGCGGCTTGCGCTCTTTAAACCATGTGCGGTCGTTATTTACTGCCAGCTGACGCAAGAACGCCAGCACCTGAGGAATATTGCTTGCTGATCTCATTTTATAGATTCTGTTTAGTGTCGCAAAGATAGTCCATTTTGGCTACATCAGCAAATCATTTCAACTCACTTTCCCACGCTCATGGCGAAAAGACGATTTCTTACAAAATAAAGATTTTTTAAAAAAATATTGATTTATATTTGCACAAAATGCGACAATCAATTACCTTTGGGGCGGTTTTATAATTTATTTATTAGACGACAGCTTTATTTTTCAATGACCTTATACTAATAAACTACTAAACAAAAGGCTTATGAAGAAAATCATGTTTTTCCTGACAGCCGCCATTATGGCGATGTCCTTAACAGCCGCACCTGTAGACCAGAACACGGCTCAAATGAAAGCAAAGAATTTCTTAACCAACGAATTCTATGCAGGTAAATTTATGTCGCCAGCAGCGCTTAATCCCGTGCTGCTCAAGGCAGAGATGGGTAATGTGAAATTTGATCAACCCGTCTATTACATTTACAACACTTCAACTACCTTCATTGTCGTGGCCGGTGATGACCGTGCCGAAGAGATCCTGATGGTAGGCGACCGTCCCTTGAAGGACGTCAACAACCTGCCTTTGGGTATGCGTGACCTGCTGGGCCAGTACAAGGACCAGATCATGTACCTGCAAGAGCATCCGGGCATGGGGTCCAAACTGCTGCTCAGCCCACAGAATGCACCGAAGCTGCGCGCCGGCACCTACGGCCCGCTGCTGACCTGCAACTGGGACCAGCAGGCTCCCTATTGGAACCAGTGTAAGTTCGGCAGCTATCAGTGTCTGACGGGGTGCCCCGCCACGTCGGCATCGATGGTGTTCTACTTCTGGAAATATCCAACAGATCCAACCCCCGTTGTTCCTGGTTACAAGTCAACCATCAGCACGGGAAGCTATAGCTCGAAGAGCTACACCCACTCGGCCCTGCCCTCGACCACCTTTGACTGGGCCAACATGCTTGACGACTACACCGGCAGCTACACGACTGCCCAGGGTAACGCTGTTGCCACCCTGATGCACTATGTGGGTCAGGCCGAGCACATGGGTTATGGTACCGATGGTAGCGGTGTGAGTGTTGACAGTGTGAGCAACATCCGCAACGCTTTCACCTTCTTCGGCTACGATTCAAGCACCACCCGCTTTGTCAAGAAGACCAGCGCCTATAGTGGTGGTTCCACGCTCTACACCGATGCACAGTGGGCTGCTATGATTCAGGAAGAGATGGCCGCTGGCCGTCCCATCGTGTTCTGCGCCGTTAGCTCCAACGCCGGCGGACACGCCTTCAACGTTGACGGTTACAACAGCAGCACCAACAAGTACCACATCAACTTCGGTTGGAGTGGCGACGGCAACGCCTGGTGCTCGCTGAACTCCTTCGGCTACAGCAGCTACAACTTCAACGTATATCAGCAGATGGTAATCGGTATCCAGCCGCCCAGCGGCTCGACCGCTACTCCCACGCTGAGCGTTAGCCCCAGCTCGCTGAGCTTCAGCACCACAGCTGGCCAGACCGTGACCAAGACCTTCACCGTGACCGGTACCAACCTGACCGGCAATGTGACGCTGACCAAGAGCGACGCTAATGGCGTTTACACCATTTCGCCGACCACCATCAGCGCCAGTGCTGCAGCCAGTGGTGCTACCGTTACCGTGACCTACAACCCCACGGCAGCCGGCACCCAATCAGGCACCATCACTGTTGCAAGCAGCGGTGCTACCAGCAAGACCGTTTCGCTGAGCGGCACGGCCACCGCAGCCACCCTGGAGACCTATACTCCCGTGATGAGCGCCGCCAACAGCAGCTACATCACCACCAACAGCTTCCGCGCTAACTGGACCGACCAGACTCCTACCGCTAACGTGTCCAGCTATACCCTGCAGGTGAACGAGAAGGGTAGCACTCCCGCCACCAGCCAGCTGGCAAACATCGACCTGAGCGGTGTGACCCAGGTCACCAACTCCGACGGCTATCTGACCGACGTGGCCAGCAGCATCTCCAGCTATCTGGGCACCGGATGGACCGCATCGACCTATGTATATGCCAACACGGGTATGCTCATCACTGGCGGCAACCTGGTATCGCCCACCTATAGCCTGAGCGGCTACAGCAATGTGACCGTTAAGGTAACAGCCTACTCCTACTACTCGAGCTACTATGGCAACGCCACCTTGAGCGTGGGCACCGGCAGCCAGACCAAGACCCAGGCCTTGACCGACAACAGCACCACCTATACCTTCGTGCTGAATTGCGCTTCGAGCGACAAGGTGACCATCGGCTCGACGAGCAACTACATCAGTGTAAGCAAGATTGAAATCTATGCCGGCGACGCTACTTCAGTTAACATGTTGAAGGCCAGCGAGACCGGTGGCGAGACCAGCCGCACCATCACGGGTATCACCAACAAGTACTACACCGTGAACAACCTGAAGGCTGGCGGCACCTTTGTATATACGGGTATCACCAACAAGTACTACACCGTGAACAACCTGAAGGCTGGCGGCACCTTTGTATATAAGGTGAAAGCCATCTACACCGACGGTACCGAGAGCGCTTGGAGTAACGAACAGGAAGTTACCCTGAACGAGGAAGTTGTTGCAACTCCCACCCTCACTGTAACTCCCGCATCGTTGAGCATGACCGCCTACACGGGCGAGACAGCTACCGCCACCTTCAAGGTAACGGGTACTGACCTGACCGGCAACGTGACCTTGACCAAGAGCGGTTCGAGCGTCTTCAGCATCACTCCCACCACAATCACGGCAGCCAATGCCGCTAACGGTGTGAACGTGACTGTGACCTATGCTCCTACCGCAACGGGCACCCAGACAGGTACCATCACCATTGCCAGCTCGGGCGCCGAGAGCAAGACCGTCACCCTGACTGGTACTGCCACCACCGCTCCCATCACGACCTACACTCCCGTGATGAGCGCCGCCAACAGCAGCTATATCACCACCAACAGCTTCCGTGCTGACTGGACCGACCAGACCGCAAGCGCCAACGTGGCCAGCTACACCCTGGAGGTGAACGGCCAGGGCGGCTCAACGCCTTCGACTCCCGTCACCCTGCTGGGCACCATCGACGGCAGCAACTACACCGGCAGCTACAAGACCATCACGCTGAGCTCGCCTTGGGGCGGCACCAATGTGAAGGGTGGTAACAGCGCCGTTTACTTCACCAAGAGCGGCAAGATCACCTTCACGATTCCTTCGGGCTACACCAACGCCACCTTCAGCGTGAAGGTTACCACTTCGAACAACTCTTATGGTACCGGCAACGTCACCGTCAAGTCCACCAACACCTCGGCTGCGGGCCATACCTTCGCCAAGAACGAGACCTACACCTGGACTGTTACGGGTAGCACAGGCGACGTGATCACCTTGACCACAACCGATACCAGCTACTCGCCCGACATGACGATGATTCAGGTTTATGCAGGCAACACCAACCTCAACGCCACCGAGACCGGCGACGCTACTGCCCGCACAATCACCGGCATCACCAACAAGTACTACACGGTTACCGGCCTGACGACAGCCGCCACCTATACTTATAAGGTGAAGGCCATCTACACCGACGGCAGCGAGAGCGCTTGGAGTAACGAGCAGAGCGTCACCCTCAAGGATGAAGAGCCCGCCGCTACCCCGACCCTGACGGTAACTCCCGCCAGCCTGAGCATGACGGCCAACGTGGGTGCCACCAAGACGGCCACCTTCAAGGTAACCGGTGCCGACCTGACCGGCAATGTAACCCTGAGCCTGAGCGGTGCCAGCGTCTTCAGCATCTCGCCGACGACCATCACCGCTGCTAATGCCGCCAATGGCGTGAACGTGACCGTAACCTACGCTCCCACCGCCTACGGCACACAGACTGCTACCGTTACCGTTGCCAGCTCGGGCGCTGCCAGCAAGACTGTTGCCCTGACCGGTAATGCCACCATCAACAAGGCTAACCCCGTACTGAATGCAGCCACCAACATCAGCAGCACCAGCTTCACAGCCAACTGGACGCACGATGTCGACGCATCAGTTGTTTCGAGCTACACCTTGTATGGTACGCTCACTGCACAGCCTGGCGGTGATGAGCCCAGCGACGCTACCCTGCTGGGTACCATCGACGGCAGCAACTACACCGGCAGCTATGCAACCGTCACGCTGACCTCGCCGTGGAGCGGTACCAACGTGAAGGGTGGCAACGGTGCCGTTTACACCAAGAACAGCACTTCGGGCTGGTGGTGGAACAGCACGACGACCTATGGTTACATCTACTTCACCATCCCGTCGGGCTACAGCAATGCTACCTTCACTGTCATGATCACTACCGCCAACACCAGCTATGGTAGCGGCAACATCACCGTGAAGTCGGCCAAGACCTCGGCCGTTGGCCACAGCTTCTCCAATGGTGAGACTTATGCATGGACGGTAACCGGCAGCGCTGGCGATGTCATCTCGATCTACTCGACCGACAGCAGCTACTCGCCCGACATGGCAATGATTCAGGTATATGCCGGAACCGCTTCGTTCAATGCTACCGCAACCGGTGACAACACCGACTTTGTGATCACCGACATCGACGCCGGTTCGACAGGCATCACCCTGAACAACCTCGTAGAGGGTGGCACTTACTCCTACTACCTCGTTGCCAACTATGTTGACGGCACCACCGCTACCAGCAACACTCAGGAGGTAACGCTTGTCAGCCTGAATGCAGGAAGCCAGACCGGTCTCTACAACCTTGTCACCGACGGCGACGAGATTGAATCGGTAACCTATGTGAACCTGAAGGGTATGCAGAGCAATGATCCTTGGGACGGTATCAACATTGTGGTAACCCGCTACCGCAACGGTGTAACCAAGACCACCAAGGTACGCTATTAAGCCGAATCCATTATCGGATAGGATTTACCGATAATCATCACTAAACGTGAGGGCGCTGCCAGTTGGGTAGCGCCCTCATTTTTGCCATTTTAATGAAATTTCTTACCATGATGCCCACAAAAACCAAGAAAACTTTTGGAGTTTTAAAAGTTTTCTGTACTTTTGCGCCCACAAACAGATATATATCATTACTACGCATCAACATGGATACAAGAGAACGTATTGTGACTGAATGCAGCCAGATGCTGATGAGTGTGGGTCCCACATCCATGACTATGGACGATGTGGCTCGCGCCTGCGGCATCTCGAAACGCACTCTCTATGAGACCTTTCCCGACAAGCGGACACTGATCGGGGAGTGCATACGCCATGAGCACGAGGTGAAGAACGCCGCAATGAAAGAAATTTTCTGCACATCGTCCAACTGCTTTGAGGCGATGTACCGGGTTTATCAACGTGCCCGCAAGATGTACAAGGCGACATCGGTGGCGTTCATTAACGATATCAAGCGCCTGTACCCCGACATCTTTGAGAAGCATGTCGAGAACGAGAAAACCGTGATCAGCGGCATCGCATCAGTACTGCGGCAGGCCCAGGACGAGGGCCTGGTCATCAAGCGCATCAATCCTGAAATTGCAGCTTACCTGTTTTCCCAATCTATGCGCGTGCTTCACGAGAACCCCAACGGAGCCAAATACGGCTTCAAGGAGGAGGACATGTTCGAGCACGTGTTCATCAGCTTCCTGCGGGGTGTGGCCACCATCAAGGGCATTGAGATGATAGAGTATCTCGAGAAACAACAAGTTGAAAATCAATAAAACTACCAAATACAATGTTCAACAAGAAACTTTTCTACATTATTGTATTAATGTTACTAGGCGGTGTGATGAGCGCTCAGGCACAGCTGACGCTTTCACTCGACGAGTGCATCCGCATCGCCCTGAATGAGAATCCCAGCATCAAGGTGCAGGAGATGGAAATCACCCGTGTGGATTACAGCCGCAAGGAGGTCTTGGGACAGTTGCTGCCTAGCATCAACCTGGTGGGACAGTACCAACGCAACCTGTCGTTGCAGACCATGTATATGGACACCGATGCCGGTACGATGGCCATTAAGATGGGTAGCGATAATACCCATGCTGGTGGTTTCCAGGCATCGATTCCCCTGGTAGTGCCCCAACTGTGGAAATCCATCAAGCTGAACGAAAATCAGATTCTGCAGAATGTGGAGAAGGCCCGCGCCAACAAGTTGTCGCTGGTCAACCAGGTGGAAAAGACCTATTACGCCCTGTTGCTCGCCCAAGACAGCAAGCGCGTCATTGAAGAGAATCACGCGACGGCAAAACTGAACGCCGACATTTTCCAGAAAAAATATGAACTGGGCGCCGCATCAGAGTATGATGTCCTGCGCGCCAATGTTGCCGTGAGCAATCTGGAACCGGCGATTATGGAAGCCGAGAATTCCATCGTTGCCCTGATGCTCCAACTCAAGGTGCTCATGGGTATGGACGTGCGCACCGATATTGCCCCGAGTCAACAGCTGAGCGACTTCAGAGGTGAGATGTATGAGCGCGTGTTGAGCAACACCCTGGGCAGCGACACCACACTGGCCAACAACACCAACCTCAAGGCTATGGACCTGCAGACCGATTACTTGAAGAAGGTGCTCGATGTGCAGAAGATGTCTTGGTACCCCACCCTGACCGGTAGTGCCAGCCTGATGTGGCACTCGATGAATAACGGCAGCCCGTTCTCGGGCTTGCGATGGAGCCGCGCCTCTAACGTTGGTCTGGCCATCGCATTCCCCATCTTCCAGGGCGGCCAGCGCTACTACAAGCAGAAACAGGCCGAGATCGCCGTCGAGGAGATGAAGTTTCAACGTGAGAACCTGGAACGCAGCCTGCACATGCAAGTTGCCACCCAAAACGATGCCATCGCCAAGAACCTCAAGCAAATCGAGAGCAACGAGGATGGCGTCCATATGGCAGAGAAGGCCAATGACATCATGCAACAGAGTTTCAAGATCGGTGCTGCCTCGTTCATCCAGCTGCGCGACACCGAGGATGCCCTGATGGCAGCCCGCCTGGCCTATTACCAGGCCATCTACAACTACCTGGTTGCTGAGAGCGACCTGGAATATGTGCTGGGCAACACACACTATGTCAGGAATTGATTAGTGATTAGTGATTAGAGATTAGTGATTAATGAATTAGGAATTTAACAATAAACTATCATAAAGAGATGAAGACAAAGAGATTCTTACCGATTATGATGCTCGTGCTGGCACTGGCATCATGCTCAAGCAAAGAGGGCAAGGGAGTCACCCAAGTCAAAGAGGAACTGCCTATTGTCGAGGTAACTACCATTGGTGCCGAAGCCGTTAGGCAAACAAGCGAGTACACAGGTACCGTAGAGGCTTTTAAGACCAACAACATCTCGTCGAACAGCGGTTCACGCATCAAACGCATCCTGGTTGATGTGGGTTCACGCGTGGCCCGCGGTCAGCGCTTGGTCATCCTTGATGACGTGAACATTGCCCAGCAACAAATCGCATTGGCCAACCTCAAACGTGAGCTGGACCGTGCCCGCGAACTGGTGAAAATCGGTGGAGGCACACAGCAGGCTGTTGACCAGCTGCAGGCACAATACGATGCTAGTGCACGTGCCATCCGTACCATGCAGGAGAACACCGTGCTCACCTCGCCCGTGAGCGGTGTGGTTACTGCCAAGAACTATGACGCCGGCGATCTGCCCGCAGGACTGCCCATCCTCACCATCGAGCAGCAGCAGCCCCTCAAGGTCATCGTCAACGTCAACGAGAGCGAATACCCCAAGGTGAAAAAAGGTATGCCTGTGACCGTAAAGTTTGACACTTATGGTGACGAAATCTTCAACGGCCAAGTTTACCTGATACACCCCACTGTTGATGCCACAAGCCGCACCTTCCAGGTCGAGGTGGCCATCACTAACCGTGGTGACAAAGTGCGTACCGGCATGTTTGCCCGTGTGGGCTTCAACTATGGCACCTCTCACAGCGTTGTCGTTCCTGACCGCGCCGTGCAGAAACAGGTGGGCTCGGGCGTGCGCTATGTCTGGGTTTACCAGGGCGGTGAAGTCGAGTTGCGCGAGGTCGAACTGGGCCAGCGCCTGGAGGACCGCTACGAAATCAAGGGCGGACTGACAGCTGGCACCCAAGTGGTTATCGCCGGTGCATCACGCCTGCAGGATGGAGCAAAAGTTCAACTCAAGAAGTAAATCAAGTTTCGCGTGTCGCAATACTTGAAGTATAGGGTTTAGAGTTTAGAGATTTTTACCGTAAACCAACCATCAAGTTTGTGCGACTAGAGAAACTTAAACAATAGATTCAATTATGAGTTTATATTCCAGTTCAGTAAAACGACCGGTAACCACGATCCTCATATTCGTGGCACTGATTGTGCTGGGTCTGTTCTCGCTCCGCAGCCTGCCCATCGACCTGTTCCCCGACGTGGAGACCAACACCATCATGGTGATGACCAGTTATGCGGGAACCAGTGCGTCGGATATCGAGCAGAACGTGACCCGCCCGCTTGAGAATGCCCTCAACTCGGTAGAGCACCTCAAACACATCACGTCCAACAGCCGTGAGAACATCTCGATTGTGACCCTGGAGTTTGAATACGGTTATGATATCGAAGCGTTGACCAACGACGTGCGCGACAAACTCGACATGGTGTCGAGCATGTTGCCCGACGATGCCAACACGCCCATCATCTTCAAGTTCAGCAGCGACATGATCCCCATCGTGCTGCTGTCGGTGCAGGCAGGTCAAAGTATGCCCGGCTTGTACAAGATTCTCGACGAGAACGTCGCCAACCCGTTGGCGCGTGTCGATGGTGTGGGTTCGGTATCCATCGCCGGTGCCCCCAAGCGCGAGATCCACATCTATCTGGATCCCCTGCGCATGGAGGCCTACAACCTGAGTGTCGAAACCGTGGCTGCCCTGGTCGGTGCCGAGAACCGCAATATCCCTGGCGGTACCTTCGACATCGGTAACGAGACCTACCCCCTGCGTGTGCAGGGTGAGTTCAGCGACCCGCAGCAGATGGGTGCCATGGTTGTGGGCATGTCGCCCACCGGTGGTGTTGTCCACCTGAGTGACGTGGCCCGCATCGACGATTCGCTCGAGGAGCGTGCCCAAGAGAGCTACAACAACGGCCAGAAGGGTGCGATGATCATCGTACAGAAGCAGTCGGGTGCCAACTCGGTGCAGATTTCGGAGAAAATCGCCAAGGAGTTGCCCAAAATCCAGAAGAACCTGCCCAGCGACATCAAGTTGGGTTATATCGTCGATACTAGCGACAACATCCGCAGCACCATTTCCTCGCTGGTCGAGACCGTGCTGTTCGCACTGTTGTTCGTCGGCATTGTGGTGTTTGTGTTCCTGGGCCGCTGGCGTGCTACCGTCATTGTGCTGGTTACCATCCCCATTTCGCTGATTGCCTCGTTCATCTACCTGTATGCCACCGGCAACTCGTTGAATATCGTATCCCTGTCGGCCTTGTCCATCGCCATCGGTATGGTGGTCGATGACGCCATTGTGGTGCTCGAGAACGTGACGACCCACATCGAACGCGGTTCGGCGCCTATGCAAGCTGCTGTGAACGGTACTAACGAGGTGGCCCTCTCGGTAATGGCATCGACGCTGACACTGATTGCCGTGTTCTTCCCGTTGACCATGGTTAAGGGTATGACCGGTGTGCTGTTCAAACAGCTGGGTTGGATGGTAACCATCATGATGGTGCTGTCGCTCATCTGCGCCTTGATGCTTACCCCCATGCTGTGTAGCCGTCTGTTGAGGCTCAATGTGGGTGACACCAAGATCTTCCAAAAGGTGTATGGCCCCATCCTGAAGGTGCTCAACAAAATCGACGACTTCTATGCTAAGGTGCTGGACAAGTGCGTTGCTCACCGCTGGATTACCGCAGCAACCGCACTAGGTGTGTTTGTGTTCTCCATCTTCCTGATGAAGTTTGTCGGCACCGAGTTCTTCCCCACCAATGACAACGGCCGCCTGGGTGTCTCGCTGGAGTTGCCCATCGGTTCGCGCGTTGACCTGGCCAAGGACGTCAGCCAGCGCATCTACAAGGAATGGACCGAGAAATATCCCGAGATCCAGTCCTTCAACTACACCGTGGGCCAGGCAAGCAGTGACAACACCTACGCCTCGATGCAGAGCAACGGTTCACACATCATCTCGATGAACATCATGCTCAACAAGTCCAACGAGCGCAAGCGCGGCATCACCGAGATTGCCGGCATGATGCGTGAAGACCTCAAGAACTACCCCGAGAGCGATGGTAAACGTGGGTGGTGGCCGTGGTGGCGGCATGAGTGGCCAGAACACGCTGAACTATGAGATTTACGGCTATGACTTCACCAAGACCGACAGCGTGGCCCAACGCCTGAAACGCATCCTCGAGAAAGTGCCCGGTACTGCCGATATCAACATCAGCCGTAGCGACTACCAGCCCGAGTACCATGTGAACTTTGACCGCGAGAAGTTGGCGCTCTACGGCCTGAACCTGAGCACCGCTGCCACTGCCCTGCGCAACCGCATCAACGGTACGACGGCAAGCTACTTCCGCGAGGATGGTATGGAGTATGACATCAAGGTGATGTATGATCCCGAGCACCGCCGCAGCATCAGCGACATCGAGAACATCATGCTCTATAACGCAATGGGAACTGGCGTTCGCCTCAAGGAGGTGGGCACCGTAGAAGAGCAGTTCTATCCTCCCACCATCGAGCGCAAGGATCGCGAGCGCATCATCACCGTATCGACCGTTGTCCAGGACCGTGCCATGAGTGAGATCATCGCCGACGCCCAGCCGCTCATCGACAAGATGGACAAGCCCGGCGACGTGATGATCCAGCTGAGCGGTAGCTATGAGGACCAGCAAGACTCGTTTGGCGACCTTGCGGTATTGGGTCTGCTCATCATCCTGCTCGTTTACATCGTGATGGCCAGCCAGTTTGAATCGTTCACCTATCCTGGCATCATCATGACCTCGATTCTGTTCGCCTTCTCGGGTATCGTGATTATCCTGCTGCTGACGCACACCAACCTGAACATCATGTCGATGATTGGTGGTATCATGCTGATCGGTATTGTAGTGAAAAACGGTATCGTGCTCATCGACTACATCAACCTGAACCGCGAGCGCGGCATGAGCATCCGCCGTGCCGTAATCAACGGTGGCCACTCGCGTCTGCGTCCTGTGCTCATGACGTCGTTGACCACCATCCTGGGTATGGTGCCCATGGCTGTGGGTACCGGTGTGGGTAGTGAGATGTGGCGCCCGATGGGTACCGCCGTGATCGGTGGTTTGGCCATGTCAACGCTGATGACCCTGCTGTTCGTGCCCACGATGTACACCATCTTCGCACTGACCGGCATCCGCCGCACCCGCAAGAAACTTCACGACAAAAAATAGAAACTAAAAAAGAATATGAAAGCGATATTTATAGCCTTTGACGAGGCATACTACGACCGCATTGTCGATATGCTGCATCTGCTCAACTGCCGCGGATTCACTGGCTGGCGCGAGGTGCAGGGACGTGGCAGCAAGACGGGAGAGCCGCACTATGCGACCCACGCCTGGCCCTCGATAGCCTCGGCCATCCTGACCGTTGTGGACGACCGCCGCGTTGACACTGTTCTTGACGAGTTACACAAGATGGACCTGGCGACCCCCAAACTGGGCCTGCGCGCCTTTGTCCTTCCCGTGGAACGCACTATCTGATGCATCGCCATCACTTTTATATGGTCAAGGCTTGCCGCATGAAAGTGGCAAGCCTTGACCATTATAGTACCATCATGTCATTATAGCAATGGTGTAAAATAAACAGGCAAGCAAATTGTTGGCCCATCCTTGCGATAGTCTTTTGTATAAAGAAGGATGCGTTCAGCCACACGTGATGCATATTTTTCGCAAAAGGCATCAAGCGATTTGTGTGAATTATATCCTGATGATTTAACTTCAATCGGTGTGAGTTTACTGCCTTTTGATAACAAGAAATCAACCTCATAATAATGATTACTGGGCGAAGGGAATGTGTGATAATAGAGTTCATAGCCTGAAGTACGCAGCATTTGTGCCACTACATTCTCAAAAACATAACCCATATTAGCAGGCAACTTATCTGATAGCAATTTTTGGTATATCGTATTATCGGTAAACCCTTTATCCCAAAATGCCAGTGTCACAAACAACCCGGTATCGGCCAGATACATCTTGTAACGGGTCCTGTCGGCCGTGAGTGCCAGGCCAACATTGGGGTCCGAAGAATGATAAGCAATATTGACAATCATGCTCTCGTGTAGCACTGCCAACAACTCCTGCATCGAAGCCTGCTTGATATTCTCAATCACCGTCGATGGCTGGAATCTTGATATTTGGCGGCTCAAAGACGACGGAATAGCCCAAAACAATGCCCTCAACTTATCGGAAGCGTCGAGCTTATGCAAATCATCGGCATATAAGTTGAGGATGCGACGTTTCATTCGGTCAACCTGCATCAAGTTATTGCTGTCGATAAATATATCAACGGCTTGGGGCATTCCTCCGACGAGCATATAAAGCCTAAAATCCCTCATCAGCCGTCGGTGAGCCTCATCTCCCAAGCGCCCAGGATTGACCATGAACTGCTGCAATAGCGGTATCGTTACCTCATCCCCTAAAGCCCATAAAAATTCCTCAAAATCCATTGGGAACATTTGGAGTCGGTCTTCCTCACTGGGAATGACAATGTCCTGCACATTGCGTTTCAGGCTAATGAGTGAACCAGTCTCGATATAATCATAACGCCCGTCTTGAACCAAATACTTAATCGCTTGACGAACTTTGGGTTTTAATTGCACTTCATCAAAGATAATCACCGATCTACGCTCATATAATGTAGTACGGAACAACAACTGCAACCGTATAAAAAAATAATTGAGATCGGAAAGATGATTATCCAACAAAGAATCAACCTCAGGTGACAGGTCGGCAAAGTCAATCATGATATATGAATCGTACTCTTGCTGGGCAAATTGACGTACCAACGTGGACTTGCCTACACGCCTCGCACCTTCAACCAACAATGCGCTTTTGCCTCCAGATTCAGCCTTCCATTGCTGCATCTTTTGGTAGCTTTTCCGTTTGAAAAGTTGTTTAGACATCACTAAAAAAATTATTGTCGCTACAAAATTACTGATAATTATCTAATTACGCAAGAAATATCTGCTGAACGCAAAATATTTTTCGCTAGAAATACCGCTGAGCGCAAAATGATTTCTCACCAAAATACCGCTGAACGCAAAATGTTGAGCCCTATTTCCAATCAGTCATCACCTTGTAATCAGGTATGGTTTTGATATTGCAACTCAATCATGTCACATTAACTATGCATCACGGGCCTCATGACAATGGTCAAGAGAAAAAACGCTCACATAATTTGTGCATTTCCTGATTGATGACTACTTTTGCGCAATCTTACATCTAATGAAGAGGGGATTTGTCATATTAATTGTATTACTGGCTGCTGCGGCAATGAATGTCGCGGTAGCGCAGTTTACCCAGGAGCGATCCAGCAAACCCGCTAAGAGCAAGAAGCAGCGGGTGGAGCCATCGGTGGCATGGAGTGTGAGCGAACCGTTGGGACTGCACTATCCCTCGACCATCGACACCATCCACCTGGATTATCACCGCACGATGATTCCGTCGATGGTGAGCGACGCTTGGCTGACAACGGGTAACTATGGAGCACCGGGTCAAGACCAGATCTTCTTTGACCGGCCTTTAACGAGCGAGTTCTTCTTTGAGGATGCTATCGTAGCATGGTTGCATGACACGGGCAAAATGCGTTTCTATAACACACGCATCCCCATGACGCTGCTCAGCCACTCGACCGGCGGCGACAAGTACAGCAACCTGGACCGCACCAAGCTGGAATTCTCGGGCAATGTGAACCGCAAGTCCCAAGTGGGAGGCGCCATCGATTACATCTACTCCAAGGGTTCCTACGACATGCAGGCCGACAAGGACTTTACCTGGCGCCTGTTCGGGTCACGCATGGGTGACCGCTACGAGATGCAGACTTACTTCAACCACTACAACTACACCACCAAGGAGAGCGGCGGCATCACCGATGACCGTTACATCACCGATCCCGCCGAGGTGCAAGGTGGTGAAAGCCGCGTGGACAACAAGAGCATCCCCACCCTGTTGACCGCAGCACACAATCATCTTGAAGGCAGTCAGCTGTATCTGAATCAAAGATACAAAGTGGGATTTTACCGCTATCGCCGCGACAGCGTCACCGACACCATCATCGACCGCACCTATGTGCCTGTGACGAGCTTCATCTGGACGCTGGATTTCAAGCACGGCAAGCACCAGTTCCTGAACACTGCCGGTCAGGAAGACGCCTCGTTCTTTGACCACACCTATCTGACCTTAGGCGGCACCGACGAGACCACCCGATACTGGCGGTTGCGCAACACCGTCGGCGTGTCGATGCTCGAGGGCTTTAACAAATATGCCAAGTTTGGATTTGCCGTGTATGGCACTCACGAGGTGAGGCGCTTTACTCAAATCACTGATAGCGTGACTGGTACCGAGCTGGCCCAAGGGATGGAAGTGTTGCCTGTCTCTGTTCCCCACAAGGTGACCCAGAACGTGATGTGGCTGGGCGGCCAGTTAACCAAGCAGCAAGGTTCGCTGTTGCGCTACAACGCCACGGCACAATTCGGTGTGTTGGGCGACGTGGCCGGTGAGGTCGATGTCACAGGCGACGTGACTACCCGTTTCAAGATGCTGGGCGACTCGGTGAGCATCAAGGGCTATGGCTACTTCAAGAACCTCGCCGTCCCCTATCTGCTCAAGAATTTCATATCTAACCACTATGCGTGGGACAACAGTTTTTCCAAGACCAAACGGGTGCGTGTGGGTGGAGAACTGGACATCCCGTTCACATGGACGAACGTGAATGTGGGCTACGAGACCTTGACCGATTACATCTACTGGAATACCGATGGCCTGCCTGCCCAGCATGGCGGAGCCATTCACGTGTTGAGCGCCCGCTGGCATCAGGGCCTGCACTTCAAGGCCTTCAACTGGGATAACAGCGTGACCTTGCAGACGAGCAGCAACGAGCAGGTGCTGCCGTTACCCAAATTTGCGGTTTACAGCAACCTGTACGCCACCTTTGTCATTGCCCATGTGCTGCACGTGCAGATGGGTGTTGACGGCAACTTCTACACCAAGTACTACGCTCCCGCCTACAACCCTGCAACGATGACCTTCCACGGGCAGCAAGAGATGAAATGTGGCGGGTTCCCAATCGTCAATCTGTATGCCAACTTCAAGATGAAGCAGGCACGTTTCTTTGTCGCGTGGACCCACTTCAACCAGAAGATACACAGTGGCGATGCTTATTTTACCACGCCGCATTACCCGCTCAACCCTGCAAGATTGCAATTGGGCGTGTCGGTGAACTTCGTCAACTAAACCAGAGGTCTTTTCAGACGGTTTTTATGTGATGTGACACCAACGGCCCTGTATGGACAACCCTGGGCCGGGTGGAGCGAATAATGACTAGCGGTTGATTTACCCTTTCGGCAAATCAACCGCTAGACAATTATACAGGACGGTTCAGGAAGCAGGATTTACTTGATGACCAATTTAATGGATTTCTCTCTGATTCTCACGACATAAACACCGCTAGCGTTAACAAAGAACTCGTTGCGGCCAGTCTGAAGGTTGACAGCCTTTGCTCGGCCCGAGATGTCACTGATATATGTGCTCTGCTCCACAGGGCTCTCAATGATAATGTTATGTCCGTCGGCATAAACCCTGGTTTTCGCCGTAAGCTCATTCACGTCTGTTGACTGGACGAGAGGCATATTATTCCCTTGGATGTCGCTATTTACCGTATTGTACTGATCGATTGCGGTTCCATGTAACCTAATGTTAACCGGCCTAGCCGAACCCAAAGACAGTTCGATTGATATTACAGCTTCATGCTCACCCACACAATCAGGATTATAAGTCACGGTTACATAGGTAGTAGATGGAACATTAGACACGTCAATCGTCTTAGGTGTGATGTCAAAACAGTCATCTCCTGTCAATGTTAAGACGAGCCGTTTAAAAAAGATCGGTTCAATTGGCGGGAAAATGGGAATGATTGGGTCAGTAGGAATGATGAACCAGTCTTTGTTACGCGATGCACCTTCTCCGTCAAAAGGAATGATTGTCCTATTCCAGCCTAATCCGTTGTTAACAGCATCGAATGACGAACCATCGTTGCCGCCTTCGCCATCCAGACGTGCTGCACCATCACCATCCACTCTACTAATCATGACAGAACCATTGGGGGCGGAGAAAGTGACTCTAAAGGTCTGGGTGACAGGTGTACCCACTTGGGTCTCAAATGACATATTTGAAGACGAAGCAAAAATGTAACCATCTGATTTAATGCCCGTTCCACTTACTGGGATGCTCACTGTTTCGGCGCCATCACTCTTGATTTCAAGTGTTGCCGATTTGTAGCCAGCCGTCATCGGATAGAAATACACAGTGACTAAAACGCCTTTAGCAGCCTCTTCAGGAGTGATGGTGTATTTCGACAACGCAAACGAGTTAGTACGATCTCGCTTATAGCTCAATTCGATATTGCCGACCAGGTCGGTTCCCGTTACCAGGATAGTGCGGGATCCTTCATAACCCGTATAGGTCGGATCGATTGCCACAGAGGTGACATCGGTAGTGATTTCGGGCTTTACCGCAGTACCGCTCAAGTACACGGTCTTGGCATCGGCACCGCCTCCGCTGATGGTCACGCTGGCGTTGCTTGTGCCGCCTTCTGTCGGGCTGTAGGTCACAGTAACGGTGGCGCCACTGTTCGCAACTCTCCAGCTGATGGCCGTCTTGTCGATGGAGTAGATTGTTCCTCCATCATTCAGTGTTAACGTCAGATTGCCGGTCAGACCAGTGCCTTTGACAGTAAAGGTCTTGGTAATCGTATCTCCAACATTAGCGCTGAAAGACAACGAGTCTGGGGATACAATAATCTCGGGCTTGACCGCAGTACCGGACAAGTCTATAGTCTTAGCGTCGGCACCACCGCCACTGATGGTCACGCTGGCATTGCTCGTGCCTTCTTCCATCGGGCTGTAGGTCACTGTAACGGTAGAACCAATCATCGCATTAAGCTTGTTGATCCTCGTCTTGTTGATGGAATAGACCGATCCTCCATTATTCAATGTTAACGTCAAAGCGTCTGTCAAGTCAGAGCCTTTGACAGTAAAGGTCTTGGTAACCGTTTCACCAACGATGGCGTTGAATGACAGCGAAGCTGGGGATACTGTGATTTCGGGCTTTACCGCAGTGCCTTTCAGGCTCACGGTCTTACTGTCGGCGCCACCGCCGCTGATGGTCACACTGGCACTGGTCTCACCAATCTCTGTCGGGCTAAAGGTCACCGTTACTGTGGCACTATTGGTTGCGGCACTCTTGGTGATGCTCGTCTTGTCGATTGAGTAGATACCGCTATCGTCATTCAGTTTTACCGAGAGGTTGCCTGTCAAGTTTGTGCCTGTGACGGTAAAGGTTTCGGTATCCGTCTCACCAATATTAGCGTAAAACGACAACGAGGCCGGGGATACAGTAATCTGGGGCTTGGTCGCAGTGCCGCTCAAGGTCACGGTCTTGGCTTGGGCACCCCCGCCGCTGATGGTCACGCTGGCGCTGGTCTCACCAACCTCCGTCGGGCTATAGGTCACCGCTACTGTGGCACCATTGGTTGCGGCACTCTTGGTAATGCTCGTCTTGTCGATTTTGTAGATGGTTCCTCCGTTGTTCAGCTTCACTGTCAGGTTACCCGTTAAGGCATAGCCTTTGACGTTGATCGTCGCCGTCTTGGTCTCGCCGGTCATGGCGGAGAAAGATATCGAAGTGGGATCCACTTCAATTTCAGAGACTTGAGGCTTTATACCAATGATCATCTGCTGGTTTGTGTTAAACTGATAACTTGACGGGTTAAATGCATTGAGTGCAAAATAGCCGTTACAGTAACCACCCCATCCCCAATTGATGTGGTATTTATTATTCGAGGCGTTATATCCATCGATATTAAAAGCATGGCCAGAAGTCATATCACCACTCCAACCAGCATAGACAATGGGACGGCCGGCACTAAGTTCTGCCTGGATTTTGGAAGCCCACTGCGCATTAGTGAAATTAGCTTTATAGACAATCTGTGCGTTATGGTCATAACCAAACAATTTGGCTGTTGCAAGAATGTCCGAGACAGATGCTCCGCTGCCATTAGGGTCGTAATCCATCTTCTCGGCCTGTCCCACATATCGCATTAGTTTAGCAACCGCATTACCCTGGGCAGACGAGTAACCGTTACTATAGGAGGCGAGCATATTAGCCCAGTCAAACGTCGTTGAACTAAGCGCTGGAAGCGAAATTTTGTTTGTCCAGGTCGTGTAGGCGGGAAGGCTGGGCACTGCGGCCGTTGGATGCTTCCAGTAATACATCACCTGGCAAAGCGAAGTGCAAGAGCATCCCGTCACGCAGTGGCTGCCATTATAGACGGGAGTCTGATTGTAGAACGGAGCACGTTGAGCCCAGTTGGCCTTGAGCAGCGGCGACACACTTGAAGCAGTTAGCATCGGCGCATTCAACGACGGCGTCTCTACCACCAGTCCCGGGTGCTCCAGCAAGTAGTCGATCTGCTCCTTGTAGCAGTCAAGCATGTACTGCATTGCACAGGGGATATCGTTCATGTCAAGGTCAGTATCACCGTAGCCCAGGATTTGCTCGGCACGGTCATCTCCCGCAATAATCACAAAACCGTTACCAGAGTTGTAGATGTAATAAGCATTGAGCGTCACATTAACGCTACTCGCTTCGGCATGAAACAACTGCAAGCCGCTCCCGCCCGAGGATGGAACCGAAGTTGGGTCGACACCCGAGGACCCCGTCAGGAAGTCCAAAGCCAAAGAATGCGCCGCCGACGCATCCACTGGCAGGGCCCACGCTTGAACTGCAGCAAGCACGAGAGCCATCAATAATAATGTAACTTTTTTCATATTCTTATTTTTTGAGTTTTGCGCCATGGGGCGCGGTTAATAACAATCGCTCCTGACTTAAAAACCTAATCCTGATTCAAGGGCATTTTTTTTGCTCGATCATTCTTTTTTCCCACGTCAAGGCATATGGTCTTGTCTTTTTGCAAACTTAACCATCACTGGTGCTAAGGACACTAAAAAAAGAGCCGTTTTTTCAAAAGTGTAAAATTTTTTTACACAAGATTGTCAATTTTTTTTACACTCATCCTCCCTCGGCACTGTTTAATCGCTTTTTTGCCCGGCCAAAGTGCACCCGAAATATGTTTGACACCATTTTCAGTATTATGGTTATAGATTACGGCTTTTTGGCTGTTATATCAAAAAAAACGAAGAATTGTATTTTTATTATCTAATTTATTGTAACTTAGCACCGTGAAATCACTTCAAGGATATTAATTTTATTATTTTTAATTACTTTATAACCATTAACTAGTTATTTATGAGAAAGTTACTAACTCTAGCCGCCATTTTGTTCGCGGCATCGTCGCTCATGGCTGGCAATGTTGATTTATCAACTGCCCAGACCAAAGCCGCCAATTTTCTTAAATCCAAGGCACCCCAAGGCCGCCTGATGACCTCGCCCCCCACTGTAAAGTGGACCCACGAGGTAAAGAACTCAAGCAAAGCCTCTCTGGCCGCTTACTACATCGTGAACACCGACAAGGGTTACGCCATCGTTGCCGGTGATGACCGTGCCCGTGAAATCCTTGCCTACGGCAACGGTACCCTTACCGACCTGAACGACCTGCCCGATGCCATGCAGCTCTACCTTAACAAGTTCCAGAAACAGATTGAGTACCTCCAGGCTCATCCCGGCCTGAAGGTTCAAAAGGCTGTCAATCGTGGTGGCGTGTCAGTTCAGCCTCTGCTCAAGACCGCTTGGTCTCAGGGCAAGCCTTATAATATGTACTGCCCTAAAGTGGGTCGCGACTACTGCAAGGTGGGCTGCTCGGCTCTCTCGCTGGCCCAGGTAATGAGGTATTGGGAGTATCCCGCCGGTTCTCCCGCTCTGCCCGGCTACACCGGTGAGGAGTTCGGTATCACGGTTCCTGCTCTGCCCGAATACACGTTTGACTGGGACAACATGTGGGATACCTACGAAGGTTATACTTCGGAGTCGGCTATTGACCGCATACCTGAAGTGAACAAGAACGCCATTACCTATTTCCTGCGCTATGTGGGTCAGGCCGAGACGATGGACTATGGCACAAATATGAGTGGTGCCGAATACCCCGAGATTATGCAGGCCATCCGCACCTTCGGTTATGACGAGGGTGTCCACATCGAGATGAAGTGGGATTATGATGACGGTACCGTTAATTATACCGAGGAGGAATGGGGCGAACTGATCCAGTCTGAACTCATTGCAGGCCGTCCCCTGGTATATTGCGCATTCGACACCTCGGGTGAAGGCGAGAACATGACTCTCTTGGGCCACGCTTTCAATGTTGACGGCTACGATGCCGAGAATGATATGTATCACGTGAACTTCGGTATGGCTTCAACACTGAACGCTTACTATGCCCTCGATGCTTTCCAGATTGACTATGTGACGGTTTATGACTTCTTCCCCTTGCTGTTCGCAGGTCTGCAGCCCCCCGGTCTCTCGACCGATCCCCGCATCCTGGTTGACAAGCAGAACGTGAATATGGCATGCTATGCCGGTGAAACCGTTACCGACACCATCACCGTTAAGGGTCAATACCTGACCGAAGGCATTGCTGTAGCCCTCAACGATGAGAACGGCGCCTTCTCGATCGATGTGAATTCCATCGCTCTTGACCAGGTAGGTAACGCCAAGATTATTGTAACCTACGCACCCCAGGCTGTTGGCACCCACAACGCCACGATTACCCTGACGAGTGAAGGCGCCGACACTAAGGTCGTTACCCTGAAGGGTACCGCCACCAATGCGCCTCTTGTTGTCTATGATCCCGTGATGCTCCCCGCCAACGAGGACTACATCAGGCTGACCTCGTTCCGTGCCGACTGGACCGACCAGACTGCTCCCGAAAACGTTGCCAGCTACACCCTTGAGGTGAAGCAAAAGCCCACCAGCGGCCTGATTGCCGAAGCCGACTGGAGCGAGGTTCCCTCATCGGGCAGTGCTGCCAACTACATGCCCGAGGGTTGGACCTACAATGGCAGTGTTTATCTTGAAGGTGGCTACATCTCGATTTCAAGCACCTACAGCATCTTCTCTCCTGAGCTTGATCTCACGGGCTTTGACAAGGTAACCGTTGTCGTCAGGGCTAAGAACGAATATTCCTGGACCAACTCTGCCATCTCGGTTAAAACCAGCGTTGATAGCAAATATGCTGAGTTTACAACTGACTTTGCCGATTACACCTTTGTATTGAATTGTGGTGGCAGTGAGAAGATTGAGATTTATTCCGAGCTCTACTATCCCAATATTCAAAGCGTTAAGGGCCGAGGGCACCTTCCTGTATAAGGTTAAGGCCATCTACACAGACAACACCGAGAGCGCATGGAGCAACACCCAGATGGTAACCCTGTTTGATAACGGTCCTGCTCCTCACGAGTATGCTGCAGGTGACGTGAACCACGACAAGGAGGTCAACATTGTTGACGTGACCGCATTGGTTGACTACCTGCTGGGTAACGGCGAAATCTGCCTCACTTGCGCTGATGTGGACGGCGACGAAGATGTCAACATTGCCGACGTGACCGCACTCATCGATAGACTGCTGGGCGGCAATTGATTCTTATAGAAGAATCTGACTTAACTCTACAAGCTCCAATGCGCCATCCTGGATGGCCATTGGAGTTTTTTCATGTCCAGGACTTTGTTTGTTCTAGGGGAATGACTACCTTTGCAGCAGGTGTCACCATAACTGATATTACCTATTAACATAAATACATACCACATGAGAAAGATTCTATTACTTGCCGCATTGTTGATCACTGCGGTACACGGCTGGGCTACAGCCATCAACCAGAAGACAGCCCTTTCACAAGCAGAGCAGTTCCTGCAGCGCCAAACATTGACCGGACACAGTCAAGGCGGCGGGACCTTGCGTCTGTCTCACATCGAGAACAGTTCCTTGAAAGGCGACACACCGGTATATTACATCTTTGAGAACGGGAACGGCTTCATTATTGTCGCGGGAGACGACCGGGCACAGTCGATTCTGGCCTACGGCGATGGATCTCTTGGCGACATGAAGAACCTGCCAGCCAACATGCGCTACTGGTTATCCTGCTACAAACAGCAACTGGAATACCTGCTTGAAAACCCCGACATCCACCCCACACTGCGCATGCCACAACGTGCCGGCACAACAGTAACCCCGCTTATCAGTGCTAACTGGAGCCAGGCTGCGCCTTACTGGAACGAGTGCCCGGTCTTTGGCACCGACACTTGCTACACGGGATGCCCGGCCACCTCGTTATCGATGGTATTCCACTACTGGAAATACCCCAAACAGCAGACGCCCGCCGTACCGTCCCACACGATTCCGACCTATGGGGTGGTGCTGCCCGAACTGGTACCCACCGTATTTGACTGGGACAATATGCTCGATGATTACACGCAAGGCTACACTGATGTCCAAGCCAGCGCTGTGGCCCACCTGATGCGTTACATCGGCCAAGTCGAGCACATGGATTACACCATCAGCGGCAGCGGTGCTTACGGCAACGACGTTCTGAGGGCAGTCAAGTTCTTTGAATATGACCAGAATGCCCAACTCCTTTTCAAGACCGATGAACTAGGTTATGCCAACTATAACGACAGCCAGTGGGGCGCACTCATCCAAACCGAACTGAATGCCGGGCGTCCCATCGTGTACATGGCCTATGACAACCTGACGGGCAGCGGCCACGCCTTCAATGTTGACGGCTATGACGCCGATGACAACACTTACCACATCAATTGGGGCTGGAACGGCAGGGGAAACGGCTATTTCGCCTTGAATGCCTTCTCTTACCAGGGATACACCTTTGGCACAGGGCAACAGATGGTTGTCGGCATCCAGCCTCCCGAGGGTTTTCAGGAGCCCCGCTTGCAGGCCTATTCCACAACCGTCAATATGCAGGCCTACATCGGAAAGCCGTCCAGCACCACCATTAACTTCAAGGGCACTAACCTGACCGATGATGTGACCCTGACGCTCAACGATCCAGACGGCGTGTTCGCCCTCGATGCAAGTACCATTTCCCAAGAAGTGGCCGAGGCTGGAGTTGAACTCACCGTGACCTATACTCCCCAAGCCGTAGGTGCCAGCACCGCGACATTGACCTGCACCAGCCAGGGAGCCAACATCTTGACCATCACCCTCAATGGCGATGCCCCGCTTGAAGTATATGCTCCCGTCCTGCAACCTGCCCAAGAGCGATACATCACCTTGACCTCGTTCCGTGCCGACTGGACTGACGAGACACCCGGGCAGAACGTGGACAGCTACACCCTTGAGGTTGAAGCAAAGCCCGACTACCTGCTGCTTGAGGAAGCCGACTTCAGCGACCTGCCCAAGATGTCTCCCACCAACCAAGCCTCTCATGCCACCGACTACCTTCCCGCAGGCTGGTCGTTCACGGGTAGCGAGTTCAATCTGGAAGGCGGTTGCGTCATGCCCCGCCGAGGCAGCGTCATCACCACCGATGCCCTCTCGTTGAGTGGCTATGACAAAGTGACCGTTGTCGTTACAGCACGCAGTTATGGTTCGTGGGGCGACCCGTCAGAGCTGACCATCTCGACCAGTCAAGCCAGCCAGACGCTTGAATTGCCTTTCTCCTACTCTGCCCAGACCGTTGTGCTCGATTGTGCCGAGGGAGGTCAAATCCAGTTCAAGGCCGGCTATTACCCCATGATCCAGAAGATCGAGATCTATGCTGGCGATGCCAGTGCTCTCAACAACCTCAAAGCCAATGAGAGCGGCAACGAGAACTACCGTCTTATCACCGGCATCACAGGCAAGTCCTATCTGGTTACAGACCTCGCGGCAGGGGGCACGTTCTTCTACCGCGTCAAGGCCTTATATTCCGACGGCACCCAGAGCGACTGGAGCGAAAAAGAAATCGTCACCCTGGTTGAAGGCCAAAGCCACCCCTTCCAAGCTGGGGATGTGAACCATGACGAAGACGTCAACATTGCTGACGTGACCGCGTTGATCGACTACCTGCTGGGTAACGGCGACATCTGCCTCACTTGCGCTAATGTGGATGGCGACGATGGCGTCAACATTGCCGACGTCACTACACTGATTGACCAGTTGCTTGCAGGCAAATGATGCAATAAAATATTATAAGATCATCAAAATGAAGGAATTATGAAAAGAATCTCTTTTTTGTTAGCCCTAGTGTCCACTGCCCTGCTGGGCATGGCTGCTCCTGTCGATCTGGCCACTGCCAGGACAACCGCCCTGCAGTTTGTCCAGACCCACAGCAAGAGCCACACCTTGAGCAGGCCGTCCTCCGCCGACTTGCGGCTGTTGCATGCCGAAGCCAATTCGAGCCTCATGGGGCAGACGGCCTATTACATTTTCAACACAGGGGAAGCTGGCTTTGTCATTGTCTCGGGTGATGACCGTGCCCAGGCCATCCTTGCCCATGGCGACCATGCGCTGGACATGGGGAACCTGCCCCAAAACATGAAATTCTGGCTGAGCACCTACAAACGGCAATTGGAATTCCTGCAGGCTCATCCCGAACTGATCGTGGAGGCGCCCGTGCGCGGCAATACCGACATGCCTACGATTCCGCCGCTGCTCCGCGCCAATTGGGACCAGCTGGAACCTTACAACCTGCATTGTCCGACCCTGGACGGTGAGTTGTGTGTGACGGGCTGCCCCGCGACCTCGTTGTCGATGGTGCTTTATCACTGGAAATACCCAACTCAACCCATTCCTGCCGTGGATGGCTACATCAACATGACCGGTGGTTTCCAGGTACCTGCCCTGCCCTCGACCACCCTGGACTGGGACAACATGCTGGACAACTATGAAGGCGTGGATTACACCCCCGAACAGGCCGAAGCGGTGGCCTGGCTAATGCGCTATGTGGGACAGGTGGAACGCATGAACTACAGTCCCGAGGGCAGCGGTGCCCAGGCTGACGACATCCTGCGCGCCGTCAGGTTCTTCGGGTATGACGAGACCGCCCATGTGGCCACCAAATCGCTGGCCGACTACTTCGGCAACGAGACCGAACTGATCAGTGATGAGGACTGGGCTGTCATGCTGCAGAACGAACTGATGGCGGGCCGTCCTGTGGTTTATTGCGCCTTTGACTACTCATCCACTTATGGCTGGAGCGGCCATGCCTTTAATGTTGACGGCTATACCCCCGCCACCAACACCTATCATGTGAATTGGGGCTGGAGTGGCATCGGTAACGGTGACTTTGCCCTGAATGCCTTCAACTATGGCCGATACTCCTTCAGCATCGAGCAGCAGATGGTTATGGGCATCCAGCCACCTGCCACAACTCCCACACTGCGGGTTTCGCCACTGCAATTGGACATGGAGGCCTATGTCGACCAGAGCACAACAGCCACATTTAACGTCAAGGGACTGCTGCTTGTTGATGACGTGACGCTGACGCTCGACGACGGGAATGGAGCCTTTTCACTGGATGCCAGCGACATTGGCATGAACGATGCCCTTGACGGGGTAACTGTCACCGTGACCTATTCGCCTCTGGCCAGCGGCACACACACGGCAACCGTGACCCTGAGCAGCCCCGAAGCCGATGACGTGACCGTCACGCTCAATGGAACCGCCCAGCTGGAAACCTTCGTCCCCACGGTCCTTCCCGCCGACAGCGCTCACATCGGGTTGACACAATTCCGTGCCGACTGGACCGACCTGACGGCTTCGAAATATGTCTCGAGCTACACCCTTGAGGTAAATACCAAACCCGGCACCATGCTCCTTGACCAGGCTGACTGGAGCAGCCTGCAAGAGGGCAGCACCAACTTTGCCGACAATCCCGACGCATTGCTTCCCGAAGGCTGGACCTTTAGCGGCAACGGATTGTGGTGTGAAGCGGGAGCCGTCTCCATCAATAACAAAAGCTCCATCATCTCCCCCGCACATGACCTGGCGGGATATGAGAAAATGACCGTTGTCGTTGCCGCCAAATCGTCCACAGCGATGAGCAGCTCCAAATTCACGGTTTCCACCAGTCTCGACAGCAAGGAAATTGCCGTCACCGAGAGTTCATCGTTTGTGCAGTGTGTGGCCGTGCTCAATTGTGACGAATTGGACCAGGTGACCATTGCCGGCAAGACCAGTTTCCCTCAATTCCAGAGCATTAAGGTATATGCCGGAGAATTAGACGAGCCGCAACTGAGAGCCGTTTTGGAAAACGGCGATGAGAACTACAGGCTGATTACCGGCATCACCGACAAGTACTATACCGTTACTGACCTGGCAGCAGGAGGTATGTTCTATTACCGGGTAAAGGCCTTGTATATCGACGGCAGCAGCAGCCCATGGAGCAAGAGCAAAAGCATCATCCTGCAGGATAACGGCGGCGTGTGCCACACGGCTGGAGACATGGATCACGACGGGAATGTCAACATTGCTGACGTGACCGCCCTCATCGATTATCTGCTGAATGACAATGGCGAAGTATGCCCAGTTTGTGCCGACGTCAACGGCGACAATGTTATCAACATCGGTGACGTTACCGACCTGATCGACCTGTTGCTGTCGGGCAACTGACCCTGTTATCACTCACACTAACCATCATGTAGAGCCAGGAGCGAATCACAGAACCGCACCTGGCTCTATTTCATGTAACAAAAACTGCATTTTTATTATTTCAGCCTTCTTCGTTGTTTTTTAACGCAAATAAATCATAAAAAATTTGTCGTTATTATCATTTTTGGTGTAAATTTGCAACTCTATTACTGAATGCCATCGTTGAGCGATGCAAAAAGTAAAGGTCAATTCACATTAGCTACTGAAGCATTTTTAACTTAACTAAATATTCATCAATTAATTAACCTGGTTTTTATGAGAAGAATCTTATTGTGTGCCGCAGTGTTGTGTGCGGCGATCGGGCTGTCGGCAGCTCCTGTTGACATGAGAACAGCCCAAAGCAAAGCTCAAGCTTTTGTACAGCAAAAATTGTATGGTGGCAGACTGTGTGCGCCCATCTCGGGAGAGATGAAGCTCGTTCATGCCGAAATGAACTCCAAGATGCTGGACCGTGCCGTCTATTACATCTTCAATTCCCAGAATGGCTATGTCATCGTGTCAGGTGATGACCGCGCCGAGGAAATCCTGGGTTATGGTGACCATCCCCTGGACATCAACACCATTCCCTGCAACATGAAGGCCTGGCTGGCCACCTACAAGGTACAGCTCGAGTACCTGCAGGCCCATGAGGGATTGCAGGTCGAGGCTCCGTCAATGAAGGCCCCCATGCGCCAAATCTCCAGCGTTGAACCGCTGCTGACTGCGCTGTGGGATCAGGAGGCTCCTTACTGGAACATGTGCAAAATCAATGGCAACCAGTGCTTGACGGGATGCCCCGCCACCTCGGCAGCAATGGTGTTCCATTACTGGAAATATCCCGACTTTGAAACTCCTGAGGTTCCTGCCTATCGTTGTGCATTGAGCACCTCGTACTGGGGCGGTTCCACCATGGTGAATGTGCCTGCACTTCCTCCTGTAACCTTCGACTGGGAGAATATGCTTGATCGCTACACCAGTGGCTATAACACTGCCCAGGCTAATGCAGTTGCCACCCTGATGCGCTACATCGGCCAGGCCGAGCACATGGAATATGGTACCAGCGCTGCTGGTGGCAGTGGTGTTCACGTCGACAGTGTGAGCCTGATTGCCGATGCCTTCAAGTTCTTTGGCTATGACGAGGAGACCGTTCGCGTGGTCAAGAAGACCAGTGCCTACAGCGGTGGCACCACTCTGTACACTGATGCCGAGTGGGCTGACATCATTCAAGAAGAGCTCAGCGAGGGACGCCCCATCGTGTTCTGTGCTGTTGCCGGCGGTTTCTTTGGTGGTGGTCATGCCTTCAACGTTGACGGTTATGACAGCAGCTCCAACAAGTACCACATCAACTTTGGCTGGAGTGGTGACGAGAACAACTACTATGCTCTGAACGCCTTCAATGGCGGCGGCTCAGTCTTCAACCAGTACCAGCAGATGGTCATCGGCATCCAGCCGCCTCTGACCACGCCGCGCCTCAAGACCGACAAGAGCGAGATTTCTCTGTCATGCTACAAGAACGAGACCGCTACCGATCAGTTCACCTTGAAGGGCCGCAATCTGGAAGATAAAGCCACCCTGACCCTCATTGACGAGAACGGCGTGTTCAGCATCAACGAGACCTCTGTTGCTCCCGCCGAGGACAACACAATCAATCAGAGAGTCATCGTAACCTATGCTCCCAAGGCCGAAGGCGAATATACCGCCACTATCGTGGTCAGCACACCTGGTGTCGAGGACTTTGAGATCACCCTGAAGGGCACCTCAGTTTATGAGCTGTACCGCCCTGTCATGCTGTCCGCTAACGAGGAGGCCATCACCGCTACCTCGTTCCTTGCCGAGTGGACCGATGAGACTCCCGCCGAGAACGTTGCCAGCTACACGCTGCAGGTTGATGCCAAGCCCGATGTGGTTCTGCTCACCCAAGGTGACTGGAGCGATGTTCCCCAGGATGATACCAACCATGCTTCGGACGCCAACAACTATATGCCCGAAGGCTGGACCTTCACCGGCACTAAATTCTATCTGGACGGCGGTTTCATTTCACCGAACCGCAACTCGGTCATCACCGTCAACACCGACTATGCCGGCTATCGCAAAGTGAGCGTTCTCATCAATGCCAAGGCCTATACCAAGGGATCCAACACTACCCTGACAGTATCCTCAGACATTGATTCCAAGACTATTACATTGGCTAAAGAAGTAGCTACCTATCTCGTCGTTCTTGATATGGGTGATAATCCCGTCGTAAAATTCACGGCAGGTACCTATCCCGAGATCCAGAGCATCAAGATCTATGGTGGCGAAATCACCGATCCCGAGCCCTTCACCCTGAGGGGTGCCAACGAGACCGGCGATGCCATGAATCGCTTGATCGAAGGCATCACGCCCGACAAGTTCTACACCGTGACCGGTCTGCTGCCCGCCACTTCCTATCTGTATCGCGTGAAAGCCATCTACGTGAACGGCACCGAGAGCATGTGGAGCAACTACAAGGAAGTGATGCTCAAGGAAGGCCTGGATGTCCTCGTTGGTGATGCCGATCGCAACGGCGTTGTGAACATCGAAGACGTGACCGCTATCGTGGATTATATCCTCACCGGCACTGGCGACATCGACTTGACCGCCTCTGACGTGAACGGTAACGGACTTGTCAACATTGAGGACGTGACCGACCTGGTTGACTACCTGCTCAGAGGTGAGTGGTAATCGACTCAAGGTAAATAACCTAGACATCTTTCAAGGGCTGGCAGATTGCCGGCCCTTGATTTTTTACAAACCAGTGGCTTGCACGATTAACGGGCGAGAGGAACTGGACGGGCGGAAGGAACTGGAGATGCTGGAACTAGAGCGGTGTGTTAACGTGGAGAATTATTGTTAAAAATGGAGGGGGCGATGTAACTTTCGGGGCTTGGAAAAGTCTAAAAGATAAAAAAAATCGGTTTTTATTTTGCGATGTGCCTGATTTGCACTAATTTTGCAGATTGAAACCGAATAAACAAGAACGATGAAGCGGACACTGTACATATTGCTTTGCCTGGTGGCGATGGGTGGCATGAAGGCCATTGCGCTGCCTGACAACTTTATGCCTCAACGCATCGAGAACGTTGCTACAGGTCCTGCCGCCCAGGGTTCAGAGGGTCACATCGTCTTTATTGCCGGCAGCAGCGATGCCACTTTTAACGTTTACTCCATCACCGGTCAGCTTGTCAAGGTGGTGCGTGTGAGCGCCGACCAGCGTGCCAGTATCGATTTCCCTAAGGGATTCTATATTGTGAAATGCAGCAATCAGTGGTCCCGCAAGGTGGTGGTGAGATAATGAGAAAATGTTTCTCGCCGAGCTGTTCCCATATGCTAACGTAGTCTATGACATCCTGACGGTGCTATATGCGCTCACCGTGATAGCGGTGATTGTTGTAGTACTGAGCGAGAACCGCAACCCTGTCAAGTCGATGGCATGGGTGCTGGTGTTGTTGCTATTGCCCGTACTGGGACTGGCCATATACCTGACATTCGGGCGCAGCCTCAAGGGTATGAGGCTGATTTCCCGTTCAGACCTGCGCGAGTTGCGTCGTCTGAACGACTATAGCTACGACAGCGAACTGGAACAGGGGCTGACCGACAGCTCCAAGCAGATTATCTCGCTGGTGAACAAATTGGCCGGTCCACACCTGTTCACAGGCAACGGCATCGACATGTTCACCACAGGACAGGAGAAATTCACCGCCCTGTTGCGTGACATCGAGGCCGCACAGGATTATGTGCATGTGCAGTATTTCATCATCGAGAACGATGAAGTGGGTTCTCAGCTCATCGACGCGCTCAAGCGCAAGGCGCAAGAGGGTGTACAGGTAAGGGTTCTCTATGACTACGTGGGCTCGTTCTACATGCGTCCCCGTGTGCTCAAGGAGATGCGCCACGCCGGCATCGAGGTGCACCCCTTCTTGGAGGTGACTCCCGCCAATGTGGCCTTCCGCATCAACTGGCGCAACCACCGCAAGGTTGTCGTCATCGACGGTAAGGTGGGCTACGTGGGCGGCATGAACATCGCCAAGCGCTATGTGACAGGCGACAAGAAATGGAAGGCCTGGCGCGACACCCATCTGCGCATCGCCGGCGAGGCGGTGGCAGCAATGGAATACTCGTTTGCCATCGACTGGAACTACACCACGCGCAAATTGATCACATTGCCCACGATGCACTATGAAACGCCACCTGCCACTCCCGACTACATGGTGCAGATGCTGGGCAGCGGACCCACCAGCCGCTGGAACAATATCTCATTCGTGTTCCAGCGCGCCATCTCGCTGGCCACCAAACGAGTTTACATCCAGACCCCCTATTTCCTGCCCAGCGAGGCCTTGCTCAAGACATTGCAGAGCGCAGCCCTGTCGGGGGTTGACGTTAGGCTGATGATACCACGCCGGCCCGACTCGTGGATGCTGCGTCTGGCCACGGGTTCCTACATCAAGCAATGTCTGTTGTCGGGCATGAAAATCTACTATTATGAGCCCACGGTGATGCACGCCAAGGTGGTTATCACCGATGACGAGTTTGTCACCACCGGCTCGACCAACTTCGATTTCCGTAGCTTTGAGCACAACTTTGAGTTCAACGCCCTGATATACAGCAAGGAATTCAACCAAAAGATGTGTGCCACCTTTGAGGCCGATATGAACAAGTGTTCGCGCGTGAGCATGGGCAAATGGAAAAAACGCCCGCTCATGCAAAAGGCACTGGAGTCTGTCATCCGCCTCTTCAGTCCCATCCTGTAACGACAATCACATGATCAGTTTTCCCAACGCAAAAATCAACCTAGGTCTCAACATTGTAGAACGTCGCCCCGATGGCTACCACAATATCGAGACCGTGTTTTATCCCATTCCCCTCACCGATGTGCTGGAGATCGTGCCTGCCGCTGACGGCACCGACACCACCCTCACCTGCTATGGCAACCCTGTGGACTGCCCTCCCGAGAAGAACCTGGTGATGAAGGCCTACCGCCTGATGCAGGAGAGATACCATGTGCCTGCCGTGTCGATTCACCTCTACAAGCACATCCCTGACGGCGCCGGTCTGGGAGGGGGATCGAGCGATGCCGCCCACACGCTTGTGATGCTCAACAAGATGTTTAAGCTAGAACTGAGTGACGAGGATCTGGCTGGCATGGCTGTCCAACTGGGAGCCGATTGCGCTTTCTTCATCTATAACCGCCCCATGATTGCCACTGGAATAGGTGATGTGCTCTCGCCTGTTGACGTTAACCTGCAGGGAATGACCCTGCTGCTTGTCAAACCGCCGGTGGGAGTTGACACCCGCACGGCCTATAGCCGGGTCAAGCCACAGGAGCCTCTCATGCCCCTGACCGATATCATTTCGCGCCCATTGCCAAGCTGGGACGGCCTGCTGGTCAACGACTTTGAGCCCAGCGTGTTTGCCGCATTGCCTCAATTATGGCTCATCAAGGCGCGCCTTCTTGATGCCGGTGCCCAATATGCTGCGATGTCAGGGTCAGGATCAACGGTTTTCGGCATTTTTGATAATGACAAACTGGCAGAAAGCATTGCTGACACATTTGCCGATTGTGCCACCTTTGTCCTCCAACTGTGAGAAGGGAGGCTTGGAGTGGTTTTTGCTAGATTTGGTGAGGTAATACGAATTTTAACACAACAACGATATGTCAAAAAAGAACAAGAAAAACCAAAACGACGAAGCGAAGGCCGCTCAGGAAGAAATCCTTAACGAGGAGAACACCGAGCAGCAGCAAAAACAGGTAAACGAGGAAGAACCCACACCCGAAGACAAGATTGCCCAACTGGAAGAACAGCTGGAGCATGAGAAGAAGGAATACCTCTTCCTGATGGCTGATTTTGAGAACTTCCGTCGCCGCACCGCCAAGGAGAAAGCCGACCTGATCAAGAACGGTACTGAGGGGGCTATGCGCGATCTGTTGCCCGTCGTTGACGACCTGGAACGCGCGCTCGACGCCATCAACAAGGGTGGCGACCTGGACAGCTTGAAGGAAGGTGTTGACTTGATTTACAATAAATTTGTGAAATACCTGCAGAGCCAGCATGTCACTGCCATCGACTCGACAGGTAAGGACTTTGATACCGACGTTCACGAGGCCGTGACGATGTTCCCCGCTCCCGATCCAACAATGAAGGGCAAGGTCATCGACACAACCATCAAGGGTTACATGATCAACGATAAGGTGCTGCGCCACGCTAAAGTGGTCGTGGGAAGCTGATAATCAAAGACTAAAGTTGAACTTTAGTCTTTGAGGTCTAGAGTCTAGGGTTTAGAGTTTAGAGATGTTTCACCACAACACTAACAACTAAAAACTAAGGACTAAAAACTAAGGACTAAGGACTAGAAACTAAGGACTAGAAACTAACGATATATGGCTCAAAAGAGAGATTACTATGAGGTGCTGGGAGTGGACAAGAATGCCACTGCCGATGACTTGAAGAAGGCCTACCGCAAGTTGGCCATCCTGTACCACCCAGACAAGCAACAAGGCAAGAGCGATGCTGAGAAAAAAGCTGCCGAAGAGAAATTCAAGGAGGCAGCCGAAGCCTATAACGTGCTCAGCGATCCCGACAAGCGCGCCCGCTATGACCAGTTTGGCTTTGCTGGCGAGCAGATGGGTGGCGGCGGCTATGGTGGCGGCATGTCGATGGAAGATATCCTGCGTCAGTTCGGCGACCTGTTTGGCGGATTCGGCGGATTTGGCGGATTCGGGGACTTCTTTGGCGGCGGAGGCGGCGGTCAGGCACAGCGTGTGAAACGCGGCAGCGACCTGCGCGTTCGTGTCAAGATGAATCTCAGCGAGATCGCCAAGGGCACTGAAAAGAAACTGCGCATACCCCGCATGAAGTCATGCGACCACTGCCACGGCACGGGAGCAAAGAACGGCACGGCCCTTGAGACCTGTCCGACGTGTGGCGGCACTGGCGTGGAAACGCGCATGCAGCGCACGATGTTCGGCACCATGCAGTCCCAGAGCGTGTGCCACACCTGTGGCGGCAGCGGCAAGCGCATTAAGGAGGCTTGCCCGCACTGCAGCGGCAAGGGGCTCTTACGCAAGGAAGAGGTGGTGAGCATCAGCATCCCCGCCGGCGTGTCCGACGGCATGACATTGCGCATGGCCCGTCAAGGTAATGACGCCCCTGGTGGCGGCATTCCCGGCGACCTGCTCGTGGTGATTGAAGAAGTGCGCGACGCCCAGCTCACTCGTGACGGCAATGACTTGATTTACAACCTGATGCTTGACATTCCCACAGCCGTGCTGGGAGGCAAGGTCGAAGTGCCCACCGTTGACGGCAAGGCACGTGTGACCATCAAGCCGGGCACACAGCCAGGCAGCATCCTGCGCCTGCGCGGCAAGGGACTTCCCTCGCCGGAACGCTACGGCACGGGCGACCTGCTCATCAATGTCATGGTTTATATGCCCGAGAAGTTGAACGAGAAGGAGAAAGAGGCCATGGCCATCCTGCAAAACAGTGGCGAGCACGTCAAGCCCAGCGAGGGCGACAAGAGCCGCATCTTCTCCCGTCTGCGCCACATCTTTGATTAAAAACCAATGGAATAACTAGATTTTCTTGCATCTATAGAAGATCTAGTTTATCTAGTTTAATAGAAGTCCACTATCAACTGATAAATCAAGACCAAATGGCTAACCGACGACACGACCACCGCGTACCGCGCAATGACGACAAGGCCATTGTCCGCGAAGTAAAGCAACCGGCCAAGCTGCTTGACTTTGTCATGCAGACGCTTGACGGCATCAGCCGCAACAAGGCCAAATCCATCCTTGCCCATGGCGGCATTACCGTTGATGGACAGGTTCAATCGCATGTGGATTATCCGCTGGATCCCGGATGCGTGGTCCAGATACGCCGTCATGCACGTCCCTCCTCGGCCAACAACTCCCACTACCGCATCGTCTATGAAGACCAGTGGCTGGTGGTTGTGGACAAGCAGCAAGGAGTGCTGTCGATGCCCGTGGGTGCCGGCAGCCTGAACATGAAGACGTTGCTAGACCGCCATTTTGCCGAGACACGTCAGCGTTGCACCGCTCATGTGGTGCACCGCCTGGATGCCCGCACATCAGGCCTTATGGTCTATGCCAAGAGCAATGACGTGAAGATGCAGATGACTGCCGACTGGCACAGCACCGTCATCGACCGCCGCTATGTCGCCGTGGTCGAGGGCGTGATGGAAGAGCCTGAAGGCAGAATCGAAAGCTGGCTGCACGACACCGAAAGCATGATGGTGGTGAGCAGTCCGGTTGATGATGGCGGCAAGTGGGCCGCTACCGAGTGGGAACTCGTTGAACAGGCCGAGCAACGCTCATTGCTCTTCCTGCACCTGATTACAGGACGGAAAAACCAAATCCGCGTCCACATGGCAGACATCGGACATCCCGTTGTGGGCGATGGAAAATACGGCCACCAGGATGATCCTGGCAGCCGCATGTGCCTGCACGCCTTCAGATTGGCATTCTATCACCCGGTGACGGGCGAACCCTTATTCTTCGAAACCCCTATTCCACACTTCTTTGGCACGGCACTCCATGCCAGGTTCTGACGTGTGGGCAGCACTGCTAGAACGGCAGGTCCTTTGAGCCTGCGTGATTTCCTGTGTCGGTCAGGGGGTTATCATCTGACTCAACATGCTCGCCGCGCTGTTTGCGCAGCTTCTTGATGTAGGCCAATTCATTGATGGCATAGTCAGCGTTTTCTTCCTCATCAAGCATTCTTGTGAAGATTTCCTCAGCCTTATCGAGTTGATTGAAGTCAATGTAGGCATATCCACGCCTGCGCCTGAGGAAATTAATCAAGTCCCTGATGTTCTCGGGCAACTCATCGTCCTCGCCAAAATTACGCTTCACCTCGTTCATCACGCCCTCGGTGTAGCTGAACAGCCTGAGGTCCTTGCTGTTGGCCATCATATTGACCAATTCCATCGTGTGACGGATATTGCCATCGCTGGCCATGAGATCGAGGTAATAGAAAGCCTGTTTATACAGTCCCAGCTCGTTGTAGCAGAATCCCAGTTTGTACGCTGTTTCCATGAAGAGGTGCTTTCCCTCGGGACCCATCTCAAAGAAGTCGCAGCGGTAGCTGTTGAACACGTTCTCCAGATACAGTATCGCCTCATAGTAGCGTCCGCTGTTGAATGCCTGCACACCCCAGTACATGTTGTAGGCCACGTCGGCGACCCTGACTTGGCCCAGCAGCAGCTGGTCTTCGGTCAGGCTGTCTTTCTCGCCGTTGTGTGCCTTGAGCTGTGCGTCGCTCCACATATACTCAAACTCCTGCTGGCGCTTCTTGTCATCGCAGCGGTCCAGAGCAATGAGCATGGTCACGCTGCGCGGCTGCCGGCTCTCGTTGCTCAACGAGTTCATTCGGCTGGCATTGCGCGGCACCTGGGTGACGGTCACGCGCGTGTAGATGCTGTTGGTGTCATCGCCCTCGGCAGTGAGTGTGATGGTCAACATGCGCGGCTGCTCGTCCAAGCCCTGCTTGTAGTGCAGATCCAACACGGCATAGTCGCGCACGAACCTTGCCTGCTGGCCGTCGCCCTCAATCAGCGCATGGCGCAGGTTGAAGAGACGGATGGCCTCATCGTCCTCCAGACGACGCTGTCCGTCAACGGTGTTCACGGTCATGAACAGCAACGTGGACTGCGGCAGCGGCATGACAGTCTGAAGCATCTGCCACAAGGGCAACGGTCCAACGCCAACAGCAAAGCTGGCAGCGCTGCTGTCGAGCTGGTGCTTCATCTCCAGGCGCCGCAGCAAGAACATCTCGCGCTGGTGCTTGTAGAGCTCGCTCTCCAGGTCCAGCGTGTCGTTGTCCTTAGCAACAGAGACAGCCTCGTCAAAATCGCGGTTCCACTCACGCTGAAAATGGAATGCCGCCTTGAGTTCATGGACGAAATCCTCGCTGCTCACCTTGTTGTTGAAGAATGACATGTGAACATCCACCTGGTTTGATTCATGGTCCACCGAATAGCTGTACTTGAAAAGGATGTTGCTGTTGTTGCGCTCGTTGCACTTGGCACGCACCAGATCTAGTTGACTCATCGGCACGGTAGCCATGGAGGGGTAAGTCACCTCCACGCAATCGTCCTGCTTGCGGATGGCGGCGACAAAACGGGCAGCCTGAAACTCGAAGTTATAGACTACTGCATTATCCTCTTTTTCAATATTATACTGGCAGCTATAATCCTTGAGGAACTTTTCAAAGTCGGCTGTTACTGAGTTTTTTTTATTCCTGATGCGCATAATGATAGATGTGTTTATCGGGCCTTCTATAAATTCTAAATCATATAAAGTAGTCCCTTGAACGGGATAAAATGTACAAAAACACTGCAATAATCGTGCCAACCGAATGACATGATGCTCGCATCAATGGCTGAGGTGCAGCCGATAAAATATAATTATCGTGCCAACCGAATGACATGATGCTCGCATCAATGGCTGAGGTGCAGCCGGTAATATCCAACTATCGTGCCAAGGTGGGGAAGGTGCCGCCAAAATATCGGCGCTGCAGGCCCAAATAGGTTGCCGTGTCCAATTTCACCTGTTCATGCCAGCGGTTGAGGCTGTCACATAGTCCATGACGGTTCTTAGCAACCATCCATGACTGAAACTGTGACAGGCTGATTGCCACCGAGCGGTCCAGGTTGTGCAGGCGTGTCGCCATCGCCCTGGCGATGGAACGGTTGACCACGGCATAACGGATTTCGCCCGACGATACCATCATCATCAGTTGCTCGGGGCCGTAAAGTTCATCCACGTGGACGTAAATCGTGTCACCGATTTCACGGCTCAGGCTGGCGATGCGTCCCACCATGGGCGATCCCTTGACCACCCACACGGTGTCGCCGGCAAGATCCAGTTGCGAATGGATGGCCTGGCTGCCACGACGTTGCACGAGCACCTGCTGATCGATGTAGATGGGCTCGGTAAAGGCAAACTTGGAGGTGTCACCTGCCGTCATGGGGAACTGTGCCACCAACACGTCGTAACGTCCATCGTCCAATCCCGCAAGCGCCTTTTCCAGAGTCACCACGGGATGGAACTTCATGGGGCAGCCCACACTGTCGGCGATGATGCGCAAGAGGTCATAGTTATAGCCTCCCAATGTGTCATCATAGGTATAGTAGGTCACTGGCGAGTACTCGATAGCGATGTCGAGGGTGTCGCCTCCGCTGGGGCTATCGTCAGGATCCACGACAGGCTTGTCGCACATACTCAAGGCGACCATGAAGCCCACGACCATAGCCAACAGAATCACATAGAGTGTTATTTGTCCCCGTTTAGCGGGATGAAGTTGTCTCATCATGAGTTGTCTGGATTACAGTCCGTTGATGTGTTGTTTCCAAAAGGCGCGGTTGCGGCGGCGTGCAAACGCATGGGTGGCCATCGGCAACTGACCTCCAGTGAGGCGCATCGCCATCGCAGGGTGGGACTCTACCGAGAAGTGAACGGCTTCCTGATAAGGGGCCACCCGCAATGTGCCGGGGCTCAGTTCATTGACGCGCACCGACCACACCACGTCCTCAAAGTTCTCGCTCGTGCTGGCATCGGCCGCTGCCCGGGACAAGTCCTCGGCCAGCTTGATGGAAGCATCGTGCAGATGCCGGGTGTGACGCAGGGAACAACCGCCATTGCCCACCCGATATTTCAAATTGATAGGGTGACAAGTCGAGTGACGCCTGCCCATGACCCGACGCATCATGTAGATTGCCCGACGGGGCAAGTTCCACCCGCTCACGTCACCAACGGCGGGCAACCACGGAGCACCGATGTAGTCATAACCCCTCTTGCACCAGTCGTCCAGCTCTTCCCTGAAGACATAGACGTCAGTCTGGTGGATAAAGACGTAGCGGGAGTCCAGGAAGCGGCGATACAGGTCGGTAGAGAGCATCAGGCGGTTATAGCCTTCACGCCCCGCAAAGTAACTGTCGTCAAAGGCCTCGACACGGTATCGCGGCGCACCCCCGATGAGTTCTGGCAGTGGTGACAGGTCCAGACTGTGAGGTTTGATAATGGCTATATCGTGGCCGTCCAGCACCTTGAAGCACTGCCGCAGCGCCAGCAATTCGGTCTCGTCCAAATTGAGGGTATAGATGGGAATAACGACTGTTACCAGCCGCTTTTCCTCCATGTCGATATGGTGCTTGTCGTTGTCCATCGTATTGCATCAGCAAAATTAGCACAAAATGCTGGATTCGGCAAGTGCATCCAGCAAAATACCGCCAGTCTTCGGTAGAGATGAAGAACTGGCGGTAATGATATTGATTGTAGCGGGAAGTCGCGACTTAGCGGGCGTTGTAGGCCTCGAGAGCCTTCTCGAGCACTACCAGGGCACGCTTCAGGTCGTCGATCTTGAGCACGTAGGCCATGCGCACCTCGTTCTTGCCCAGACCTTTGGTGGCATAGAAACCGCTGGCAGGCGCCATCATCACGGTCTCGCCCTCGTAGTTGAATTCCTCAAGACACCAGCGGCAGAAGTCGTCGATATCCTCGACCGGCAGACGGCTCACGGTGTAGAAGGCACCCATGGGCATCGGGCAGAAGACGCCGGGAATCTTGTTCAGGCCCTCGACCAGACAATTGCGGCGAGCGATGTACTCGTCATAAACGCCCTTGTGATAGGCTTGGGGAGCATCGAGCGATGCCTCGGCGACGATCTGACCAATCAGGGGAGGACTCAGACGGGCCTGAGCCAGCTTCATGGCAGCTGCGCGCACTTCCTTGTTGCGGGTGATGAAGGCACCGATGCGGATACCGCACTCGCTGTAGCGCTTCGACACACTGTCGATCATGATGACGTTGTTCTCAATGCCCTCGAGGTGCATGGCGCTGGTATAAGGCGCATCGCTGTAGATGAACTCGCGGTAAACCTCGTCGGCAAACAGGAACAGATCATATTTCTTGACCAGGTCACGCAGGCGCATCAGCTCCTCGCGGCTGTACAGGGTACCGGTGGGGTTGTTGGGGTTACAGATCATGATGGCGCGGGTGCGCTCGTTGATGACCTTTTCAAACTCCTCGACGGGAGGCAATGCGAAACCATCCTCGATGTGGGTGGTAATGGTGCGGACTACGGCACCGGTCTCGCAGGCAAAGCCCATGTAGTTGGCATAGGCAGGCTCGGGAATGATGATCTCGTCACCAGGATTCAGGCATACCATGAAGGCCATCTGCACAGCCTCGCTGCCACCGCAGGTAACGATGATATCGTCAACGCTCAGGTCGATGTTGTAGCGCTTGTAGTAACCTACCAGTTTCTCCACATAACTGGGAATA
>CACYAW010000042.1 GCA_902772455.1 uncultured Bacteroidales bacterium
GTATGGCGCCAACGACCTGCCCAAGGGCCAGATGAAGGGCGACATCCTGTTCAACCTCGACAGCGAGACCTGGGGCAAGTTCGTCATCGGTAGCGCCGGCGGTATCGACGTTACCTGCACGCGTAAGTATAATGAGGTGAAGACCGCTGCTGGCGACACCGCAGTGCGCATCACCCTCAAGGGCCTGAAGGGCGGACACAGCGGCCTCGAGATTCACGAGGGCCGCGCCAACGCCAACAAGCTCATGGCACGCCTGCTGCAACTGGCTATCGTGGACCACAAGGCCCGCCTGGTAAGCTGGCATGGCGGCAACATGCGCAATGCCATCCCGTTCAAGGCCGAGACCGTAGTCGTAGTTCCCGAGGATAACCTGAAGGGTCTGAAGAAGCTCGTTAAGACGATGAAGGCCCAGTTCGAGAGCGAGTTCAAGCTCATCGAGGACAACGTGGACCTGACACTGAAGGCTATCGACCGTCCCAAGATGAAGATGGCTCTCGACGACCAGACGACCATCCTGCGTGCCCTTTACGCTTGCCACGACGGCGTGGTACGCTACATTCCCGCTTATCCCAACGTGGTAGAGACCTCCTCTAACCTCGCCATCATCGACATCGAGGACGGCAAGGCTGCAGTGAAGATCCTGGCCCGTTCAGCACGCGAGGACATGAAGGACTACATCGTCAAGATGTTGATGACCTGCTTCCACCTCGCCGACTTTAAGGTTGAGACCGGCGGTGACTACATCGGCTGGGATCCCAACCCCGACAGCGAAGCCCTGCACATGCTGCTCGACCTGTACAAGAAGCTGTTCAACGAGGACGGCATCATCCAAGTGGACCACGCCGGTCTGGAGTGCTCCATCATCCTGGGCAAGTACCCGCACATGGATGTGGTGAGCTTCGGTCCCACGCTGCGCAGCCCGCACACCACCATCGAGCGTGCCTACATCCCCGCAGCAGAGCCCTTCTGGAAACTGCTCGTCAAGGCCCTCGAGGAAGCTCCCGTCAAGAAATAAGTAGTAGTATTTTTTTCATAATTCCAATTACCGCAGGTCACCGTGATGGCCCCTGCGGTAATTGTTTTTACCCTCACAATCACGAAAAACAGACAAACAAAAGGCGAGGAGGCTGTTGCAAAACTCACGCCAGAAAGGTTTAATCGAGCTTCGCTCGAAAAATTAAACAAAATCATTAACAAAATCAGAACAAATAATTGCTTTGATTGAATTTTATACTAAATTTAATTTCTCGGCCGTAGGCCGATTTATAGTTGTGTCAAATGAGTTTTGCAACAACCTCACTCAAGCACCTCACCCTAATGCCCTAAGATCTAAGCCCTAAACTGCGAGCAACGCGAGCATGAACCCTAGACCGCAAGCGTTGCTTGCATAAGCGCGGCTGCGGCCGCGTTCTGGTACTGGTCGAGGGTGCGGGACTTGCGGATGGCCTTAAAGAGTTTGTGGTCTATGCCGGGCAGGAAGGTCTGCCAAATGTCCTGCAGGTGGCGCACCAGTTGTGCCTCGCCGCCGTTGAGCTGCTCGGTATAGCCATCGACCAGCAGGTCGTGGAAACGGCGGTAATCGTCGGCGGTGGCATCGGGAGCGAACATGCCCGGGTTGGCAGCCAGGCCGCTGCCCACCATCACGGCTGCCAAGTCGGGATAGCGGTTCATGGCCACCTCGATGTCCTCGACCGTGCGCAGCCCGCCATTATACACGACAGGCCATGCCGAAGCCGCCATCAGCGCCTCGAATTGCCCGATATCCAGGTCGCCCTTGTACTGCTGCTTGCCGATGCGGGGATGCACCGCAATATTGACGGGCCTGATGATTTCCATCATGGGCAGGACGTCGCGCCACTGGTCGGGCCGATCCCAGCCCAGGCGCATTTTCACGCTGTACTCTACCCCATCGACAGCGGCAAGGGCCTTGAACAGCGCCTCGACCAGTTCGGGATAGGCCAGCATGCCCGAGCCCTTGCGGTGCAGGGCGATGGGCGGGAACGGGCAGCCCAGGTTGATGTCGATGCGGCTATAACCCTTCTGCTTCAAGGCATCGACCATCATCAGGGCATGGTCGGGCTGGCAGGCGAGAATCTGCGGAATCAACGTGATGCCTGCATTGCGCTCGGGCTCCACATCGCGCAGGTCCTTGCGTCTGACCTCACCACGCTCCACACGCATGAAGGGGGCATAATAGGCGTCCACACCGCCAAACACACTGTGCTGCGCCATGCGCCACACATTATCGGTCACTCCTTGCAGCGGCGCTGCCAGCACGGGTATCTTCTTGTCGTCCATATTCATGAAATTATTTTAAGGGAGCATATTGCCCACCGGTGATTGTTCTGATGGAGAGTTTTTGGAATATCAGGTCATAAGCCGAAGTGCTCGGGTTATCGTTGCAGTCCTCATGGAAAAAGGCGATAGAACCGTCGTTTAGGGCGGTCATCGAGGAATAGGCCGAATAGTTGCCGGTCACTTGATAGCAGGTCCAGCCCCGTGAGAAATCCGAAGGTTCGTCATAATCACTTGCGTCAATCAACGGTTTATAATAGATGCTCACACGCTGACGTCCCTTGCCACGCGGTACCGACTGCAGCGCCAGATGCATTTGCTGTCCGTCGCTGGTGCGGATGACAGGCACGATGAGCAACTCGCCGTTGCAGGAGCAGTCCTCGCTGTAAGTGCCCGATTCTGGGTCGTTGCTAACGGCCATTTCGCCCCACGTGCCGGTGATGTAATCATAGATGTTGAACAGTCGGCCGCTGGTGGCGGTCTGCTTGGAACGGCAACTCAGCAACACCTTGCCATCAGGCAGTTCTTCGACCTTGGCTTCGTCGCCATAGGGGGCTACCGTAGGCCTGGCACCGGGGCCTCCCAGGGCGTGCCACGTCTGTCCGAAGTCATCGCTATAGACAACCAGGCACCCCACGCCCATCGGGCCGTCCACCGCCGAATAGATGCGATAATAGTCGCCGCGCTTGATGCGACTGCTCTGGCAGATGCGCCCACTGGAGAAGAACAGCGCGTTCACCTCGGGATAATCGGCAAAAATGCCGTAAATATCGCTGGTCACCTCGCTGCCTGTCCAGGTCGCGCCGCCATCCTCGCTCATATAGCGCCCCACACACAACGGATCTTGCAGTGTAGAAGCCAGGAACCCCTTATAGCCTGAGGCACACATGATGAGCAGCTGTCCCGTCTCACGGTCCACAACCGCCGCCGCATCGCCGTGACTGTCGTTGAAATCAGTCCGCAGGCCATCGCCATCGGCAATCATGAAGGAGGCGCTCCACGTCTTGCCGCCATCCTCGCTGGTCTTGCCCAGGATATCGATGCCCGAGTTGCTGCCGATGTCAGAGTCGTTGCGATGCCTGTCGTCGCCAATGGCGAGCAACCTGCCGTCATGCAGTTGCACAATGGCAGGGATGCGGTAATAGTGGCGGGGGTTAGTTTTGGTATCAAACACCGTCACCGCCTCCGTCTCGGGCTCATCGGGGGGCTGCGGGATTCCCGAGTCACCCAAAATCACCCTGACCACCGCATTCACGTCAGCGATATTCACCTCGCCGTCACAGTTCACGTCGCCGTATAAGGGCCGCGCGCTTGCCTCCAGCGGCATCAACGCGGCCAGCAACAATGCGCTTGTTAACAGAAACTTCTTCATATGCTCAAATCCTTTTCATCGTTATCACTTGATGATGCCCTGCCACCACTTGACAAGTTCTTAATCCTCCGATTCATGACTTAAAAGCAGACATCAAGGGAATGCACTTATCATACCGTAGCAAAAATAGATGTTTTATTTCATTCATACAAGTTTTAAATCCAAAAAGCCATATTTGGCTTTATTACAGGGTACATAGAGGACAAAATATCCCCAAAAAATGACTCCATTTAATCGGGTTGGAAACTTTTTTTCAAAAAAAATTTGGTGGGTTGGGGAAATGGTTATACCTTTGCAGTCGCTTTTGAGCAGATGGCGGGATAGCTCAGTTGGTTAGAGCGTCGGATTCATAACCCGGAGGTCCTGAGTTCAATTCTCAGTCCCGCTACGAGCGCCTCTTTCGAGAGGCGCTTTTTTTTGCCCCTAGGCAAAAAAAAGTTTAAAGTTTATGGTTTAAAGTTTAAAGAGCATGGAAATATTTCAGTTCGAAAAGCTTATCGCCTGGAAAAAGGCTAAGGAGTTGGCTCTCGCCATTTATCCTCTAATTGCTAAGTTTCCTCAACACGAGCAGTATGCCCTCAGCAGTCAAATAAAAAGGGCGGTAATATCCATACCCTCTAATATCGCTGAAGGTTCAGGAAGAGCGTCAATGAAAGAAAAAAACCATTTCCTGGAGATAGCATTTGGCTCTTTAACTGAGACTTATTGTCAACTACTGATAGCAACCGAATTAGGCTATATCGCTGCCGATGAATTAGAGTCAGTACAGCCTCTATTCAAAGAAGTTGCACGACTGATAAGCGGATTGCGCAATAGTTATTCCCCGAAACCCTAAAAGGCCTCAGGCAATTCCCCTTTAAACTGTAAACTTTAAACTTTAAACTAACTGTGCATGTAAATGTGGTCGCACATTTACATGTACAGTTTTTGATTTTCGAAGTCCACCTCGCGGTCGAGCAGGGTTACGAAGTCGTCGAGCACGTCGCGGTCGATGTCGCCCAGGGTGTATTCATTCTCGGCATCCTCGCGGATGAGAGAGATCCACTCGCGGCGCGCGGTGACATAATCCTGATGGATACGTTCAACGATTTCATCGGTCAATTCGTTGATGCCGTAGTAGTCAAGGATGATGCGATAACTCCATGACCATCGCAGCTCGTTGTAGTCGTTGTTGATTTCCTTGAAACGAGCGTTCACAGCATCTATCGTGTTCAGGCGGCCAGCAATGATGTCGTCGATAATACGGTCCTCGGCACTCTGCGGCATGAGCAGGCCCATCAGGTCAATCCAGTTGCCCTCACCATCGGTCGAGGCAGGAGGAACGGGTTTGTGACGCTTGAGCACGGCACCCATGTAGATGCGCAACGCCATGTCATAATACTTGATGCCCTTGTGCAGCAACGGAGCCTTAATCACATACTCATGATAGTTATAGGTGCTCACCTTGTCGCCACTGGCGGCGCGCAGGTTCTCCAGAATCTTCTTGCCTCGCAGCACCTCGCTGATGGTGAACGGACTCAGCCAGTCGAAGTTCACCACGCTGCGGTGCTCTCCCTTGTAGCGCATGTCACGCTTGGGCCACTTGCGGATGTCGCGGTACAAACCGACGGTGGCAAAGTTGCGGCCAGGCTTCAGGTACATCGTGTCGCCATAGGCAATCAGGTAAGAGAAAGGCAGGTCACGCGTGTCGGGGTGATACATCAGCTTGCCGAACAGGACGCTGAACGAGCCGATGTTGGCCGGCAGCAGCAGATAGGCGCCGCTGGCGGTCTTGCAGCCGCGCTCCAGGGTTCCGTAATGCATGGGACCCATCTTGTAGGCATGGTTGCTGAAGTTGGTTGCCGAGCCAGCATTGTAGAACGAGAACATAGCGCCAATGAGCAACGAGCTCTTGTGATGGCTCACCGTGAACGGACCGCAGAAGGCAGCGCAGGCCTCGCCATTGGACATGAAACTGTTGGCAAAGAAGACGCTGCTGGCAGCGGTAAAGCCATTCTCCAGGTGGCAGGACTCACCCACGAAGCAGTCAGTCAGCTTGACGCTGCCGTTCAGGTGGGAACCGCCACTGATGATGGTGTTCTCACAAATCACGCCCGTGCGGATGATGATGGGATTCTCTAACGTGCTGCTGATGGTACAGTTCGTCAAGCGGGACACGCCGCACATCTGGCAGCCGTCGGTGATGATGCTGTTGATGACCACACCCGTGTTGACCACGCGCACGTGATTGCCGATGGTGCTGCACGACGGGCGTGAATCGGCAACAGACTGTGCCACCATACGCTTGATGGCATCCATCAACGGCTTGTTGTCGCCATGCTTGACCATCAAGGCCGCCAACTGGCTATTGAGCTCGTTGAGCAACAGCAGATTGCCGTCGCCCACCTCGTTCAGCACCGAGATGGTGTGACCCTGGCCATAATCAGGCTCGCCAATGGTGTCGATGGTGCTCACATTAGAGATATAGCACCCATCACCGATGGTCACTTTATTCAAATAATTACCGATGTTCTCGATGAGGCAGCCATCGCCGATGGTGACATTGCGCAACGTGGCGTTATAGATGCCACAGTTCTTCACAAATCCCTCGGTAATCTCTACTGTACCCTCGCTACTGCCCAAACGCGCCCAGCCGTAGAACTGCACGCGGTGGCAACGGTTGACGTTAAAATCAGACGTCACCTGTATTTCATTCCAATCTTGTGCCCAACAATCGTTTTTCTTCAAGGCTTCGATTTGCGGGTTTGTCAAATGTTGATATTCAACTTTCATACTTTTATTAAACTATTTATTTTTTAATGGTCGCAAAAGTAGTGTTTTCGGGTGTAAACTAAATACAATCCCTACCATTTTAATATTTGATAGGGATTGTAAATATTTTTTTCGAAAGATATCCATTAGGGGCTTAGTCCCCCTAAAACCTAATCCAGACAGTGTACCAGCAGCTTGGTCTTGCCGTTCTCAATCAGGTGGATGACCAGTTCGCCAAACAGCGTGTTCTGCCAAGCAAACCATGCGCGGGTGTAGCGGGATGCATCATCCTTGTGGAACGACTCGTGCATGAAGCCTGTGCCGGCATCGGTGGTGAGCAGCTGACGCATGCACCAGGCTATTTCCTCGTCGTTGTCGGCAGTGAAAGCCTTCATCATGATGCTCATGGGCCAAATGAGGTTATAGGCCGTGTGTGCTCCGCCGATGCCCTCACCGGCCTTGCCCTTGAAGAAGCAGGGGTTGTCCTCGCTCCATACAAAGCGGCGCGTGTTGCGGTAGATGGGGTCGTCCATGGGAACATCTCCCAGGTAGCCCATCGCCAGCAGGCTCGGCACGTTGGCATCATCGGCCAGGATGCGGCCACCCCAACCGTCCACCTCATAGGCGTAGATTTTCCCGTATTTGGGATGATCCACGATGGCATACTTGTGAAGGGCATCCTCCACTTCCTGGGCCAGGTCAAGGCATTGACCGGCCAAAGCGGTGTTATGGTTAACCTTGTTGAGAATCTCGCCAGCCTTGCGTAGCGAGCTCACAGCCATGAAATTGCTCGGCACCAGGAACGGCAGCACCGTCGCATCATCGCTGGGGCGGAAACACGACACAATCAGTCCCACAGGATTCACGGGAGGTCCCCAGCCATACCACGTGAGCGAGGACTTGGCGTCGATGTCGCGGCGCATAAATTTGTACGGGCCCTTGTCACCGCCTTTGCGCTGCTGCTCCTTAAAGGTGCGCAGCACGGCCTGCATTGCCTCCTGCCACAGGTCGCCGAAGATGCTGGCATCGCCCGTCACCAGCCAGTACTCATAGGCCAAGCGGATGGGATAGCACAGCGAGTCGATCTCATATTTGCGCTCATGCAGCTCGGGCTTCATGTCGGTCAGGTCATTCTCCCACTGGCTCCCCGTGGGCCCGTCGTTAAAGGCGTTGGCATAGGGGTCCAGCACGATGCACTTGAGCTGGCGCAGGATCACGCCCCGCAGCATGTGGCGCAGTTTCTCGTCCTGGTTGGCATATTTGACGTAAGGCCATACCTGGGCGCCGCTGTCGCGCAGCCACATCGCATGGATGTCGCCCGTATAGACAAACGTGTCGTCCTCGCCGTTCTCGTCCAGGCGGTAATGCACCGTGCTGTCGAGCGTGTTGGGGAAGCAGTTCACAAACATCCATGCCAACCTGGGGTTACCCTTGATTTGCTTGAACACGTCACGGATGCGCTGCTCGATTATCACACTGCTGAACAGACGCTCCTCCACAGGAGGGCGCTTGCTCACGTAGGTCGCGGTAGCGTCGCTCACCACGCTGGTGTAACGCTCATGCACATCGGCTGCGGCAGGCAGCACAGCCGCCACCGCCACAATCGTCAGTATCAAATGTCTAAGTCTCATATTCCTGTCAATTACTCGGTTTGGTGCAAAGATAGCGATTATTATATAAACCGCAATAACGGGCATGAAAAAAGTAGAGACGCTAAAAACCTTGCGCCTCTACTATGCGGTTGCAAAAAAGCCGATCGCTAACGGCCGAGAACCTTAATTCCCGTCAGAATCAAGTCGATCAAGTCGGTCTCGTCCTTGACGGAAATCTCAACATCTGCCTTTGCAGCCAGCGTTATCAGCAGCATGAGCATCAAAGGATACATTGACTTTTTCATTGTTTGTTTGATGTATAATACCTTATCCCGAAGGGCGGCAAGCGCCGCCCTCTGAAATGCGCTGCAAAATCAGTTAAGAATATACATCATGCGTAACTGTTTTTCGTAAAAAAGAGGGCTCTAAACATGCCTGAGCCCACCCTATCATCCAGGGTCACACTCATGAAAAATGTGGAAACAAAATAAATATCGTGACCGCTGTTGATTCAAGTAGTTGCCGTTGTTTGAAAAACCTTCGCAGTTCAGCATGGCGAGCCTTGCCCGACAGGCTTCTCTATGCTTCAACTATCGCCAAAAGCTCGAATATTCCCACTTTTCCCCAGTTAATCCATCAAAAAAAACGATGTTTTGACAGAAAAACTCCTTGAAATCTTGCAACAAACCAAAATTGAGATTAAATTTGCCTCCAGTAAAAATCAAAATGCGCCTATGAGAATAAAACGCATATTGCTAAGCCTGACGGCCTGCCTGGCGCTGGCCCTGGCGGCGCAACCCACGCAGCAACAACCCGAGTGGGAATGGTACCTCGATGAGGTGGTCAGCGAGACCTTCGTGGGACGCAACTACTTCGAGTACTACTACACCCCCAGCGCCGCCGACATGAAGCAGCAGCGCGACAAGGGGGAGATGACCTATTTCCTGAACAGCCCCGAGGGCCTAAACGCCAAGAAGGTGCGCGACATGATCGACCGCTTGATGGCCAGCTATGACGGCATCAAGGCCGTGAGTGAATGGAACACGGCCACAGGGAATTACTGGAAGGATTTCCGATACGAGAAAAACAAGTTCCACTTCAGCGTCAAGCGCAAAGCGCTGGACGACGGCACCTATTATGTCAGCGTCACCGAGACCGCTGGCTACTATAAGTCGCTGGGCAAGGGCAAGAACACCGAAACCCAAGCCAAGAAGAAAACCAGCAAAAGCGACAACAAACCCGAGAAACAAAGTACCCGCCGCGGACGCCATCAAGTGGAGGTCGCCAACCATGCTGATGACAAAGAGGATGCCCCAATAGCCTCTTTTGACACCACCAATGGGGAAACCGACGCTCCCATCATGAGCGAAAAACAACGGCGACAGCAGGCTCGCGAGAAAAAAGAGGCCGAAAAACAGGCCGAACGGGCACGGCTCAAACGTGCACGCGAAGCCGAGCGCGAACAGGCTAAGGTCCTGAAGGAAGCCGAGAAACAGAAGAAAGCCGAAGAAAAGCAGAAAAAGGAAGAAGAAAAACGGCTCAAGAAGGAAGAGGAAAGGCAACAGCGCGAACAGGCCCGTCAGGAACGCGAGCAACAGCGACGGGAGCAAGCCGCCGCCCGCAAGCAAGCCGCCGCTCCCAAACCCGTTGAGAGCAAGTACCACCTCAACGACGTGGCATTGTGGCTGAGCGAGAAATATGACTATACACAGACCAGCGGCAACGAGACCTCGTGCACGATGTTCTCCAGCGCCGTCAAGGACGTGGACATGGCCAAACTCACCATCAAGAACGCGCTCAAGGGCAGTAATGCCCGCATGGCCGTACCCTGGCGCCTCAACAACGACACAGGAATGGTCGAGACCGGTTATACTGTTGATGGGCATGTGCTCGTTTTCGCCATCGGCAAGAACGAGGACGGCAACATGACCCTCACCATCACCGAAGTGAGCGCCGAAGAATTCGACAATTTCAAGCAAACCCACTAAAGACAAAATACTAACGACTAAAAACAATAAAGCGATGAAAAAGGTATTTCTTTTATTATTAGTAACGGTCACCGTGATGACCATGGGCTGCAAGCCTAAGGATCACCATGCCACCCCAGTGGGCGACAGCTTTGTCGTGCCCGAGGTGTCCGACGTGGTGATGTATCAGGTCAATCCCCGTGTCTTTGCTCCTTCCAACTCGTTCCAAGCCATCATCAACAGGCTCGACTCTATCGAGGACTTGGGCGTGAACATGCTGTGGATCATGCCCATCTATCCCATCGGTGAAGAGAAGAGCAAAAACTCACCCTACTCGGTACGCGACTACAAAGCCGTGGCACCAGAGTATGGAACCGTCGATGACCTGCGCATGCTGGTCGAGTCCTGCCACGAGCGCGGCATGGGCGTGATTCTGGACTGGGTGGCCAACCACACCGCATGGGATAACGTGTGGCTCAAGCAACACCCCGACTGGTACACCCACGACTCGACAGGTAACATCATCTTCCCGCCGGGTACCGACTGGACGGACGTAGCAGACCTGAACTATGACAACAAGGAAATGCGCGCCGCCATGATCGATGCGATGCGCTTTTGGGTGGACAGCGTCGGCGTGGACGGCTTCCGCTGCGATGTCGCCGACCAGGTGCCTGTGGACTTCTGGACCGAGTGTATCGACAACCTGCGGGCAGCAGCCAAGCCTCGCAAACTCATCATGCTGGCCGAGGGCGCCAACCCCGACAACTTCAGGGCTGGCTTTGACCTCAACTATGCATGGGAATTCATGGGCGCCATTGCCCAGGTCATGAAAGGCGATGCCAAGGTAGGCAAGCTCATCTCTGTGGACAAGCACGAGTATGAGGACCTCGAGCCCGGCAAATTCAAACTGCGCTTCACCACTAACCACGACGAAGCCACAAAGGCCTCACCCATTAAATTATATGGTGGCCCCAAAGCTTCGATGGCTGCTTTTGTCGCCACAACGATGCTGCACGGCGGCATGCTCGTTTATGGCTCCCAGGAGGTAGGATACCCCGAGACCATCAACTTCTTCCACTACGTACCCGTGAACTGGAACGCCAACCCGGGCATGCGCGACGAGTACAAGAAACTCATTGCCATCTACAACGATCATCCTGCGCTGCGCTCCAGCGGCAAGGTCATCCCCTTTGACGATGACGGAAACAACGTGCTGATTGCAGACCGTGTGCTCAACAACGACAACGTCCTCGTGCTCGTCAATGTGCGCGATGCGGCACACAGCGTGGAACTCCCCGCCATGTGGGCTGGAAAGAACGTCAAGAACCTCTTCACTGGCGAGCAGATGCAACTGAACAAGCGCATCACCATGCAACCCTACCAGTATCTGCTGCTCGGCAACGAATAAGCACTCCCCCAAAATCAACAGTATCCGCACCCTTGTCAAAGGAGTGCGGATATTTTTTTGCCGGCTCGCAAGGCAAGCATAAACGCGGCTCCCTAAGCCCTATGTTCAAAACTCCAGACTGACCGGGAAAACGGACCTAAATCGAGCAAAAATCGTCTATAAATATTAAAAAATGTTAAATATAAGCATTTTTTGCTCAAAAATTATGTTCTATAACATATTTGTGCTTACCTTTGCAGCGATTTTTTCATCAAGCACTGAAAATCGTTGCCGTGAGGCATGGGATTTATTCAGGTATTTAAAGGTTAAGATTTAGTTTTAAGGTTTATGTTAATGGTATTAGAGGTTAATTAGATTTTTTCAAAATGATCCACGGCGAGAGTCGGGGATTTTTTTTGCAATAATACTGTGAATGCCCCACCCTGCAGAGCCAATTACCATACACTTATTAAACGGTTCACGTCATTCGATTCACCAACACAATTCGCGTTAGCAATGCATTTCAAAGTATTTTTGTACCTTTGCAGTAAATTATTCACAATATTATCAACGCGAACAATGGAACAGAACGAGACGATGAATGGCATGCCCCGCAAGGAACGCGCGGTGATGTATAAGCGTGACTATAACTGCTGCCAGGCTGTACTGCTGGCTTATGCGCCTGAACTGGGGCTGCCCGAGGACAAATTGCTCGCAATGGGTGCCTGTTTCGGTAGCGGAATGGGGAGCATGGAGGAGACCTGTGGCGCATTGTGCGGCGCGCAAATGGCCCAGGGGTTGCTGAAATTTGACAACCGACGCATGAACCCGCAGGCGAGCCAGCTCAGGGCAGAATTTGAGATGCGCTGCGGTGCCACCCGCTGCAAGGACCTGAAAGGTGTGGGCACCGACCATGGGGTGCTGTGCTCCTGCGAGGACTGTGTGCGGCATGCCGTGGAGGCACTGGAACAAATGCTGTAGTTTTAACAAAAAAACTATATGAAAACATAGCGGTGAATTGATGAGAATTCACTAATTTTGCAGTCCAATTAACGAGAGAATTTATAATCAGATTCATAACTAACTATCAAACATATAGATAACAATCATGGGATGGTTTTCATTCACACAAGAAATCGCTGTCGATTTAGGTACAGCCAACACCATTATCATCCATAACGACCGCATCGTCATCGACGAGCCTTCGGTCGTGGCCCTCGACTCCAAGACCAACAAGCCCATCGCCGTGGGTGAGCGTGCCCGCGAGATGCACGGCAAGGTGCATGAGGGAATCCGCACCGTGCGCCCCTTGAGCGACGGTGTTATTGCCGACTTCAATGCCGCCGAGCACATGATTCGCGGCATGATCAAGAAAGTGAGCGCCAAGAACCACTGGTTCTCGCCCTCGCTGCGCATGGTCGTGTGTGTCCCCTCGGGTTCGACCGAGGTCGAAATCCGTGCCGTGCGTGACTCGAGTGAGCACGCAGGCGGACGCGACGTCTATATGATTTATGAGCCCATGGCTGCCGCCCTGGGTATCGGCCTTGACGTGCTGGCTCCTGAGGGCAACATGATTGTTGACATCGGTGGCGGTACGACCGAGATCGCCGTGATTTCGCTGGGCGGTATCGTGAGCAACAAGAGCATCCGCACCGCCGGTGACGACCTGACCGAGGATATCCAGGAGCACATGCGCCGCGCCCACAACGTGCGCGTGGGTGAGCGCACCGCCGAGGCCATCAAGATCAACGTGGGTTCGGCCCTGACCGACCTGGGTCCCGATGCTCCCGAGGATTTCATCATCCATGGCCCCAACCAGGTCAACTCGCTGCCCCTCGAGGTGCCCGTGACCTATCAGGAGGTGTGCCACTGCATCGAGAAATCCATCTCCAAAATCGAGGCTGCCGTGCTGAGCGCCCTGGAGCAGACTCCTCCCGAGCTGTACCAGGACATCGTGCACAACGGTATCTTCCTGACCGGTGGCGGCGCCCTGTTGCGTGGCCTTGACAAGCGCTTGACCGACAAGATCGGTATCGAGTTCCATGTGGCCGAGGATCCCTTGCACGCTGTGGCTAAGGGTACCGGCATCGCATTGAAGAACATCAAGCACTTCAAGTTCCTCATGCGTTGATTGGAGTTTTAAGTTTTTAGTTTTAAGTTTTTAGTAATGATACTACTGCCGGCTTTCAGGCGATAGTGATCGTACTTAAAACTTACAACTTAAAACTAAAAAAAGATGAACAATCTGCTCAACTTTTTCGTCAAACACAGTGCGTGGTTCATTTTCGCAATCTATGTGATATTGAGCCTCGTGCTGCTGTTTAGGGATAACCCCTACCAGCAGAGCGTTTATCTGACGTCGGCCAACTCGGTGAGCGCCGCGCTCTACAAGGCGTTCAACGGTGTGACCTCCTATTTCCACCTGCGGGACATCAACGAGAGCCTGCAGGAGCGCAACGCCGCGCTGGAGATGGAACTGATTGAGCTGCGGGGCCAATTGAATGACATGGCGCTGCTGGCGCCCGACTCATTGCATCAGCCCGCGCTGGCGCAGTACACCTTTGTGATGGCTCATGTAATCAGCAACAGTATCGCCCAGCCCAACAACTATATCACCATCGACCGCGGACACCTGGACGGCGTGAGCCCCGAGATGGGCGTCATCGACCAGAACGGCGTGGTGGGCATCGTCAACGTGGTGGGACCACATGCGGCAAGGGTCATCTCGCTGCTGAATCCTCACATGAGGCTCTCGTGCAAACTGCGAGGCAGCGGTTTTTATGGCAGCCTGGTGTGGGATGGTAAGAGTCCGCAGCATGCGGTGCTGGAGGAGCTGCCCAAGCACCTGACCTGGCACAAGGGCGACACCATCGTCACCAGCGGCTACTCGGCAGTCTTCCCCGAGGGCGTCATTGTGGGCACCATCGATGGACTGGCACGAGGCATGAGTGACAGCTTTGTGTCGCTGCGCATCAAGCTGACGACCAACTTCAGCCAGTTGAGCAACGTTCGCGTCATCACCAACAGCATGAAGGAACAGATCGACGCCTTGCGTCGTGCCGAGCAGGGCATTGATACCGTGGCAGGCATCCAAACGCGCCCAGAGCTCAAACCCGAAATCATTGACGTGATACCCGCTGAGGAGAAGCCCAAGAAACCCGCGAAACAGCCCGTCCAGTCTGTCCAGCCCGTCCAGCAGGCCCAGCCTGTAGAACCCGATAACCCAGAAGAAGGAGGAGAACAGCCATGACCAAGACCGTGATACAGTTCATTGCCCTGTTCTTGGCGTTGCTGGTGCTGCAGCTGGTGTGCAACAAGATTGTTTTGTTCAACGTTGCCATGCCCGTGGTGTTCATCTACCTGATCATGAGGCTGCCCGTGAATCTGCACGGCGGTTGGGTGCTCACCATAGCCTTTTTCACCGGGTTGATCATGGATATCTTCAACAACACACCAGGCATGAACTCGCTGGCCTGCACCATCATGGCCGCCGCCAGGCGTCCTGTGTTCAACCTGTTCGTCTCCCGCGAGAATGACATGAGCATACCCATTCCGTCGGTGGACTCGATGGGCGTAGGCGACTATTTCAAGTATATGGCGACACTCACGACCTTATACTGCCTGCTCATCTTCCTCATCCAGGCCTTCACCCTTCACAACTTCCTGCTCACGCTGGCACGCATCGTGGGCAGCAGTGCGCTGTCGATCATCATCATCTTTGGGTTGGACACTCTAGTGAGCACGCGCCGTGAGAAAAGATTATAATCTGGAGAAACGCAAGCTGGTCATCGGCGGCTTCATCATGGCGATTGTGATCATCTATATCATCCGCCTGGTGCAGTTGCAGGTACTTGACAGCACCTACAAGGCCCATGCCGATAACAACGCCTTCATGGAGAAGGTCATCTATCCGTCACGTGGACTCATCTATGACCGTAACGACTCGCTGGTGGTCTATAACGTTCCCGAGTATGACCTGGTGATGATTCCCAAGGACGTTACCCCCTTTGACACCATCGACTTCTGCAACACGCTGCAAATCTCGCGCGAGGAGTTTGACCACCGGTGGCAGGAAATGAGAAAGGGACGCAGCTACTCGGCTTTTACCCAACAGGTGTTCATGAACCACCTCACCCCCGAGGACTACGGTCGCCTGCAGGAGAAACTGTATCGTTTCCCGGGCTTCTTTGTGGTGCAGCGCATTCTCAGGCAGTATAATTACGCGGTAGCGGCCAATGTGCTGGGCGATATCCGTGAGGTCAATGCCAAGGACATCGAGAACGATGACTATTACCGCCCTGGAGACTACACCGGCGACTTGGGAATCGAGAAGAGCTATGAGCGCTGGCTGCGTGGCATCAAGGGCAAGGAAATCCTCATCCGTGACGCAACGGGCAAAATCAAGGGGCATTACAACGATGGAGCCGACGATGTGTCACCTGTGGCCGGCAACAACCTGAAACTGAGCATCGACATCGGCTTGCAGGCCTATGGCGAGATGCTCATGCAGGGCAAGGTGGGCGCCATCGTGTGCATCGAACCCAAGACGGGCGAAATTCTGGCACTGGTGTCCAGTCCCACCTATGACCCGTCGCTGCTCATGGGCAAGGAGCGTGGCAAGAATTACCGTGACCTGGTCAACAACAGGCTCAAGCCGCTGTATGACCGCTCGATCATGGCGGCCTACCCTCCCGGTTCGACTTTCAAGCCCACCCAAGGCCTCATTTTCCTGGACGAGGGCATCATCACCACGAGCACCGTGTTCCCCTGCCGCCGTGGCTATGTCAACGCAGGCCTGCGCGTGGGATGCCACGGCCATGGCTCCCCCCTCCCCTTGAAGCCGGCCCTGCAGACGTCGTGCAACGCCTACTTCTGCTGGGGATTCAAGTACATGATGGACAAGCGCAGCAAGTATGGCTCGACGGGCAAAGCCTTTGAAGTGTGGAAGAACCACATGGTGTCGATGGGTTATGGTTACAAACTGGGCATCGACATGCCGGGCGAGAGCCGCGGCTTCATCCCTAACACCGCCTTCTATGACAAGATTTACGGCGAAGGCCGCTGGGTGGGGCAGACCATCATCAGTGACGCCATCGGACAGGGCGAAATCCTGGCCACCCCGCTGCAAATCGCTAACCTGAGCGCCACCATCGCCAACCGCGGCTATTACATCACGCCCCACGTGGTGAAGAACATCGAGGGCGTGGGCGTGCTCAAGAAGAACCTGGAGCGCCACGACACCGACATCGACAAGCGTTATTACAGCGACATCGTCGAGGGCATGCGCATGGCCGTGCTGGGCGGCACCTGTACGGGGGCCAACATACCCGGGTTGGACGTGTGCGGCAAGACGGGAACGGCCCAGAACCCCCACGGCCGCGACCACTCGGTATTCATGGGCTTTGCACCCATGAACGACCCCAAAATCGCCGTCTGCGTCTATGTTGAGAACGCCGGCTTCGGTGCCACCTACGGGGTGCCCATCGGCGCCTTGATGATCCAGCGCTACCTGCAGGGCAATTCCGCCGGCTTGCAGGCCCGCGGGCGCGCGATGGCGAGCCGCCACACCATCACCTATCCCAAGGTAAAGAAAACCACTGCTACCGGCAACCAGGCCGACAAAAATAAGACTACACGATCCAATAAATCCGTTTCTAGCGATGGAAGTAAGGAATGAAGATGAGAATACCAACCTATTGAGGTCTGTGGACTGGTTTACCATCATCCTCTACCTCATCATGGTCGTGGCTGGCGCGGTGAGCATCTATGCGGCTACCTACGACTATGACAAGGCAAGCATGTTTGACCTGAGCGAATACTCGGGCAAGCAGTTCTTGTGGGTGGGCCTCTCGTTCCTCATCGGATTCTCACTCTTGCTGATTGACAGGCGCATCTATGAAGCCTATGCCTATCCGCTGTATGGCTTTATGATATTGCTGCTGATTGTCACAGTCTTCGTGGCCCCTGACATCAAGGGCTCACGCTCTTGGCTGGTCTTCGGCCCTGTGAGCCTGCAGCCTGCCGAGTTTGCCAAGGCGGCGACGGCGCTGGCGCTGGCAAAGCTGTTCAGCACCTATGGCTTCTCGCTAAACGGGTGGCGCAACTATGCCATCGCCATCGGCATCATCGTGCTGCCCATCCTGTGCATCATCTTGGAGAAGGAGACGGGTTCGGCACTGGTTTACACGTCGCTCATCTTTGTCCTCTATCGCGAAGGCATGTCGGGTTTCGTCTTGTTTGCCGCATTAATGGCTGTGGTCTATTTTGTCGTGGTGTTGAAGTTTGCCGCTGTGACCTTCATGGGCATTCCCTTGGGTATGGTCATCGCCTTTATCATGGTGATGGCACTCATTGTGGCGATGCTGCTCCTGTATTGCCGCTCGTGGATTCTGGGACGCAATGTGCTCATCGGATATGTGGTGGCTGGTGCCATTGCTGGCGGTTTGGCGCTGGCAGGTGTCCACGTCAACGGCTACGCCTTTTTCCTGCCGGTCATCATCCTGTCGTTACTGTATCTGCTCTACGGCATGCTGCATGACATCAACCTCAAGAAGGTGCTCATCACCACTTGTTTTGCAGCCGCATCGCTCGTTTTCCTGTTCACAGTAAGCTTCGCCTTTAACAACGTGCTGGAGCCTCACCAGCAGACACGCATCAAGGTGACCCTGGGCATCGAGGAGGACTTGCGCGGGGCGGGCTACAATGTCAACCAGAGCAAAATTGCCATTGGCAGCGGCGGCATTGCAGGAAAAGGATTCCTGAACGGAACGCAGACCAAGCTGAAATATGTGCCTGAGCAGCACACCGACTTCATCTATTGCACCATCGGTGAAGAGCAGGGGTTCATCGGTAGTGTGGCAGTACTGATCCTGTTCCTGGCACTTATCCTACGCATCATCACCCTGGCAGAACGCAACCACTCGACATTTGCACGTGTGTATGCCTATAGTGTCGCGTCTTACCTCATATTCCACGTCGCCATCAACATCGGCATGGTCATCGGCCTATGCCCCGTCATCGGCATTCCCCTACCTTTCTTCAGCTACGGCGGCTCTTCGCTGTGGGGCTTCACCTTCCTGCTGTTCATCCTGCTGCGCATCGACGCCGACCGCGGCAACTACGGCACCTGGTAGCCCTCTCGTTTATGTATAATTGTTGGCAATAATCGTCATTCCTTGCTGTGGAGCCTGTTGTCGATGATTCCGGCAATGAAACCGCAAAGCAGGCCAGAGACGTGACCCGCCAGGCTGATGCCGCGGGTGAAACTCAGGAGTAAAGTTGGGCCTATAAAGATGGCCAAAAGCAGCAGGGTGGAATTATATTCGTCCTGTTCCGTTTCTTGGAATTAAACATCAAGCAACCGAAAGGGTATCCGAGCATTCCCATAATGGCTCCTGAGGCCCCTACCGTGATGCCATCGCTATAAAGGGCACAACAGAAAGAACTCACGATTCCTGCCCCGAAGAACACCAGTGCGCCACGCCAACCCTGATACAAGGGAAACAATGCGCCCCAGAATGCCAATATAAAGAATAGCACCATGAGGTTTATTAGCAGGGTTTATTAGCAGGTGAGGAATATTGGCATGCATGAGCATTGACGTGACTAGGCGCCACCACTCATTCTTCACAAACAGATGGTATCCCGAAATGGCACCATAGTCCAGCACCGACGAAGATTCCGAATAGCCCATGAAAAGGGCAACGATATAATAGATTATCGGCAGCACGAAGATGAAGACGCAAGGCCAATTCTTGGGATTGCGAACGTACTTGATAGTTTGTTGCGTCATATCAAAGCCAGCATCGGTCTTGCCCTTTCTTTTCACCTTTCTGGTTCGCGCAAACAACAGCACAAGCGCAATGACTCCCAAGCTAGCAGTGAAGCAGATGACGTACCCCTTCTTGACACGGGCATCATCAATGAGAGGCTTGCCATAAATTGGCATGATGATCGCCGGATGGTTGTCGATAGAGTAGGCAGAATCGTTACACATGATGTAGGCATTCTCGACAGCCTTCAGGATATAATCGTAGTGGTCGTTGTTGGAACTGATGCGTTGAAACGTCGTGCAGTTGGTGTCGTATCGATGATGCTGCAGTGTGTCGCGCAAATCGACACAGAATTCATGATAATAAGTCTGCAGTTTTTCATCGCTGGCAAAGGAGTAATCATGTTCCTTGCCACTCACCCGATAAACCATGTAAACGCCTTTACTCTGCTTGACTGGAGCTGCCACATAGGCCTCAAAGGTGATGTCCGCCGTTGCCCTCTGATAATGCTGTTGTACAGTTGGGAAAACATAATAGCCCAACATGCTTGTATCCACTTCG
>CACYAW010000043.1 GCA_902772455.1 uncultured Bacteroidales bacterium
ATTCACAGTAATCTGTGCATAGGCTCCCAGTGACAGGAACAGTCCCATCACGAGGGTAAGAATCCTAAACGGAATTCTGATGTTTACCTGCTTCATTTTTAAATTTTTAAAGTTAATATTATGTTGGTAATCAAATATTTAATTGTCAGGCTTTTTTCATGATGGCCTCATTGGCAACGCCAACAGAATGGTTTCAATGGCGCATTTAGGCAATTAAAACATGGCAAATATAGAATATTTCAAATTATCATTCTTTTTTTATAATGTTAAATTATCTATTTAAAACATGCAATCGTTTGCGCAATTCGATTTTTAGTTGTAATTTCGCCGTTGATATCAGTCAACATCAGCCAACTTTAATATTAATCAACATTATGGATGACAGACGACAATTGACGATGAAAGACATCGCCCGCGAGTTGGGCGTGTCGGTGGCCACGGTCTCTCGCGCCTTGAGCGATAGCCCCAGCATTTCACGCGAGCGCCGACAAGCCATTCAACAGTTTGCGCGCGAGCACAACTACTTCCCCAACGTCATTGCCGAGCAGTTGCGCCACAGCCGCCGCAATCCATCCCGTGCCATCGGTGTGATCGTCCCCGAATTCGTCCACTACTATTTCTCTTGCATCCTCGACGGCATCGAAGCCGAAGCCTCCTCACGAGGCTATCAGATCCTGGTGGCAAAAAGCAACGAAAGCTACGAGCAAGAGGTGCGCATTTGTGAGGCGATGCTTCGCAACAAGGTGTGCGGCATCATCGTCTCCCAGGCCAAGGACACTGAGCGCTATGACCATTTCGTACAACTCGACGCTGCCGGTGTGCCTCTGGTTTTCTATGACCGCATCTGCCCCGCCATCAATGCCAACCGCGTGGTGGTGGATGACTATATGGGCACAATGAACGCAGTGTCGCACCTCATCGATACGGGATGCCGCCGCATCGCTTTCTATGGCGCGCCCATGAACATGGAAATCGCCAAAAACCGCTTCAACGGCTACCGTGACGCCCTGTACAAGCACGGGTTGACGTTGGACGAGGGCCTGGTGCGCATCTGTGACAACCGCGCCGACGCCGAACGCATCACCCCCGCCATGATGCAGATGGAGAACCGTCCCGATGCCTTCTTTGCCGTCAACGACGAGACGGCCATCGGCATCCTCACCCAGGTGAAGCGCATGGGCTTCAACGTGCCTGACGAGGTGAGCATCTGCGGCTTCACCAACGGCTTCCGAGCCACGGTGTGTGACCCGATGCTGACCACCGTGGAGCAGCGCGGCAGCCAAGTGGGCAAAGAGGCCGCCGACATCCTCATCGGCCTCGTCGAGGGCACCCTGCCCCGCGACCACGCCGAGAAACGCATCGTCAAAACCCGCCTGGTCCTGCGCGGCACCACCCGCCACCCCTAACCCCCACCCTCCCCAACAAAAAACAAAAAAGAAAACAACAAATACAATAAATACAATTATATATTTGACAATGATTGACTTAGAGAGACTAAAAGAACATATCTTTGAAGTCATTGGCGCACTATATGAAGTACACAATGAATTGGGCCCAGGGCTTAATGAATATTGCTATCAAGAAGGACTGCGATTACAGTTAGAAGAGCAAAACATTCCTTTTCAAAAGGAACTAACAATACATCCCACCTACCACGGCAAAGAGATGAGTAGCATCTATAGGGTCGATTTTCTTTGTAAAGGAGATATTATTATTGAATGCAAGTCGGTTGATGAATTGAATGGAGACATGAGAGCTCAACTTTTTAATTATATGAGGCTCTTGGAATGTCCATGCGGCATCATCGTAAACTTTGCTGGTAAGAAGGCTGCTGTTGAGCGTTATTTTTACGACAAGACACAACGTGACATTTTAACCGTTGATGGACGTATTGTTCATAAATACAGATAATTAATTTGTATTTATTGTACTTATTGTTTTCATTTTATACTGAATTATTATAGTTTTGAGATATGATGAGAGCCAAGAATTTTTTTGTTGTTGTGATGGCCGTCGTTGCGATTAGTGCGATGGCTCAGGTGGAGAGGCCCAAGTTGGTTGTGGGCCTGGTTGTTGACCAGATGAGGTGGGACTACTTCTATAATTACCAGTGGGGCGAGGGGGGCTTCAAGACCCTGCTTCAGGACGGGTACCTGTGCAATAACACGATTATTGACTATGTGCCCACGGTGACGGCCGCCGGACACGCAAGTATCTACACGGGCACCACACCTGCCTTCCACGGCATTGCCGGCAACAATTTCATGCTTAACGGCAGGAATGTGACCAGCGTGCAGGACGACAGCGAACGCGGCGTGGGCGGCAACGACAAGACCCGCGGCAAATCGCCCCGCAACCTCATCACCACCAATATCGCTGACCAGCTGCAACTGGCCACCAATTTCAAGAGCCGTGCTGTGGGCATCGCCCTCAAAGACCGCGCAGCCATCCTGCCGGCGGGCCATCATCCCGTGGGTGCCTACTGGTATGACAAGGGCAGCACTTCGTTTGTTACCAGCACCTATTACCGCGATAAACTTCCCAAGTGGGTGAGTGACTTCAACAAGAAGCACCACGATGAACTTGCCATGGACCTCAACAACCTGCCCATGGGCACGACGATGACGTTTGCCCTTGCCGAGCAGGCCCTCATCAACGAGAAACTGGGTCAGGGCGAGGCGACCGACATGCTGGCCATCAGCGTGTCCAACACCGACATGTGCTCCCATTATTATGGCACCCACTCGCCTAAAGTAGATTCCATCTACCAGCAGCTGGACCGGGAAATCGCCCATTTCATCGAAGTTTTGGACCAACGCATCGGCCGCGGCAACTATCTGCTGTTCTTGAGTGCCGACCATGGCGGCACCCACAGCTATCCCCGCATGACAGCCCACGGCCTGCCCAGCGCCACCTGGTATCACCCCGATGCCCTTGTCGCTGCCAACGAGTTGCTGGAGAAGCAGTTCGGCGTGAAAATGCTGCTCAAGGAACAGATGGAATACACCTTCTACTTCAATCACGAAGCCATCAACAGCAACCACCTGAACTATGACGAGGTGATGCGCGCTGCCTGCCAGGCGCTGGAAGTGCCCGAGGAAATCCAATGGGCCGTCGATGTCGCCAAAATCGACTCCTACCCCATCCCCACCATCCTCAAGGAGCGCATCAAACTGGGCTACTTCCCCGAACGCAGCGGCGAGATCTATATCGTGCCCCGCACGGGCGTTTATGCCGGCAAAAAGGAGGAGACCGGGTCGAACCACGGCACCTGGAGCCAGAGCGATAGCCACATCCCCCTGATTTTCATGGGATGGCACATCACTCCTGGAGAGACCTCGCGCCTAACCCACATGACCGACATCGCCGCCACCGTGTGCGCCTTGCTGCACATCCAGTCGCCCAACGGCTGCATCGGCACGCCCATCTTCGTTACTGAATAACCATCAAAGACTTATATCAGCCATTCTTTTTCCCGCATCTGTCAAATGTGTTCAGATGCGGGAAAAAATCCACCTGGCATCGTTTTCTTTAATGATAAAATTGTAACTTTGCAGGTCAATAAAATTGAAATCTAACGACAAAACATCAATAGACAATGAGTAGAGAGACTTATCCTCATCTTGAGGCGCTGCGCGAAGAGATGCGCCGCGTGAATGTCGATGCCGTCATCATCCCCGGCACCGACCCGCACCAGAGTGAATACATCTGTGACCACTGGAAATTCCGCGACTGGATCAGCGGTTTCACGGGCAGCAACGGCACTGCCGTTGTCACGCTCGACCAGGCCGCCCTGTGGACCGACTCACGCTATTTCCTGCAAGCCGGCATCGAGCTGGAAGACAGCGGTTTTGTAATGATGAAGGAAAACATGGGCGATGATCCCACCATCCACGAGTGGCTGCTGCAAGTGCTGGAAGAGGATTCGGTGATCGCCATCGACGGCAGGTTGTACAGCGCTCAAGAAGCCAACCAGTTGGAGCGCTTTTGCGGTGAGAACGGCTTCATGCTCGCCACCGAGTTCTATCCCGCCGACACCATCTGGAGTGACCGCCCCGCACGTCCCAGCGAACCCGCATTTGTCCACGATGTGAAGTATGCGGGCGAAGAGGCTAACGACAAGATTGAACGCCTGCTCACCGTGCTGGAGCAGAACGAGGCGACCGCAATGCTCGTCACCGCCCTTGACGATATTGCATGGCTGTTGAACCTGCGCGGCAACGACGTGGTATTCACACCCGTTGTCATTGCATTTGCCTATATTTCCCGAAACAATAAGGAACTGTTCATCGACGAGAACAAGGTCACCGACGAGGTGCGCCAGCATCTCAAGTCCTGCGGCGTGAGAGTGCGCAACTATGACGACATTGTGCACTTCCTGGAACGCGTCAACGAGCACGAGGTGGTCCTCATCGACCCCAACCGCGTGAGCGACACGTTGGCCAATGCTCTGCCGTGCCAAAAGGTGTATTTCCGCTCTCCCATCACCGACCTCAAGTGCATGAAGAATGAGGTGCAGATTGCGGGCTTCCGTCATGCGATGGAACGTGACGGCGCTGCCCTGGTGCGCTTGTTCAAGTGGATTGAGGAGACAGCCCCCACAGGCACCATCAACGAGGTGGACGTGTGGAACAAGGGTATGGAATTCCGTGCCCAGCAGGAGCTGTACCGCGAGGACAGCTTTGCCATGATTTGCGGCTACAAGGAGCATGGCGCCATTGTGCACTATGAGGCCACCGACGAGAGCGCCTCGACGCTGCACGGCGAAGGCATCCTGCTCGTGGACAGCGGTGCCCAATTCCTCGACGGCACCACCGACATCACCCGCACCATCACCCTGGGCAACCCCACGGCACAGGAGAAGCATGACTTCACCCTCGTGCTCAAGGGACACCTGGCCCTGCAACGTGCCAAATTCCCCGTGGGCACCACCGGCTGCCAGCTTGACGTGCTGGCCCGCCTGCCGCTGTGGCAGGAAGCGATGACCTACGGCCACGGCACAGGCCACGGCGTGGGCCACTTCCTGGGTTGCCATGAGGGTCCCCAAAGCATCCGCACCAATCTGGTTGACGTGAAACTCGTTCCCGGCATGGTAATCAGCAACGAACCCGGCCTGTACAAGACAGGCCAATACGGCATCCGCACCGAGAATCTCGTTCTTGTTGTCGAGGCCGAAAAGACCGAAGATTTCGGCAATTTCCTCGCATTTGAGCCGCTGACGCTGTTCCCCTATGACGTGCAGCTCATCGACCGCTCGATGCTCACCAGCGAAGAAGTGTCACAAATCAACGACTACCACCGCATGGTGCGTGAACGCATCACGCCGCTGCTCAACGCCGACGAGGCCGCATGGCTCGCCGCCAAGACCCAAGAAATTTAATACCCTTTAAACTCTAAACTTTAAACTCTAAACTTTAAACTTTAAACTGTATAATGGCTATCATCAAGAAAGTTAGGGGCTTTGAGCCCAAAATCGGAGAGAACTGTTTCCTGGCTGACAACGCTGTCGTTGTGGGCGATGTGACCATGGGCAACGATTGCAGCATCTGGTTTGGCGCTGTGTTGCGCGGTGACGTCAACACCATCACCATCGGCAACCGTGTCAACATTCAGGATGGCAGTGTCATTCACACCTTGTACGAGAAATCGGTCACCGAGATCGGCAATGACGTGTCCATCGGGCACAATGTGGTCGTGCACGGTGCCAAAATCGGAGATATGGCCCTCATCGGCATGGGCAGCATCGTCCTGGATCATGCCGAAATCGGCGAAGGCGCCATCATCGCTGCCGGCAGTGTCGTGCTGGGCGGTACCAAAGTCGGCCCCCACGAGTTGTGGGCCGGCAGTCCGGCGAAGTTCAAAAAGATGGTTGACCCCAGTCAGGCCAGCGAAATCAACGTGAAAATCGCCAAAAACTACCTGATGTATTCCACCTGGTATGAGGAATAATTATAGAAGCTATAGATATTATAGAAGCTATAGAAAACTGAAACCAACCAAAATTCAAGATGAATAAGTATTACCGTTTATTGACTATCATGGCTCTCGTGCTGACGGTTATGTCGGCACGGGCAGCCATATATATGGTGGGAAACAACCCTTTTGGTGACTGGAACCCAGGCCATGGCGTCGAGATGACCGATCAAGGCAATGGCACCTACACATTGACCGTCAGCATCAGCGGCACTGTCTGGTTTGTGTTCGCCGACGGGCAAAGCAGCGATTGGAACGTCTTTAACGCCAACTTCCGCTACGGCCCCGCCGGCAGCAGCCAAGAGGTCACCATCGACAACACCTATACCACCCAAAAGAGCAACAACAACCACTCTTACAAGTTCACGGGAATCGGCGAAGAATACACCTTTACCTTTAATCTGACAAACCTCACTTTCAGTATCAACGAGTATCAGGAACCATCCTTGCCCGACCCGTTCAGCCTGCGGGTGGGAGACGTGAACGGTGACGGCGAAATCAATATCGCCGATGTCAATGGCATCATCGACATCCTGTTAGGAGGGTTCGCCAACTATGACAAACGTCACAGGAGCGACGCAAACCGTGACGGCGAGATCAACATTGCCGATGTCAATGCCGTTATTGACGTGCTGCTGGGCGGAGAATTGCCCGAGCCCGTCAAGGAAGGCTACGATTATGTGTGGGACGAGGAAGCCCTGCCCGAAGTGCACTTGAGCGTGAGCCTGGACGAGTGGAACAGGCTGCTTGCGCTCTACGACGCCAATAGCTTCACGACGCAGTATGTGTCGGCAACCCTCTCGTTCGTCAAGGACGGAGAAACCACCGTTATCGATAATGTTGGCCTGCGCCTCAAGGGCAACACCTCGCGCCGCCGTCCCGAGGGCGGTTACGGACAGATGCACCAACGCGACAACACCGACTGGCACCATGCCCACTTTGGCGTGAACCTGCGCAAATATGTTGATGACGAGGCCCATACCATCCAGGGCGTGCGCAAGCTGCACCTCAAGTGGTTCAAAGACGATCCTGCCTACGTGCGCGAAATGTTCTGTTACGAACTCTTTCGCCGCGCCGGTGTGTGGACTGCCGTACGCGACAACTACTGCCGCCTGTGGCTCCATGTCGAGGGCGACAGCCAGGAGGCTTATTACGGCGTGTATGAACTGATGGAGCCCATCGACAAGCGTTACCTCAAAGACAGGAAAAACCGGTTCGGTTCCAACAATGGCTACCTGTGGAAATGCCGCAACGGCGCATCGGGCCTGAACAACCCCAACGGCGACATCTGGTATGATGACGACACCGACGACCGCCATGCCTACACGCTGGAAACGCAGACCGAGGAGTTTGACAGTGCGCGCCTGCAGCTCGTGGATTTCATGAACAAGCTCAACAACTTGAATGACAACGAATTCTACTCTTGGATTCAACAAGTCACCGACGTGAACCTGCTTCTGAAGACCTACGCCGTCAATGTTGCCGTGGGTATGTGGGACGACTACTGGAACAATGCCAACAACTACTACATCTACTTCAACGGTAAGGGTTTGACCGGCTACAAATTCTTTTTCATCCCCTATGACTATGATAACACGTTGGGCACCAGCCTGCGCTGCGGCGCACAGGACGATGCAGGACGGCAAAATCCGCTCCATTGGGGGAACGACAACAACCGCCTGATTGCCAGAATACTCAAATTCAATGATTTCAAGGCGAAATATGTAGCCTATCTGAAAGAACTGGTTGACGCCCCTAATGCCTTGATGGACCGTGCATCAGCACAGGCCCGCATCCGCTCGTGGCAGCAACGCATCGAGCCCTACGTCGATAACGACACGGGCGAGGACACCGCCATCGAGGACAAGCCAGCCTCGTGGGGCAACCACGGCGAATACCGACTGTTGAAGAACAACAGTGACAACTTCTTCACGGTAAAAGCATCCAGCATCGCGCCGCTGTAGCGGCAAGTGCCATCACGCCAGTCCCAAGTCGAAATCTTTCAGGAACTGTGTAAAGCCCGGGTTGTGTTGCTTGATCTGCTCCACGACCTCACGGGGCGACAGGATCTTGGGAGTATCGATAGGCACTTCGCTCACCTTTACATCCAGGACAAGACGGTCGTTTTGCAACTGGTCACTCAGGAATTGCAGCAATGCCTGCTTGTGCTCCTCTACATTCTTCTGCTCGGTGGGGCTTCCCACTGTCATCACATAGTGCTCTGCATTGTCGCCGGCCAACTGCGGTATGGCATAAGACATGGTAGTGCACAGGGCCCTTTCCTGGGGATGCTGGTCGATATAGACTTGCCAAGCCGTTTGCAACTTGTCGGCTGTGAAGGGCTGGGTGCGCTGTGGTGTGCCGGAGACAGGAGCAGCAGGCTGCCTTGATGCCGCGGCATTAGACACATTAACCATGATGCGCGATGTGTTTCCCACACCATGAGGCATGGGGCGACGAGTGGTATTGGTGGGATGTGGAATCTCACGAAGTTCCATGGGTGCCTCAGCAGGATGAGGGGCCCGTTCGGCAGCTGCACTAGGCGCTGAAGGCTGAGGGCGTGCCTGAGGTTGAGGTTGAGGAACGCGTGCCGTAGTCGGCCCGGGATTAGTCGCAGGACGCTGCTGGACGGGTTGTGCCGGTTGCGCAACAATCTTTTGAATGGGTTGCTGAACCGCCTGTTGAGGCTGTTGCGGTGCCACCAGTTGACACAGTTTGACAAGTGTCAGTTCCACCAGCAACTGCTTGCTGCTGGCATTGCGGTAATTCAAGTCACAAGTGTTGCACAAGTCCAGGGCACGGTAATAGAATGCGGGAGACAATCTGGCGCTCTGATTGCCGTATTGCTGTGCCACTTCATCGTTCATCTCAAGCAAAACGCGTGTCTGCGGCGTGCTGGCGACCATCAAGTCGCGCAGGTGCTGTGCCAGGCCATTGATAAAGAATTGCGAGTCAAAGCCCTTGTCACGAATCTCCTTATATATCAACAAGGCCTGCATGACGTCACCGGCAAGGAAAGTGTCCACAAGCCTGAAGTAGTAGTCATAGTCAAGCACATTGAGGTTGTCGATGGCACTCTGGTAGGTGATATGTCCCTGGGTCGAAGCGGCCACCTGATCAAAGATGGATAAGGCGTCACGCATAGCGCCGTCGGCCTTTTGGGCAATAATGTTGAGCGCTGCGGGCTCGGCCTCAATTTTCTCCTGCTCGCATACATATTGCAGCTGTTGCACGATGTCGGGCACCGTGATACGCGCAAAATCATAAATCTGGCAACGCGACAGGATGGTGGGGATGACCTTCTGCTTCTCGGTGGTGGCAAGGATAAAGATGGCGTATTCGGGCGGCTCTTCCAGTGTCTTGAGGAAGGCATTGAAGGCAGCCTGAGACAACATGTGGACCTCATCGATGATAAACACGCGGTAACGTCCCGTCTGCGGCGGGATGCGCACCTGGTCGGTCAAGTCACGGATATTGTCGACACTGTTATTGGAGGCGCCGTCAAGCTCGTTGATGTTGTAGGAACGCTGCTCGTTAAACGCCTTGCACGATGCGCACTCGTTACAGGCTTCACCATCGGGAGTGGGATGTTCACAGTTGATGGTTTTGGCAAAGATGCGGGCACAGGTCGTCTTGCCCACACCACGCGGGCCGCAAAAGAGGTAGGCGTGTGCCAGCCTGCCGCTGGCAATAGCCGTTTTCAACGTGTGGGTCAACGACTGCTGCCCCACCACGCTGCGGAACGTCGAGGGCCTGTATTTACGCGCTGATACGATATACTTGTCACTCATCGGATTACAAAAAACATCTGTTTGTCTAAACGGCAAAGATAATACTTTTCCTTGAACTTCACCCCGTTCTGAGCAGTCTTTTTTATCAATTCCTTAGACGGGAATCTGCCGACCACCCGTCCGCATATGGAACAAGGCAAGCAAGCCAAAGAGACATGGAGCGTCATCAAGAGCAAAATGCAGGATGCCCGTTAATTAGGGGGCATCCTACTTTTTCACAATCAACGAGCCATCAACGAACAACCAACATATCAATTAAATCGGTGACATCCTCAATAGTCACTTTGTCATCATAATTGACGTCGGATTCCGGGTAATCGTCAAGTGAGACGTCACCTGCCAAAATAAGGTCTATCAACAAAGTCAAATCGGCAACATCCATCTTACCGTTGTTGTCAACATCCCCTATCGGGCGGAACACATTTGTTGAGGCGATGCGCAAGCCCGTGTCATCATCTGTAAAAGTTTCATGTGCAGGCCACCAATAGTCCACCTCGCAATGTTCTGCTGGAGCGTGCCACCCACCGCCATAAATCTTTGAAGGATTTTGAATGATTTCATACACATTGCCCGACATATCGTATATGCCCAATTCGTTCGGTGCCCTTGTTCCGACCGTCATCTTATGGCTGCAATTGTTATTATTCCAAGCGACGTCGTTCAAAATATTGCTACCGCTGTAGATATATCCATGGCTCAAATTACCGCCACTGGCAGCAAACTTCCATTCCGCTTCGGTGATAAAGCGGAACCTAATCCTCAGACGCGCACTCAGCGTTATAATAAACCGTTTTGCATCCTGCCAGGAAATCCTCTCAACAGGCAGATTGTCTTCCAAGTTCCCAGCATATGAACTTGGATTCTCCCCACCCATCACAGCCAGCCAGAGGGCCTCGGTAACTTCACATTGGCCAATATAAAATGATGATATCTCATCATTCCCATCAACTTTTGTCATGTTGAAAGAAACATCATCATTGACCGAAAAACTAACAACAGATGGATTCTGGCCCCAAACCATTGAGCCGATGACCAGAGCCACAAGAAGAAGTAAAGCTTTTTTCATCTTGAAAATATTTAATTAAACGATTAATTGTATTCTAGTTCATGTTATTTATCTCATCAAAGCCGCACTTAACGTCGCACATGGAAACAAAGAGTTCATTCCTAATCCACTTAGTCAAATTTCAAAAATCTTCAATCAAGTGGCAAACGGACAACATCATCTTGTTCTTGTTTGCAAATATAACCATTTTCTTTCAAAAGGCCTTTTGGCCCCATCAAATATTTTCAATCAACAGTCAAAAAGCAATTTGACCTCCAAATGGGTAATTTTCAGCAAATAACTTATAATCAACACAATAGCTATTTATGTAAACTATAATTATTTAAAAAGGAGGTGGTGCGGGATTGTTAACAGAACTTAAAAGCAAAAACAATCCTTTATTACAAAGGTAAGTTATCGTCCGTATCTTGTCTATGACAAAAAGCAGACCTATAGAAAAGGAGACAGGAAAAAGCTATAGCACAAAATCAGAAGCGGATGCCGACGAGAGCGGTGAAGTCAAGCAGTGAACCGAAGAAATGGTGCTTCTCGGACTTGTAGCGGTGAATGTCTCCATAGCTCTGCAGCCCCACGAAATACTTCTTGTGATTATAAACAGCGCCCATGCGTGCACGTATGTTCAGGGACCAGGCACTGGCGCGGTCCACATTTTGCGTGGCAAGCAGATGCCGGTAGCCCACATAGGGCGTCACCGTGAAGTTGAGCAGCCACTTAGGCCCCAGCACCCAGTTGTACCCATAACCGGCCATCACGCAATAGTCATTATAGAGGAAGTGAGGCATCTCCTGGCCAGGCGGGATCTGATCCACAGCAATCTGTGGCAATTCCTCCATGTTAATGGACATATCGCGGTGCTGCAGGCAAATACCGGCAATGAACGAGCCGGCGTTGCGTTTCTGGTATTTGGAGAAGCAGTAGGCGGCAGCCTGTGCATAACGGCGATTATTGAAAAAATAGTAAGCGCTCATGCCGTAGGCCTTGCGGTGCAGTCCGCCAAATTCCTTGATGGTCATCTTCCATTTCTCCCCATCGGTTTTTCCCCTCACCCACGCTGTGGTGGTTCCTCGGTTCTCCATATAATAGGCCTCGGCGGCAAACCGTGCGCAAGTGAAAGAGAAATCGATCTTGTTGGATACCTTCTCGCCATTAATCAGGTTGGTGATACCCAAGGTATAGCCCACACTCACCGCCATGAACGAGAGTTGGAAACCCATGTTGGCCGCCAACTTGCTGCGCATGTCCACGCGCATGTCCTCGACTGACGGCTCGCCCTGGTAATTGTCGTTCCATATATTGGACTTGTACATGAATTTCCAATTCTTGCCAGTGCTCACCACATAAGTCGTGTCGTAACTGTTGAACGCCTTGTCGCCCCATTTATAGACCCTCCAGGCGAAGCGCAGGAACTTGGGATATTGGATGGTCTTGCCCGTCAAGTCAATCTTGCCGTGCTTGAGAGCACGCCACCAGTAGGTACCGTCACGGATGGTATCCCATGGCTCGTTCATCTTCTCCTCGATGCGCTGCTGGGCACGAGCCTTTATCTGCTGGAACTTATTCAGGTGTTCAACAGTATCTGCCGGCGCGATGGTGTCGGTAGGCATTTCCTGTCCCTGTGCTCCAAACCAGAGCAGCCCCAAGACGAAAAACAAGATATGGGCATATTTTACCATTTGCCTTTCTAAAACAATTACAATGAGATGAACAATACATTCATGATTACTCCACTACTGCGACAATCCAGTTTTGTCATGTGCAAAGATATGGTTTTTATCATCACAAAGCAAGCATTCATGCTGATTTTATCACAAAGTGCAGGTCACAGCGCCGCTATTTGGGCGAGGGGATGAAAAAAAATTGCGTAGTGGTGTTGCACATTATCGATAATTGGTGTATTTTTGTCGATTGGTTAGAAAACATAGACCTGAACATAAACTTTTACTACAATGAAAAATATCCTGATCATCGGCTCGACAGGCCAAATCGGTTCGGAGCTGACAATGAAATTGAGAGGTATTTACACAGGTAACGTCGTTGCCGGTTACATTCCTGGCGCAGAGCCTAAGGGCGAACTCGCTGAGAGCGGCCCCTCGGAAATCGTTGACATTACCAACGCCGCCCAAATCGGTGCTGTAGTCGATAAGTACAACATCGACACCATCTACAACCTGGCAGCTCTGCTGAGCGCCGTTGCCGAGAACAAGCCCCAATTGGCTTGGCACATCGGTATCGACGGCCTGATGAACGTGCTGGAAGTGTCTCGCGAGAAGAAATGCGCCGTGTTCACTCCCAGTAGCATCGGCTCTTTTGGCCCCAACGCACCCAAGGACGGAACCCCTCAAGACACCATCCAGCAGCCGCGCACGATGTACGGCGTCACCAAGGTAACCGGTGAGCTGCTGAGCAACTATTACGCGTTGAAGTTCGGTGTTGACACCCGCTCGGTGCGCTTCCCCGGCCTGATCAGCTATGTTACACCTCCGGGTGGCGGCACGACCGACTATGCCGTGGATATCTATTACAGCGCTGTCCAAGGCAAGAAGTTCATCTGCCCCATCGCTGCCGGCACCTTAATGGACATGATGTACATGCCCGACGCCCTGCGTGCAGCTATCGAGATCATGGAGGCCGACCCGACGCGTCTGGTACACCGCAACTCGTTCAACATTGCTTCGATGAGCTTTGATCCTGAAGTCATCTATCACAAGATCAAGGAATACATTCCCGAGTTTGAGATGGAATATGAGGTTGACCCGCTGCGTCAAGGCATCGCCGACAGCTGGCCCAACAAGCTGGACGACACCTGCGCCCGTGTCGAGTGGGACTGGAAGCCCGAATATGACCTCGACGCGATGACCAAGGACATGATTGAGAAACTGCGCATCAAATTCGGCATCAAGCAGTAACCATCAACGCGATGAAGCGCGCCCTACCCGTCCTGTGCTGCCTGGCTTGCCTGCTGTTGAACGGTTGTTCGGGCACCGGCTACAAGCTGGCCAAGGACTATGCCACACGCGACACCTTCGGCTTTCTGGTCTTTGTAAGCCAGTCGGGCAAGCAATATGATGACCTGTGGGTGAATATCTCCGGTCTGAACAAGACGTTCCTGGCATCGACGGCCCAGATTGTTGACGGCGAAGTCAAGGGAATGCGCTACGGGGCACAACAGGGAACACGTCAAGTGATGATCCGGCAAAAGAACGAGCGACTACTCTATCAGGACGTGGTCGAGATCCGGGCCGGTGAGGACTGCATCATCAAATTCAAGGATTGATATTTTACGGGACAAGCAATTACTTGTCCCGTAAAAGTTTAAAGGATAAATAGTTATCGTCAATTAACGACATTCTTAATACTTCTGCTTTATGAAAAAAGAACTATTACTGATCATTATGCTCTTTGTTGGGGTCACGGTTCAAGCCGTGCGCAGTGACGCTACCGGTATTCCGAAGTACACCTTTGACCGCGCCACCGGTGCGCTAACGCTCAACTGGGGCGAATTCAACAGCTGGGACCATTGGGGCAACGACGTGACCAATACAGCCGTCAAGAGCGTCACTGCTACAAGCGAGGTCAGTTTCACTGGCGACTGCTCGCAGTTGTTTTATAATTTCAATCAATGCGAAAGCATGGACCTGAGTCACGTCAACACCAGCGAGATGACAAGTGCCAATAGAATGTTCCGCGACTGCTCAAGCCTAACCTCGCTTGACCTGTCGGGATGGAACACTGCCAATGTCACTGATATGTACGAGATGTTCATCTACTGCGAGAGTCTGACTTCGCTCAATCTCTCGGGATGGAACACCGCCAATGTCCTCGACATGGGCTCGATGTTCAACTTCTGCTCCAGTCTGACCTCACTCGACCTATCGAGTTTCAACACTGCCAGAGTCATCGACATGTACTACATGTTCAGTGAATGTGTAAGCTTAACGTCGCTCGACCTCTCGGGCTTCAATACCTCCAATGTCACCAGCATGACGCAGATGTTCTACGATTGCCGAGGGTTGACCTCTCTCAATCTCTCGGGCTGGAACACAAGCAAGGTAATGACCATGGGAAGCATGTTCTCAGGCTGCTCGAGTCTTACCTCACTCAACGTCTCGGGCTTCAACACCGCCAGTGCTATCGACATGCATAACATGTTCAACAATTGCGTAAGCTTGACCTCACTCAACCTCTCAGGATGGAACACCGGCAGACTCGAGAACACGCAATATATGTTCTCGGGCTGCACGCGCCTGACCACACTTGACATCTCGGGATGGAACACCGCCAATGTTTGGTACATGAACGACATGTTTGCCAACTGCTCAAGCCTGACCACCATCTATGCAGGCACGGGGTGGACCACTGCTTACGTCTATGGTGAATGGTCTGAACGCATGTTCACCAATTGCACTTCACTGGTGGGAGGAATGGGAACTGCCTATGACAATAACCATACTGACAAGGCCTACGCACGCATCGACGGCGGTGCCGCCAACCCGGGCTATTTCACCGAGAAGGGTACCACCCTGCGCGGCGACGTGGACGGTGATGAGACCGTAAGCATCGATGATGTCACCACCCTGGTCGACTATCTACTCTCGGGCGACGCCTTCTCAATCAATCTTGAAGCCGCCGACTGTGACCCGGACGATGCCATCAGCATCAATGATGTCACCGCCCTCCTCGACTACCTGCTTAAACATAGTTGGTAGACAAGAAACAGTAAAAACGAGAGCCTGAGACTTAACTGCCTCAGGCTCTCGTTTTTCTTCCAGGTTTTTGTCAGTTGCGCAGGATGTTGATCAGGTCGGCGACGCCTTGGGTCGCGGGTTTCTTGATGACATGGACCCAGTCGGGGACTGAGGCGGGATTGGGGTCGATGTAATAGATGGGGGTGCCACGCTTCACATACTGGATGAGGGCGGCAGCGGGATAAACCACCAGCGAAGTGCCTATAACGACAAAGATGTCGGCATCATGGGCCAACTGGGCGGCGGCTTCCATGTTGGGCACTGCCTCACCGAAGAACACGATGTGGGGCCTTACCGGGTCACCATAGGGGTCGCGCGTGTCCACACTGGTTACCAGGCCTTTGTCGGTCAGCTGGTCGCAAGGCAGGACGTATTCCCTTTCCTCCCGCCTGAGCGAGCGCACCTTCATCAGCTCGCCGTGCAAGTGCAGCACACTTGAGCTGCCGGCACGCTCGTGCAGATCATCGACGTTCTGAGTGATGACGCGCACGTCAAAGTCCTTTTCCAGTTCTACCAGTCCCAGGTGGGCAGCATTGGGTTTAGCGTTGACCAGTTGCTCACGACGTTCATTATAAAACTTGTGGATGAGAGCAGGGTTGCGCAAAAATCCCTCATGACTGGCCACTTCCATCACGGGATAATTCTCCCACAAACCATCGGCATCGCGAAAAGTCTTAATACCGCTCTCGGCACTGATGCCAGCGCCACTCGAGATCACTAATTTCTTCTTGGTCATAGTCATTTGTCTGTTTTAGGATTTAAATATATAATGTGATAGCAAAAATAGTAATTTTTTTCTAAAAAAGCACATGCAATCATATAAATCACTATCTTTGCACCGTTTTTTACAAAAAATGAAGACTTTTCAATGGATAAATTGAGTTATGCATTAGGTCTGAGCATGGGTGGTAACTTCATTGGCTCAGGCATCAAGAAACTGGATGTCAACGATTTTGCTGACGGTCTGAGAGCCATCTTTGAAGGCGCAGAGCAGAAGATGACCTTTGACGAGGCCAAGCAGATTGTCACCGAGTTTTTCACCAATCTGGAGAAGCAGGGCGCCGAGGAGAACGAGCGCCTGGGTCGCGAATATCTGGAACAGAACAAGAACGTTGAGGGCGTGAAGGTGACCGCCAGCGGCCTGCAGTACCAGGTTGTTAAAGAGGGCGACGGCCTGCAGCCCGGTCCCAACGATGTGGTAACCGTTCATTACACCGGCAAGCTGATTGACGGCACCGTGTTTGACAGCAGCGTGGAGCGCGGCGAGCCCGCCACCTTTGCCGTCGGACAGGTGATTCCCGGTTGGGTCGAGGGCCTGCAACTGATGCGCGAGGGCGCTGCCTACAGGCTGTTCATCCCGTCGAACCTCGCCTACGGCCCCCACGGCACCGGTCCCATCCAGCCCAACTCGACACTCATCTTTGATGTCCAGCTCATCAAGGTGGAGAAGAAGTAAATCAAGCACTGGTTTTCACAACAATTTCTTTAGAATCACATGAAGAAGGTATTATTTATGGCCATTGCCGCGCTGTGCATGACTGGCTTTGCCAGCTGCAGCGGAAACAACGCTTCGACGAGCAGCCAGGAAACCGAGGAGGTGACCACCGATTATGGCGAGATCAAGGACAATTTGACCATCGGACGTGAGTTCCTGGAGGAGAACGCCAAGAACGACAGCGTCACTCAAACGGCCAGCGGCCTCCAGTATATGGTATTGAAAGAAGGCACCGGAGCAAAACCCGGCCCCACCGACGAGGTGACTGTACATTACACCGGCCGCCTGATTAACGGCACCGTGTTTGACAGCAGCGTGGACCGCGGCGAGCCCGCCACCTTCGTCCTGAACAAGGTCATCCCCGGCTGGACCGAGGGCTTGCAGCTGATGAGTGAGGGCGCCAAGTACCGCCTGTTCATCCCCAGCGAGCTTGCTTATGGCTCTAAAGGCGCAGGTAATCAGATCCTCCCCAACTCGGCCCTCATCTTTGACGTCGAGCTGATCAAGGTCAACAAGGAGTAAAAAACACTTTATATAACAACATTCAATCAATTTAAAAAACTTGTTTTTATTATTATGAAGAAGATTTTAGCATTTGCAGCAGCCGGTCTGATGACCTTAGGTTTTGTAGGCTGCAACGGCAACGCAGGTGGCAGCAATGAGGCTATGGACTCGTTGAGCATGGCATTTGGTGACCTCTACGGCGCCGGTATGGGCCAGCAGTTGCGTGGTATGGACTCGACCGTTAACATGGAGGAGGCCCTCAGGGGTATGGAGTACATCGCAAACGCCGACACCAGCAAGAACTTCATGGCCGGTCTGCAGATGGGTATGCAGATTGCCCAGCTCTATGCAGGCATCGAGCAGCAGTGCGGTATGCCCATCAACAAGAGCTTGTTCATGAAGCACCTGCGCGAGGCTATCATGAAGACCACCCCCATGGGTCAGGAAGAAATGATGGCTATGCAGAGCAAGATTGAGCCCCTGCTGAACAAGGCTATGGAGCAGTCTCCCAAGGCTATCGCCAACAAGAAGGCCGGTGAGGAGTACATGGCTAAGCTGAAAAACGACAAGAGCTACACCTTTACCAAGAGCGGTATCGCCTACAAGGTGATCAACGCTGGCGAGGGTAAGAACTTCAGCGACAGCGACGTCGTTAAGGTTAACTACGTGGGCCGCCACATCGATGGCACCGAGTTTGACAAGAGCGGTGAGAATCCCCAGCCCTTCAACCTGAAGCAAGTCATCCCCGGCTTCGCCGAGATGATCCAGCTCATGAAGCCCGGCAGCAAGGTAACCGTTGTCATCCCCGGTGAGCTCGCCAACGAGACTTTGATTTTCGACATCGAGACCGTTGGTCTGGACGACACTCCCAAGCCCGCTCGTCCCCAGATGCCCGTTCGTCCCATGAAGAAGTAATTAGCTCTAGGACATTTCTTTAACAAGCCGCTTGAATGCAGTTGTGCATTCAAGCGGCTTGCTTGTTTCGTCACAAGGGTTATTGCGCGCGTTATGAGATGACGCCATCCCCAGCTATAGCCAGAGGAGAAAGTCCTCGCGCTGGAGTTTGGGGTTGGGATTGAGGATGGCGATTTTGCTGTTGGTGTAGGTCTGGCCTGCGGGCATGAGGCCACAGCAAGCCTTGAAGAGCCTAGCCATCGACTTGTCGCGGTTCAATTTGCGCATCACAACCACACACCGGGCATCGAGCAGGCGCTTGAGCACAGCTTCATCGACGGGAGTGTTGACCAGCGCCATCACCGACGATGGGGTTGTTTTCAGCATCTCATCGACCGCCACCAGGGGATCGTCATAGAACTCCACCCTGCCCTGCTGGGACTGCAGCACCCGCAGAGCAAGTGTGTTCTGCTCCAGGTGCGGGTCATAGAGGTGGAGGCGGCTCTCGCGGCTCACTGCCAGCATGGCAACGCTCTCAACGCACGTGGAAGCGCCCACTTGCAGGATGCGCTGCGGATTGAAAAAGTTGGTCACCCTGAACAGCAGCCGCGCCTCGCGCTCATCGATGAGGTCCATCTCGCGCCGTTGCTGCCTGGTGGTACCGTCCTGGACGGTATCGATGAGCAGGCCCAGATCCCCGTAAGCATAATAGGGCAACGGCTGACGCCAAACGTTGCGCACGAACTGGTAGGCATAGGGCGAATGTATGCCGAAGCCGCCACTGCGGTGGTGGCGGCTCCAAGCACTCAAGTATCTTTTCCAGGCCATTTTAGGCGTTAGGTTTTAGGTGTTAGGTTTTAGGCGTTAGGGGCCTCTGCTTCTTTTCTCTTGAGGAGTTTGTCACCGAAGAGGGCATAGTTCAACGCCAACAGTAGCAACAGGTAGATGATGACTACAGCCACCTTGGCCCACGTCTGGGTCTTATTCACCTCGTCAGGCGCGAACTTGAAGTCAATCTCGTGGTCTCCGGCAGGCAGCTGCAGGGCGCGCAGCACATAGTTCACACGGCCCATTTCCACGGGTTTGCCGTCCACGTTCACCTTCCATCCCCACGGGAAGTAGATCTCGCTGAAGACAGCCAGGCCGCCAGCGGCGCTGTGACTCTTGTAAGTCAAATGGTTGGGAGCATAGCTGGTCTCATAGATGGTGTCGCCGGGCTGCACGGCACGAGCCTCGCCCAACTGCTGCTTGAACTTGGCATCGGCCACCGCACTGCGGGCAGGATTGAAATTGTCCAAGAAGGCCATTTCCTGGTCGGCATTGTCCACATAGGTGAGCGAATCCACAAACCAGGCGTTGCCCAAGGCTTCAGGATTGCGCTGCACGGTCTGTTCATCAACGATGACGTAGCGCGTGTTGAGCATATTGAGCACCTGGATGTTGTTCTTGGAAATCTGATTGTTGATCAGGTCGTTGTAACGCGACAACTTGGCGGCATGGTATCCACCGACAGTCTTGTGGAAGTAGCTGGGCATGGCCTCGCCAAAGTGCTGCACATCCATCACGCGGTAGTTCATATCCTTGTCCTTCAAAATCTGGGCATCGGCAGGACGCTGGGCAAACGACTGCTCGGGCACGTCATAGCGTGAAGTGAACGACTCGGAATCGATATAGCGCTTATTGACGGCATACATGTCCACCAACACGATACCTGCCACGAGGAGCGTGGCCAGCATCTCGTTGAGTTTGCCCTTGAGATAGCCGAATATCACAACAAAGCCGATAAGGATGACGATGAGGCTGCGCCAAGCGTCACCGCTCACCAGAGCGCCGCGCACGGCAGCAATGGCAGCGTCAACACTGGGATATTGCTGGATCTGGCCCGAGGCTACGAGCTGTTCGTGCTCTTCGGCCGAGAAGTGGCCAAAGATGCCTGGAGCGAGTGCCGTGAGCAGGCAAATCGCGGCACACAGGCCGAAGCTGGCCAACAGTGCCACCTTGTGCTTGCGCCAGCCATCCGGTTCCTTGAAGAGTTCGCGCAATCCCAGCACGGCAAGGATGGGCATGGCAATCTCGGCAATGACGAGTATTGACGCCACAGTACGGAATTTATTGTACATGGGGAAGTGGTCAATCATCCAGTCGGTGAGCCACATCATGTTGTGGCCCCACGAGAGCAGGATGCTGATGATGGTGGCGATGAGCAAGGCCCACTTGACGGGTCCCTTGACAATCAGGCAGCCCAGCAGGAACAAGGCACAGATCAAGGCGCCGACATACACGGGGCCGTTGGTCATGGGCTGGTCGCCAAAGTACTGCGGGAACTGGCTCAGAATCTGGTAATCCTGCTGGTTCATCTGACCGGAATTGACCAATTTCTCGGCCTTCTTGGTCTCGCCCAGCGAGAGCATGCGGTTATCGCCATGCTCGGGCTTGATGGTCGCGCCACCCTTGACGTTGGGGATGAGCAGGGTGAAGGTTTCGCCCTTGCCATAGCTCCACTGGGTGATGTAGTCCTTGTCGAGTCCGCCCTTGGTGGGCTTAGCGTTCACGGCATCCTCGCCTTTCGGGGTGAGTTCACTGTGACCGCCGCGCATGGTCTCTTGAGAGTATTTATAGGTCATGTACAGGTTGGGTGAGTTGGCTGCCAATGCCAGCACTGCCGCAATGGCCAGAGCGGCTGTGGCGATGCACCAACGGCCCACCTGCTTGTCGATAATGGCTTTGACCAGATAGGCGATGACCAGTGCCACGATGAGGAACATCGAGTAATAAGTCATCTGCACGTGGTTGCTGGCCAGTTGCAGGGCGGCAAAGAACGCTGCCACCGCCATACCGCCCAGATACTTACCGCGGTAACACCACACGATGCCGGCGATGGTGGGCGGGATGTAAGCGAGCACCATCAGTTTCCAGATGTGGCCCGCGCCCATGAGAATGAAGAAGTAACTGGAGAAGGCATAGCCGATGGCACCCAGCACGGCATAGTACCACTTGACCTTGAAGGCCAGCATGAGCAGGAAGAAGCCCAACATGAGCAGGAACACCCAGCTCACGGGCGTGGGGAAATACAAGCGGTAGAGCGCCGAAGCCGGCGTCAGCATGGTGGTACCCTCATAGGATGGTGAAATCTGGAACGTGGGCATACCGCCGAACAAAGCGTCGGTCCACCAAGACTTCTCACCAGTCTGCTGCTCGAAGGCAGTGGTTTCCTGGCTGTTTGCCTTGCCCTGCATGATATCATGCTGCTGCAGGACATCGCCATTCACATCGTTGGGATAAAAATAAATCCACGAAATGGCGGCAAATGTAATGACCGCAATCGCAAAGTGAATCACGTCGCCCAGCGAGAGCGACCCAATCAGTTTCTTGTCTAAGTTACTTTTCATTTATCGTCGTTAATGATTTGGTTTTCTTGATTACAACCTGCAAAGGTAGTGCAAGCCGAGCGGAAAACAAAATTTATTTTGATTTTCCCAATGCGCAGGCTACTTTCGCTGCAAGGCAAAGGTAGTGAAAAGCTTTGAGTTGTTGGTTTTTGGTTGTTGGTTTTTAGCCGGTGTCCGGGGTGCTTTGGGCATTGGTTTTTTTGTTGGTTTTACTGGTTATCTTGTATGACGGCGATGGCATCGCCGTATACTAAACAACCCTGATGCCCGTTATGGGACAAGGTGGTGCTGCGGTGTCAAGGTAATCAATGATGGGACGGCTGCCCATGTTAAAACAGAGATGCAAGCATCTCTACTTTTGGTTGCTGGGGGTAGGAGCCGCGACAGAGTCGCGGCACAGGAAACCGTGCACAAGCCAATGGCTTGCACTAGCTGGATGGACATTAGGGGTGGATGGACTGGGCTTGCCAGATGGATTGGGCTTGCCGGAGGGGAAGCCAGAGCAGGGTTAGAATTCGGTGAAGGACAGGGGCATGGTGTCCTTGAAGCTGTCAAGGATGTAGATCTTTTCCTTGCCGGCAAGGATGAGCTCGATGGGATGCCCGTTTTTCTCAAACTCGAGGAAGGCCTGACGGCAGACGCCGCATGGGGCTGTGGGCTCTTCAACAAATTCGCCGCGTGTGAAAGAAGTGATGGCCACGGATTTCACCGACACACCGGGAAAATTGGCACCTGCCGAATAGAGTGCGGCACGTTCTCCACAGATGCCTGCAAATGCCGCATTCTCCTGATTAGCACCGATAAATATCTCTCCATTGTCGAGCATAAGAGCGGCGCCAACTTTGAAGTTACTATAGGGTGAATAGGAGTGCATGGTGGCCTCTCGAGCAAGGTCCACTAATTTTTTTTGCTCCTCGGTGAGTTCATTATAAGAATAAACTCGTACCTTTGTGGTGATTTTCTTTTCGGTCATGACGAAATTATGAGTTTGTACTTTGAACGCAAAATTATAGATTTTTTTTCGATAAGCAAGCAAATATCTCATTTTTGCTTGATTTTTGCGCTGTTTTATGCCATTTCGGCACCTGCGCAGACCAAACAACAACGATATCTGGACTATATAGAGCGCTACAAGGCGGTTGCCCTGCAGCATGAGAAAGAGTTTGGAGTGCCTGCCAGCATCACGCTGGCCCAGGGCATTCTCGAGAGCAGTGTGGGCCGTAGCCAGATGGCCCAGGAAGCCAACAACCACTTCGGCATCAAGGCCTATCACTGGAAAGGAGAAGTGTATGGCGGCAGCGACTCGCTCAAGCAAGTGGGTTACCGCAAGTATGGCGCTCCCGAGGATTCTTTCCTCGATCACGCCAAGTTCCTGAAGGGTCCCCGCTACAGCGTGCTCTACCAGCTTGACGTGACCGACTACCGCAGCTGGGCGCAAGGCCTGAGGGACTGCGGCTATGCCGAGGATGTCAATTATCCCACCAAACTCATCGCCATCATCGAGCAATATGAGCTCTATGCCCTCAACGGCGGTCATCGCATTGACGGCAGCAAGCCCGCGCAACAAGTCGAGTCATCTGGCCAGGAACCTGTCAGCGACCGCTGGCATCACCGCAAGCGCCGCAACCGCAATGCGGAGCAGAGCAGCGTGCAGGAACCAAACCAGGAGCGCCAGCTGCCCGCCACACCCGTGGTGAACGGCCATGTCTCGTCGAGTGCCGATAATGATTGAGGCATTGTCCGCATCGGCAAATCGTGCTACGCACGAGAAATTAAACAAAATTTTAAAAAAATTATTTTTCATTTTGTTTAGTCCGTGACTTGCTGTAAATTTGCGGCAAATTAGAACATACTATTAATGTCAAACCTTTTAAAATAGATTTTTATCATGTTTGGAAAATTCCAGGAACATCTCCAGAAGGAGCTTGCCGACATCCAGGCTGCCGGTTTGTACAAGAACGAACGCATCATCACCACCCCGCAGCGCGCCGACATCAAGGTGAAGCCCAACGACGAGGTGCTGAACTTCTGTGCCAACAACTATCTGGGTCTGAGCGAC
>CACYAW010000044.1 GCA_902772455.1 uncultured Bacteroidales bacterium
TCACAATATTATTCACCATCGTCTTCATTATCTATTCTTAATATCATGGCTTTGATTGACGACATCCGCGCCCTGCGCATCGCCGACTATGACTATCCCTTGCCCGATGAACGCATCGCCAAGCACCCCCTTGCCCAACGCGAGCAGTGCAAGTTGCTGTATTATAATAACGGTACTATCGAGGAGAGGAAATTCTGGGAAGTTCCGTCGCTGCTGCCCGAGCGCTCAACACTCATCTATAATAATACGCGCGTGATCAACGCCCGCCTCAGATTCCGCAAGGAGACGGGGTCGACGATCGAGATCTTCTGCCTGGAACCGGTGCTGCCTCGCGACTATGAGCAGATCTTCCAGACCACGGGCCACTGCGTGTGGCAGTGCCTGGTGGGCAACAGCAAGCGCTGGAAACAAGGCGCCCTGACGCAGACTGTCACCATCGAGGGCCGAGAGGTCGTCCTGGCTGCCACACGCGGTGAGCAGCGCGGCAACGCGTGGGAAATCGCCTTTGACTGGGACGGCGGCGGAGAGAGAGGAAACAGCATCACCTTTGCCGACGTGCTGGAGGCTATCGGCGAGATTCCCATCCCGCCCTACCTGAACCGTGGAACCGAAGAGAGCGACTCGACCGACTACCAGACCGTTTACAGCCACATCGACGGTAGCGTGGCCGCCCCGACGGCGGGCTTGCACTTCACCGATGAGGTGCTGGCCGAGTGTGACGACCGCGGCATCCTGCGCCGCGAAATCACACTGCACGTGGGCGCCGGCACGTTCCAGCCCGTCAAGAGCGAACACATCGGCGACCACCCGATGCACTACGAGTTCATCAGTGTGCCTCGCGACGTCATCATGGACATCATCAATGCCCCAGGCCCCATTATTGCCGTGGGCACCACCAGCGTGCGTACCTTGGAGAGCCTGTACTACATCGGCCAGATACTCGAAGAGAACCCCGATGCCGACGAGGAGGCGCTCACCGTCACCCAGTGGATGCCTTACACCACCCCGTGCAAGATTACGACCGAGAAGGCGCTGCAGAACATCGTCGATTACCTCGACCGCCATCATGCCGACACCTACATGGGCAGCACCCAGCTGATGATTGCCCCAGGATTTGAATACCGCATCGTGAGCGGCATGATCACCAACTTCCACCAGCCGCAGTCCACCCTGCTGCTGCTCGTGGCGGCATTTGTAGGACAGGACAAGTGGCGCGGCATGTATGACTACGCCATGGACCACGGCTTCCGCTTCCTGAGCTATGGAGACGCCCAATTGCTCTTAAAGACAACTGATTAGTCTGATTTTTCTGTGGACCGACACGATACTTTTTAAAGAAACAAGCCCTATGTTTGCTCCGTCAAAGTCAAACATAGGGCTTGCTGTAAGTATTAAAGCCTATTTTTTTTGCGAGTGATTCGTCTATAAAAAACGGCGATTTGTCGCATGATTATGCTCAATGAGGCGACAAGTGGGGCATATAGCGTATAAATGCGTTAAACTAAGCACACTTTTTGCCATCTAAAAGACAAAGAAAAATCAACTTGTTGTACATTTAACACATTACAATTATGAAAACTTCTGTTAAACGAATCATGATGAGCTTCGCTCTCATGGGATGCCTGATCTTCAGCGCATCAGACGCTATGGCCCAGGGCCGCAGTCGTTCACAAGGAGGCAGCAGCGCCAGCAGAAGCCAGTCGACAGCTGTCTCACGTTCCAGCCAATCAACAGCAGCTACAATGAGCCGCAACACCAATAGCGGCAGCATGAGCCGCAGCACAGCCACCCCGCAGGTGAGCCGCACCAGCTCAAGCAGCTCCAGCAGCATGAGCCGCAGCACTACCACCCCGCAGGTGAACCGCAGCAGCTCAACTAGCTCCAGCAGCAATCGCAGCGGCATGAGCACTAACCGTTCAGTCACCACGACTCCGCAGGTGAACCGCAACACTAACACCACGGGCACCGGCGTGAGCACCAGCCGCAGCAGCCGCAGCAGCAATGACCGAAGCGGCACTGCCCTCCCCTCTACGATCACTAACCGCAGCAACATTTCCAAGCCAACCGATGTGGGCAAGGGTCTGAAGAGCGATCGCACTAATGTAGGGTCCAGCATCACGGACAACAGCACAAAAGGCAGCAGGCCCAATGTCACCAAGGGCGGCAACGGCAAGCCCGGCAACATCGATAAGGGAGGCAACGACAAGGGCGGCAGCGGCAAGCCCGGCAACATCGACACCGGCGACAAGGGACGCAGGCCCGGTAACGGCGGCATCGACAGGGGCGGCAACGGCCGAGGCCAAAACGACAACAAGGGACGCAAACCCGGTAACGACAACAGAGGCCGTAAAGGCAACAACCCCGGTTACAATCCCAAGAATAGGTTTGATTACAGTAACCACCACTACCGCGATGACTTCCACAGGAACTATACGACCCACTCCTGGAGCTGGAATCGTCCCCTGCCCCCTCCCGTACGAGCTTATCGCCCTGTCCTGAGAGAATGGTATCGCCCTGTGGTTCCTTACGGATGGCACCCTTACACTGGCGCTCCTGTCATCGATAGGATTCTGGGTATCACCTTCGGCACGCTCTTTAACACTTCGATTGAGTACCTGTACTACAATGGTTACGAGATTGACGGCTATGCCGACCACGTGATCTACCTGAGGGATGTGGCACTGGTCAACCACCTCTGGGACGACGTGATGCTCTGCTTCGATGGTGACGACAGACTGGTCAATGCACAGTTCGTTTACCACAGCTCACACATCGACCGTTACCGCTACAACAGGATTTACAACAGCCTGTGCAGGGTATATGGCTCACCCATCACCAGCGACAGCCGCGGCATCAGCTGGTTCGGAGGAAGCTGCAACGGATGGATCACCCTGGCGAACTATGAGGACATCGGCCACTACTACATGACACTGTCGATTGGATTCTGACACTAACAAACACACACGATAATCCTTCATTCAAGAGGCGGACGCCAACAGGTGCCCGCCTCTTGTTTTGTGGTATATACTTCCACATAAGTGTTCCAAAAATATACTATTAGAATTCATAGGACTTAATTTAACAATTTTTCTATGCTTTTTTACAATTATTAGTCAAGATTTTTTTGTCAAATACCTGAGGAATAGTATCTTTGCGACAAGTTTTTTCATAGGATTAGATTTTTAAGGTTTAAAGTGTGCGAGTTGTTGGGAAACAAGCGCACATTTTTTTTTGCTTGGCCATGTCTTGCCGCTCACGATATAATGTGTATATTTGCAAAGTAAAAACTAACGACAACTGATGAATATGATGAAAAGAGTATTATGGATGATGATTTCGCTGTGCATGGGCATGAGTGCCATGGCACAGCAATCGGGAATCGTGAGGACACTGGATCGCCCCAACAAACCCAGCGAGTACCTCACGGGCGTTAGCATCGACATATTGGAATACCCCAACGTCATCGTGAGCCAAAAAGGAGGCAAGTTTTCTTTTATTATTCCCGGAAAGCGTTTTGGAGAGCCCTTCACCGTGACGCGAGTGCAAAAGAAAGGCTATTCGCTGGTGGACAAGCAGCTGAAAGGCCGCCGGTTCGCTTACTCTCAATATGTCCCGCTGGAAATCGTCATGGTCTCGGACACCCAGCTCGAGAGCGACAAGAAACGCATCGAAAACAAGGCCTACGATAAAGCCAAGAAGGACTATGCCCAAAAAGTGGCAGCCCTCGAGAAGCAGTTGAATCAAAAAACCATCAGCGAGCAGGAGTACCGCGCGAAATATGAGGAGCTGAGCTCCAATTATAATAACTACATCCAGCTCATTGACCAGATGGCCGAGCGCTACGCTACAACCGATTACAGCGGCATGGATGAAATCAGCCAGAAGATACAGACCTGCATCGAGAACGCCGACCTGGAACAGGCCGACGAACTCATCAACCGCAAGGGTAGTTTTGACAAGCGCGAGCAGGAATTGCTCAATAAGTTGCAGCTCAAAGAAAAGTCAGAGCAGCTTTCCCAACAGCTGGAAGAAGACATAAACAAAGAACTCGAAGACCTTGTCCGTGACTACTATAACAAGTACGCCATCCATGTTTCCAAATATGAGAATGACACAGCAGCCTACTATCTGGAACGCATTGTGCGACTCGACACCACCAATGTGGATATGCTGAAGTACACCGCCTCGTTCATCGACCGCTATCTTGTGGACTTCCCACGGGCATTGAGTTACTATCAAAAGGCTCTGATACACGCCCAAGAACAATATGGAATGGTCAGCAACGAAACCGGCTATATCAGCGAATTCATCGGCCTGACCTACGACCACATGGGAGAGCTGGACAAGTCGCTGGAGTGGCATCACAAGGCCCTGGACATATACGAGCAAACCGAAGGACTTGACAATCCTGATGTAGCCCTGGTCTATACTCACATCGGCAGGATTTACATGTCCCAAGACAGTCTGGAAAAAGCACTGGAATATACCTTAAAGGGACTCGACATCAGGAATCGCACCATCACGGACATGGACAATCTGGATTTTTCGCAGTCCTACAACAATCTGGGCGTCATTTACACCAGGATGGGCGACTACGAGAAAGCAATGGAAAACCACATGAAGGCGCTTGAACAGCGTGAACGTGTACTTGGTCCGAATGCCGACGGCACAGCCCTATCCTATTACAACATCGGCTTGCTGTATTACAAAATTGAGGATTTTGGCAATTCTATCATCTACATTCAAAAAGCTCATGATGCCTATCAAGCGGTCTATGGGCCAGCGCATCCCTACGTCATCAACTCCTTGACTAGCTTGGCTGGAATTTATTATGAGCAGGATGAATTGAGAAAGGCTTTAGAATATTACAAGCAAGCTTTGGCGGCTTGTGAACAATTCTATGGTGTAGATCATTCCACTACCAAACAGTATAGAGATTTCATCGCCACAATAGAAGAGAAGCTGAAGCAGCAACAGTCTAATGACTAGGCTTGAACTGAACATATTGGGCTGTGGGAGCGCGACGATGACGCCGCGCCACCAGCCGTCGTGCCAGGTGCTCAACGTGCGCGACAACCTGATGATGATCGACTGCGGCGAGGGTGCCCAACTGGCCGTGCGCCGCATGAAGCTCAAGCTGATGCGCCTGAACCACATCTTTATCAGCCACCTGCACGGCGACCACTGCTTTGGGCTGCCGGGACTCGTGTCGACGATGGCACTGCTTAACCGCACGGGCTCGCTGACGATCCACACCTTTGAGGACGGAGCCAAACTGTTCGGGCAGATGCTGGACTACTTTTGCCGCGAGCGCCCCTTCGAGGTGCGCTTCAACATCATCGACACCCACAAGCGCGTCATTTGGGAGGACGATGCCATGACGGTGACCACCTTCCCGCTCGTTCACCGCGTGCCCGCCGTGGGCTTCCTGTTCAAGGAAAAGCCCAAGCTGCGCCACATTATCGGCGAGAAGGTGAAAGAACTGGGTGTGCCCCACTACGCCATGAATGCCCTGCGCCAGGGCGAGGACTGGGTCAGCCCAGACGGCATTGTCGTCCCCAACGACCAGCTGACCACAGCTGCCGACGATGCCATCAGCTACGCCTACTGCAGCGACACCAAATTCTCCAAGCGCGTCATTAAATATGTCGAGGGTGTGGACTGGCTCTACCACGAGGCCACCTACGACGACAGCCTGCGCGTCAAGGCCCACAAGCGCTACCACAGCACTGCCCTCGAGGCCGCCACCGTTGCCCGTGAGGCCGGCGTCAAGCAGCTCATCCTGGGGCACTTCTCCAAGCGCTACCTCGACGAGACACCGCTGCTGCAAGAGGCTCGAGCCATTTTCCCCAACACGCGGCTAGCCAACGAAGGCATGGTCATCGACCTGAATGAGTGAAAAGGCAACGCTTATTATCGAGTAAAAATTAAACCTGGCACGACTATTGCAGTCCAATGGAAGAATTTGCGCCGGGAAGGTTTGCAGCACATGCGACACAAAGGGGCAAAACGAGATCTTATTACACTTTTTAACAGCGCAGCAAAGTAAAAACTTTGAAAATTTATTTAAAATCACTGTGTCTCAACCATCTAAAGTCTAAAAATTCCCCAACGGGGCACAAATTAAGTAAATTTTTCTTTATTATTTGAAGAAATTGTATTTACTTTGCAGGCTCAAAACTAGGGGCTAATCGAGACCTGAAGCAGGTAATTTCCTGATAGTGTTGCGATAGCGTCTGGTTTGATGAAGAAAACGTGAACATTAATTTTTATCAAACTTTTTAATAATTACGACTATGTCAGAAATTGAAGAAAGAGTAAAACAAATCATCGTTGACAAGTTAGGTGTTAGTGAGTCTGAGGTAACCCCCGAGGCTACTTTTAGCCAGGACCTGGGTGCTGATAGCCTTGACACCGTCGAGCTGATCATGGAATTTGAGAAGCAGTTCGACATCAAGATCCCCGATGACAAGTCTGAGACCATCCAAAACGTAGGCGACGCCATCAAGTTTATCGAAGACGCTAAGGCTGCCGAATAAATCTTTTAAATTCCCATTTACCACATGGAATTAAAGAGAGTTGTGGTAACAGGTCTTGGTGCCATCACTCCCTTAGGTTTGGACGTTGAAACCACATGGGACAACGCCCTCAAAGGGGTGAGCGGTGCAGGACCTATTACTCATTTTGACACAACACTGTTCAAGACCCATTTTGCTTGCGAGATCAAGGGTTTTGATCCGCTCAACTATGTGAGCGACCCCAACGACCGCCGCGAAATCAAGTACTTCAAGCGCAACGACCTGTACACCCAGTACGCGTTGGCCTGCGCCAAGCAAGCCGTTGAGGACGCCAACCTGCTGGCCGAAGGCATCGACCGCGACGAGGTAGGCGTGATTTTCGCTTCGGGTATTGGTGGTCTTCACACGTTTGAGGATCAGGCAGGCGACTATGCCCGCCACGAGGACCGCGGCCCGATGTACAGCCCATTCTTCATCCCGACGATGATTGCTGACATTGCCGCTGGTCAAATCTCGATCAAATACGGGTTCCGCGGCCCCAACTTTGGTGTCGTGTCGGCTTGTGCCACCTCGACCAACGCCCTGATCGATGCCTTTAACTACGTGCGTCTGGGCAAGGCCAAAGCTATCGTCACAGGCGGTAGCGAAGCTCCCTTGTTCCCCGCTGGCGTGGGCGGCTTCAACGCCATGAAGGCCATCTCGCTGCGCAACGACGATCCCGAAGGTGCCTCGCGTCCCTTCAGCGCATCGCGCGACGGTTTCGTCATGGGCGAGGGCGGCGTGTGCCTCGTGTTCGAGGAACTCGAGCATGCCCTGGCTCGCGGCGCTAAGATCTATGGTGAGGTCATCGGTGGCGGCATGAGTGCCGACGCCTATCACATCACTGCCAGCCATCCCGAGGGTTTGGGCGCCAAGCTCGTGATGCAGCGTGCCATCGAGGACGCAGGCATCAAGCCCGAGGATGTTGACTATGTCAACGCTCACGGCACATCCACTCCGGTTGGTGACTTGAGCGAGGCCCAGGCCGTGAAGGATGTCTTTGGCGAGCATGCCTACAAGCTCAACGTGAGCAGCACCAAGTCGATGACGGGTCACATGCTGGGCGCTACGGGCGCCATGGAGGCCGTCTTCTGTCTGCTGGCCTGTCGCGACGACATCGTGCCCCCCACCATCAACCATGCTGATGGCGACGAAGATGAGAACATCGACTACAAGATGAACTTCACCTTCAACAAGGCACAGAAGCGAACAGTAAACATTGCACTTTCCAACACGTTTGGCTTCGGCGGACACAATGCCAGCATCATCGTCAAGAAATACCAGAAATAATCCACTGGATTAAAGGCAATGACGCGATGCCGTTAAGCAACGCCATATCACTCATAAAGCTCCTTTTCGTCAAGGATAAGGAGCTTTATGTTTTTATTCACCGCATCACAGGCTATTATCCCCGCGACATCAGGCCCTATCAGCTGGCCATGGTGCACCGTTCCAAACCCGTGAAGATGCCCGACGGGCGATGGGCCAACAACGAGCGGCTTGAATTCCTTGGCGACGCCGTGCTCGACACCGTTGTCGCCGAATTCCTATATACCACCTACCCCGGCAAGCATGAGGGCTTCCTCACCTCGACACGCGCCAAGATTGTCCAGCGTGAGAGCCTGAACCGCATCGGCAACAGCCTGCATCTGGACAGCCACGTGCACGCTTTGATGCATTCCAACTCACACAACAGCTACATCTGCGGCAATGCCCTGGAGGCGCTTGTGGGCGCCTGCTATCTGGACCAGGGCTATCAGCGTTGCCGCAAATTCATCATCAACCGCCTGATAAAAAAGCACTTTGACCTTAACGACCTGGTCAAGACCGAGCAGAACTTCAAGTCCCGCCTCATCGAATGGACCCAGAAGTATCGCGTCACCATCGAGTTTGAACTGGTGGACAGCTATACCGATGCCGACAAGAATCCCGTCTTCCGCACCGCCGTGATTCTGGGTGGCATCTATGCCAGCGATGCTGTGGGCTACAGCAAAAAAGAATCCCACCAGAGCGCATCCAAGAAAGCCCTTGACCGTCTGCGCATGGACCAGCAGTTCTGCGAGCAGGTACTATCCACTGCACTTAATTGATGCTCGCTGTGCTCGCAGTTTAAAGTTTAGAGTTTAGGGTTTAGGAAGCATCCGCTTCCTTTTCTTTTGATTAGGCTGATGCTCGCGCAGCGAGCAGTTTAGAGTTTAGAGTTTAGGGTTTAGAGAGCATCCGCTTCCTTTTCCACTGGAAAAAGGATGGAACTTTACCTTAGCGCTCGAGATGCGGGCAACACAGTCGCTAACAAACGTGAAAAAGTAAAAAAAAGGGTTTCATTTTGTGGGGTTTTGGTCAAGATTGAGTAAATTCGCAAGCTATTGCGGGCTCAACTACCGCACCAATTGATGATTATTTATGAGACCAATAACCAATATACTGCTTGTGTTAGCGCTCATCTGCTACGTGTTCCTGCCATTCTATGACATCTCGCTGATGGGAACCGTGACAGGACTGGGCTTTACCGCAGGCACCATATCGCAAACCCTCTCACTGGATCATGTGATCCTGGCATTATTGCCCTTCATCACCTGCTTTGGCGCCATCGCACTGAACTGCCTCAAGAAACGGTGGTGGGTGCTCGGAACCATTGCATTGATCATCTTAGGCATCTGGTTCTTCGTGCACACGGGCAATCCCCATGACATCGGTCTGCAACATGCCCCTGAAGTCACGCCTGACAATGACCTGGGCGAAGGTTTTGCCATCAAGGGGCAAGGCATTGGCTACAAATTGTCCTATGTCCTGTATGTGTTGTCGTTACTGTCGGCCATCATCTCGCTGCTGCCGTTCAAGTTCAACGAGACCATCGAGAAAGCCGTTGACGACACCTTTGAGGACGGCCGTCGTCATGTGCGCAACGAATTCAACCGCCTGGAAAACAACCTGCACAAGCCACACAAGGCCAAGCAGCAACCCCATAGCCCCACTCCCACTCCACCAGCCATCGAAGACAAGCCGGAACCTCCTGTCGAGGACAAGGAGGACCCCTCGCGTTTCATGCCCAAAGAGTAAGTCAAGCTTCTTCGAAACTTGAGGTCTAGGGTGTCTTTAAAGTTTAAAGTTTAAAGTTTAAAGTTTAAAGTTTAGAGTTTAGAGTTTAGAGTTTAGAGTTTAATATTAGTGTCCGGTAAAAATACGATAAATCCCCATAAGTGCCTCAATATAATGCTGTTATGTTGTTTTCGCATGAAAGGGCTTACTTTGAAGCCCGTTAGGGCTGGTCATGGCTTAGGCAGGGGTGGAGCGTAGCGGAACCCCTGTAAAAGTAAATCCAACATCAATTAACCCCGTTAGGGGTGACAGATTGTGCATCAATGACTTAGTAGCCCTAGACGCCCCTAGCGGGAGCGGGGCTTTCACCGGACACGAATGAAAGTTTAAAAGTTTAGAGTTTAGAGAGCTGAAGCATGCCTTGCCGGTTAATTTTCTTCAACAGGATGATGCATGTCGATGCGCTTGAACGTGAGCGGTGTGGTCACGCGCAAAGTGTTCTTGCTGGCTCCGTAGAACAGGACACGGCCTCCCAGCACATCATACTTGGACAACACGCCATGCACATTCTCGAAAACCATGTCGCCCATGTAGATGTAATCCTGGTCCAGGTCCACACTGTGCAACAATACCCACGTTCCTGAGAAAGAGCCTTGCCACAACAGGTTCCAATCGGGATTCTCGCCGGACCCCATGTTGATCAGCTCGTTATAGTAGCCCGAGAACGTGCTGTCACGGGTGCTGAAGGTATAGGACATCTCGATGAAGTGAACAGTGTCATCATACTGATATACCCATTTCCCGTTCATGTATTTGTTGTAATGCTTCTGCAGCTCGACGGTCTCGAGCGTGGTCCAGTCGGTCTCGATCACCTCATGGTCGCCCTCACACGACGCCAGCGCCATAATCAGCACAACAGGCAATAATATCCATTTGAAAATCTTTCCCATATCTCTTGACAATACAACGGTTTAGGGCACAAAATTAGCAAAAACATGGCAAAAGTGCCACACGATTAGGAATATTTAGGCCCGGCAACAGAAGAATCGTGCCCCTGGAGGCACGATTCTTCGATATCGCGGGATGTGTTATGACGGGATTTAGTTGCCGCCGCCCATGCCACCCACAGGCGTGTTGCCGGTGGTGCTGCCCGACTGCTTGCCGCTGCCGATGAGGTCATCGTTCTCGATTGACTTCTCGGCCTTCTTGACGCGCGTCGAGAGAGAACCGAAGCGGTAGCTGATGTTGATGCCGAAGCGGCGTGCCTGCTGCTCGTAGCGGGTCCAACCCGTCACGTCGCCCTGGGTCATATAGTTCTTCATGCTCATGTACTTGCCACCGAAGGGCACGATGGCCTGCAGCTGGACGGTCAGGCGGTCCTCCTTGAGGAAAGAACGCTGCAGGCTGAAGCCGTGGAAGAACACCGTTCCCATGCGGCCATACAGGTCGTTGATGCCGCCGCCCCACATGCCGGCAAAGCCCGACAGCTGCAGTTTCCAGGGCAGGAACTGGGTGACGTTGGCAAAGAAGTTGCCGCTCACGCGGTCATTCTTCAGACCGAGTTCCTTGCTCTTGTAGTAATTGTAGCCGATGGAGCCGTTGAGCATGAAGTTGGTCTTCTGGGTCATCATCCACTGGACGAAGGCCGAGACGGTCGTCGAGTAGGTCTTCAACGTGTTGGCATAGGTCGATACCTGCACCAGCCCGTCGGCCCACTTCACGGCACCGATGCCGTTGTTGCTGAACTGGAACTGCGGTGTGACGTTGAAGGTCAGCTTGGGACCCACGCGCATGTAGGTCAGGCTCACCGAGTGGTAGTGCACGCTGCCCAGGTCGGTATTGCCGAATGAACGGGTCGTCGGCGTCTCGATCACGGCCGGATTCAGGTAGCTGATGCCCGGGCGGTTGATGCTGGCGGCATAAGACAGCTTCAGGCTGTTGGACCAATTGAACTGGTAACGCAGGCTGGCACTGGGCACGAAGTCGTTGAGATGGGCCTCGTAGGCATCCTGCTGGCCATCGGGATAGGTGGCACGCAGGAAGCTGTGCTCGTAGCGCAGTCCGGCACGGGCATCCCACGGCCCGCTGTGGAAAGTGTAGCTCACATAGGCGGCACCCACCTGGGTGACGTGCTTGTAGCGCATGTCGGTGTCATCATCGATGCCCAGGTAGTCGAGCACGTTGTGACTGCGGTTCAGGCGGTAGATGTACTTGGCACCGGTCTCCAGGATGTGCTTCTCGGTCAAGGGACGTTTCCAGTCGAGCTGCAGGGTGTGCTCGTTGAAGTTCTCTTTTCCGTCCTGGTCGATGCCGTAGTAGTCAACGGGCATGAACTCAGAAATATCGGTGTAGCGCGAGTTGTCCTTGTTCTTGTTGCGGAAGGCCGAGAGCATATAGCTCATTGTGATGGCTTCTCCCTTGCGATGGGTGTTGTGCTGATAGTCCAGGCGTGTGTCGAAGTTGTAGCTGTCGGCCTTGGTGTGGTTGCCCATGCCGTAGCTGTAGAGGGGTTGGCCCGTGGCGCTCTGCATCAGGTTGGTGTTCACACCATTGCCGGCATAGTTGTAGGCAAAGCCGCTCAGCGACCACGAGAACAAGTTCAGCGTGTCGGGCTCCCAGCTGGCGCTCACGTCGCCAAAGTGAACGGTGACCTTGTCGGTATCAAACTTTGAGTTACCCAACAGTTCGGCTCCACTTTGTGTATAATGATTGAGCGTGGATGAGCGATAGCCCTGCCCGTTGTTGCCATCGTGATGGATGCCATAGTCCACCGACAGCACCACCTTGTCGAGCTGGGTGGTCATGTTCAACGAGCCGCCGACGGCGCCCCTGTGGTCGGCCCTGGCCGATGCCATACCCGAAACGCCCTTGATGGTCGAATTGTCGGCCATGACGATGTTCAGAATCATCGTCGTGCCCTCGGCGTCATATTTTGCGCCCGGCTCGGTAATCACCTCGATGCGCTTCACGGCGCTGGCGGGCATCGCCTTGAGGATGTCCTTTGCATTGCGCGAGAGCGAGGGATCGGGATGGCCGTTGCGGAAGATCTTGAAATTCTGCTGTCCGTTCACGCGGATTTCGTCGCTTGCATCGACGCTCACCATGGGCACCTTGCGCAGCATCGTCAGCACGTTGTTGGTCTTGCTGTCGGCATCATCGGCCACACTGTAGCCGATGCGGTCCACCTCCTGCTTGATGAGTTGGCGTTGGGCGGTTACCGTCACATCCTTCAACTGGATGTTGTCAAACACGCTCAGCAGCGAGTCGTTGACCCAATCGTCGTCATCACTGGGGGCGGGAGCAGCCTCACGCGTCAGCTTCAGCGAGGTCGAATAGCCCATCTGGCTATAGGTGCCGTCCAGGGTGTTTCCGTCGATGGTCGCCTTATAGCTGGCGCCAATCTCGGGAATCTCGACGTTGAGTTTGCCATCCTTAATAGATGCCTTAGCCTTGATGCCATAGGCCTTTTGCTCGGGCGAATCGAGCGTAGCGGTAATCTCATCGCCCTGCTGTTGCAGGTTCAACACAACGGGTACGGTGTAAGGACCTGCCGTGATACTTCCTTTCCATGCGCCGTTCAGGTCCTGTGCCATAGCGGTGAGGCACGTCATGAGGACCACGGCGATACTCAAAATTCGGTTTAAAAATTGACGTTTCATATCCTTTTTCTGGGTTTAATTTTTATCGTTTCTATCTCTTAGACGCACAGCACCCTCAAAAAGCTTCAAAAAAAACAAAAAAAATTACTCCGCATCACTCACAAAAAAGGAAAACAATAAATACAATGAATACAATGGCTTACGCGTCCTTTATAATTAAAGACAACTTATACAACTTAAACAACTGGCTTACGCGCATCCGTTGGTATCCGCGTTCCTTTTGGCCTCACGCTAAGGCGCAAAGCCGCTAAGATGTTTTTAGTGCTCGCATCAATGCGAATTAAATTCTTGTTGTTGATGTTGTTTATAGTTGTTATAGTTGTTTGATAGAGGGAGGCTTGGCGGGTTAATTACCGCCCATGCCGCCACCGTTTGATGAGGCGCCGCTGCCGCCGCCCGAGTTGCCGCCACCCATGAGGTCATCGTTCTCGATGCTCTTGTCGGTTCTCTTGACTGAGGTCTGGAGCGAACCGAAACGGAAGCTGACCGAGATGTCGAAACGGCGCTGGTTATATTCGTATTTGGACCATCCGGTCACATCGCCCTTGTCGATGGTTCTTTCGTACTTCACCGTCTTCTTGAACGGGTTACTGGCCGACAAGCGTACGGTGAGACGATCGTCGCTGAGGAACGAGCGTTGCAGTCCAAGGCCATGATGCACCATCACACTCTGGCCGTGACCATACAGGTCATAGGTGCCTCCTGTCCACAAGCCGCCATAGGCCGAGAGTTCCAGCTTCCACGGCAAGGTCTGGTTCACGTTAGCGTAGCAGCTGCCGCTGAGGCGGTCATTCTTCAAGCCCATGTCCTCGCTCTTGTAGTAGTTGTAGCCGATGGAGCCATTGAGCATAAGGCTGGTCTTCTCGTGAGCCATCCACTGCACGAAGGCCGACATATAGGTGTTGCGGCTCTTGATGGTGTTGGCATAAGTCGATACCTGCACCAGGCCCTCAGCCCACTTGACCGTACCGATGCCGTTGTTGCTGAACGAGAAGCTGGGCGTGACGTTGAAGGTGAACTTGGCGCCCACATGCATGAAGGTCATGCTCATCGAGTGGTTGTGCACGCTGCCCAGGTCACCGTTGCCATAGAAGCGGCTGTTGGGGCCCTCGACGACCACGGGATTCAGATAATTGATGCTGGGGCGACGGATGCTGGTGGCATAGGAGAACTTGAGACTGTTGGCGGGATTGATCTGGTATCGCACGTTGGCGCTGGGCACCAGGTCATTGAGGTGGGTCTCGAAGGGGGCCTGAGTGCCGCCAGGACAGGTGGCACGCATGTAGCTGTGCTCATAGCGCAGGCCGGCACGTACCGACCACGGGCCGCTATGGAAGGTGTATCTCGCATAGGCCGCCCCCACCTGTGTCACGTGCTTGTAGCGGGTGTCGGTGTCATCGTCGATGCCCAGGTAATCGATCATGTCGTGGCTGCGGTTCATGCGGTAGATATACTTGGCACCCGTCTCGACGACATGCTTCTTCTCGGCAAAGGGGCGCGTCCAGTCGAGTTGGACGGTGTGCTCGTTGAAATCGGCCTTGCCGTTCTGGTCAACGCCGGTGTAGGGCACAGGCATATTGAAGAGGTCGCTGTAGAGCGAGTTGGACCTGGATTTGTTGTGGGATGCATCAATCATGTAACTCAGCGTGATGGTCTCGCCCTTGCGGCGGGTGAGGCGCTGGTAGTCGATGCGGGCATCCACACTGTAGTAATCTGACTTGGAAAGGTCATTCATGCCGTAGCTATAAAGTGTCTGTCCTGCAGCATCACGCATCAGGCTGCTGGAGCTGCCGTTGTCAGTGTAGTTGCCGATATAGCCGCTCGTCGATAAGGACACCAGGTTCAACGTGTCGGGCTCCCAGCTGGCGTTTAATGAGACGTAGTTAGACTTGCTGGTGCCATCGTCACTAACGCCGTTGCTCAGCAGTTCGGCACCACTCTCGCGATAACGGTTCAGAGAAGAGCTCGCGCTCTTTTGGTGGCGGCCGTCGTAATAAGAGGAGCCGAAATCCACCGCCATGACTACCTTATCGAGCTGGGTGGTCAGATCCAGCGAGCCGCTCAAGTATCCCTTGTCGTCGACCCATGCCGATGCCATGCCCGAGACGCCCTTGAGTGTGGAGTTGTCGGCCATGACGATGTTAAGGATCAGCGTCGTGCCCTCGGCGTCATATTTTGCTCCCGGCTCGGTAATCACCTCGATGCGCTTTACCGCGCTGGCGGGCATCGCCTTGAGGACGTCCTTGGCATTGCGTGAGATGGTCGGGTCAGGGTGGTCGTTGCGGAATATCTTGAAGTCCGTCTGGCCGTTGACACGTATTTCGTCGTTGGCATCGACGGTCACCAGAGGCACCTTGCGCAACATGGTCAGCACGTTGTTGGTCTTGCTGTCATCGTCCTCGGCCACATTGTAGCCGATGCGGTCCACCTCCTGCTTGATGAGCTGGCGCTGGGCGGTTACCTCCACATCCTTGAGCTGGATGTTGTCAAACACCTTCAGCAGCGAGTCATTGACCCAATCGTCGTCATCGCCACTGGCGGGAGCGGCCTGACGCGTCACCTGGGTTGTGTCATTCTTCTGCTTAGTTGAGTAATTCAACGTATCGCCCTGGAGGGCATTGCTATTGTTCTGTGCAACAGCCGCCATGCCACACATCAACGCGGCGATGGCACATAATAACTTTGATATCAAAAAAGGTTTCATGATACATGTCGGGTTATGCAAAAGGCTTCCTTTTCTCTTCTTGACTTATTGTTCTCTTTTTGCCAATTGACGAACATCATCCTCGAGAGCTACCGCGCGCTGGTAGACTGTCGTTTTATCATATGTTACCCAGTATACAAACACAAAGACCGCAAAGATTATGGCAGCAAACAATATCCTCCAAATGCCGCTTGCGCCAAAAATAATATCCACTAAAATATAGAGGAAAAAGAAAAGAAACGACACTATGCTAGCAAAGCGCCCACGTTTCCTGTGGCGTAAAACCCCTTCGAGCTGTTCCTGTCGGGTCGCATTCTTGAACTTACCTACCCAGAGCAGGTCGATTGCCGATATAAACATGTGCACAAGTGCAATGACCGCAAAAAGAATCATCTTGCAGCCCACCTGAACGCCAATGGGGCGATTACAAAGTGACATCCACAAGCAAACAGTGATCCACGCAAGAGCCATTACCACACTCCATCTTGAAGTTTTCACAATCTTGGCAAGTGCCTGGTCAATACGCTCGTTCAGTTCCTGCCTAGTATCAATAGATTCTAGATTATCACTTTTACCAAAAATCATTTTCTCCTGTTCCATAACCTCTGAGATTAATCGTCTTTACTACTTTAAACGCGCCGGGGCATCAATTTGCTACACGCCAGCCTCACTTTTTTCATCTTCCTGCTTGACGAGCTTCCGCAACCGATTGATTTCTTTATTACCGAACCCGCCAAACATCCAGCCGACCAAGGAAACGATGGCTATTGCAGCGGCGGCTTTTCCAATCAGCAGGTAATTATGTTCCAAGCCTAAACGGATAGCCTGAATGACCGCGAAAATAAGAATAGCGGTCAAACTCGAGTATGTTGCCTTATCATACTGGCGCAATAATTCCTTGGCATCGTCAATCGACTCAACTGATCTTATATAAATATAATTGATGATAATGATCACCGTTAACAACAGCATCACTAATATCGTGGTGAGATCCTCAATGACTGTGCCATTAATCAGCTTCCAAACCAGCTCCACAACGAACATCCCCAAAGCAAAGCCACAAATCCATCGGCTTAAGTCTAACCTTGAGTGACAATCATCCTTGATGCGCTTCACCAACTCCTGCCGCCTGTCCTCTATGGCAGCCTGATTATCGGCTGTACCGCTTCTGTCGATATTCATTTGTCCCTGCTCCATATTTCACATGATTGAATAGTTATTTAACCGCTTTATATATCAGACACACATCGGCGTTGAAAAACTACATGATGGAATGTCTTTCTTGCTCTACGAGCTCACGCATTCGCTCGATTTTTTCGTTCTTGGGAATTCCTCTTCCCGTCAAACAACTGACAACAGAAAAGAGCATCAATGCCAATCCAATAACACCAAAAATTGCTCCAATCCAATCCTCATCCGACCTGAAGACAATCAAAATGGCCACAAATAACAGGATAACACCCATCACACCCACAAGGCCCATATCCATCTTACGGCACTTATCATAATAGGCGCACAATTCTTGGGCACTCTCGCAATTGGTTATTGACAGCCAATGCTTTTCATACCGTTTCCCCAAAATGCGGAGAATAGGCATAGACAACGCTATGGTCAAAATGGAGACAGACTTGAAACTCCATCCTTGCAAACTGTAAGCGTCGTAGAATACCATAAACAAGAAAATAAGGATAGTGAGATCAAATAATGTATCAAACCTCTTGGATTTTTTGGACGCAAATCGACTCTGTTCGATTTCTTCCTTGAAACTCGACATCAGTTCGTCCAGTTCGTTATTTACTGTTTCAGTTTCCATAACACGCACTATAGCTTTATACCCTATTATTTAATTAAACCGTTATTAAGCGACTCTGCAAATATAAAGCCATATCCACAAGCCGACAACCGATTTCCGGCACAAGAATGCAGATTAGACGTTTTTTTGCCCTCGTCTGTCAAATATTTTTACACTTCGGGCCCTGCTCGTTTTGCTCAATGTCCAACATGAGCGGGATGGAGTAACTCTGCACCTGGATATTTGCCATTCTTTTCATTAGGCGCATCACTGAACAATCAAAAAGCAACAGAAAATCTCAACTTTTTCAATTTACGATCGCCATATTTCATGGCAGAATCCTTTATTGGCAGATCTAAACTGTTGATTCTTATTAAATTACTTTATTCAGTCTTCGCGATATTCCAGGATATCACCGGGTTGGCAACCCAGCTCACGGCAGATACTCTCAAGCGTTGTGAAGCGGATGGCTTTGGCCTTGCCGGTCTTCAGGATGGAGAGGTTGGCAGGCGTCAGTCCCACGCGCTCGGCGAGTTCGCCTAGGCCAATCTTGCGCTTGGCCATTTCCACATCAAGATTTACTATGATTTTACCCACGTTCAAATTTTTAAATAGTTAAGTCAAGTTCTTCTTTCTGCTTCAGCCCCAGAGCGAAAATCTCGGCCATGAGAAGAATCAGGCATGCACTAAGAAAACCGGTGCCTGATGTAACATAATACAGGCCTGAATGACCGACAGTGTAATTTGCCAGGGATAGTAATTCAGATTGATGATAATCAATTATCAAGTTAGCAGCAATAGAATAAACCGAAAGTATTAACATGCACACTGCAACATAATTCAACAATTTCACATTTTTCCAATCAAAAATGATTCCCTTGTTCACATTAATAATCACCTTTATGAATTTGACAAAGGAAACGATGATCAGGTAAAACAGACAAATATCCATTGCCCAAATCAATATAAACTTAAGGAAACCAGGTAATGGCGAAAACGGCCCTTTAACAATTTGCGGTTGCCTTACTCGCTGTGACAATTTAACCCGTGCTTCAGTAGGCCAGACTTTCACATCTTTTCCCCATCGGTCCTTCATTATCACGCAGTTCTCGTCACTTATCTCATTAGGAGACAGGCGGACAATTGAGGTGTAAGCATACTTAGAGATATTGTCAGGGACTGTAGCGAAAGCGCTAATAAACTGAATAATCTCCAATGAGATAATTATTACACATAATATGTTAAGTTTAGTTTTCATAATTATTATTGATTAAGAGATTAATATTTTTCGTTTAATTTTAATTATTTATCGTTTTTCGATATGCAAAAGTAAAAACGGTTTTGGTGCCGTGCAAGAAATATCGATAAAATTTTATCGAAAAACGATAAATTTAACCTTTGTTTGCATTTCAAGAGAATAATCACCTGGTTTCTCATTATATAAAAAACCCACGACTACCAGAGAGAATATCCTCTGGTTGTTGGCATTATTTTTGCAGTGACTATGATATGTGTTTTACTATTTAAAATTGATTTAAGGATATGATACTGACAACAACTCCTCAAGTAGAGGGTTACACGATTAGAGAGTACAAGGGCGTAGTGACTGGCGAGACGATTATCGGCGCCAACTTCATGAAGGATATTTTTGCCGGCATCCGCGACATCGTGGGCGGCCGTTCGTCCAGCTACGAGAAAGTGCTGCGCCAGGCCAAGGACACCTCGATGCAGGAAATGATGGAACGCGCACAGGCTATGGGCGCCAACGCCATCGTAGGCATCGACATCGACTACGAGACCATCGGCGAGAGCAACTCCATGCTCATGGTCGCCACCAGCGGCACCGCCGTGGTCATCTAAAACTAGAAACTACGAATTGCGCAAATTAGACTAATTGGCATCCGCGTTGATGCGAGCTGCGCTCGCAGCTTAAAGCTTAAAGGGGCTTCCGCATTCCATATTGTTTTGGAGTGCGGATGCCACATATTAGTATCTTTCTCGTAATTCGTAGTTTACTTTTTGACGATTTCGATGATGGTTGTGGCTAGAAGAAAAGCATGGTGCGGCTGTTTTTTTTCTTCTGGTTAAGCGCATCCTGCATTTGCTTGACTGCGGCATGGAAGAAGAAGGCTATCAGGTGCTCGTCGGTGCCATCGGTCCTTTTGGCCTTGAGGGCGCTGATGTATTGCTGGCGGTCCTCTTTAAGGATGATAAGTTCCGGCAGGTGATGCTGCAACAGGATGAAGTTGGATAACAAACGTCCCGTGCGCCCGTTCCCGTCACGGAATGGGTGCAGGTACTCATAGAAGCCATGAAAACGCGCTGCCAGCACCATCGGATGAATGTCGCCCTCGGCCATCGCTCTCGCTGTCGATTCCATGAGGCGCGGCACCTGGGCAATCAGTTTCTCGTGGTCACCAAACACCGTATCGCCGGCCGCCATATCCACCGTGGTAAACTCGCCAGGAACAGCGCCAGGAGCCCGATATGGTAAGGTATTCAGCGTGACCAAACGATTCAGCGTTTTCATCAGTTCCACGTCAAAGGGATGGTCTAAGTGGTCATGCATCCACTCATAGGCCTTGAAGTGGTCGGCCATCTCCTGACATTCCAGCAGCGTCTTGCCCACTGGATAGTAGCCTAGCCCCTGCTCAAACAGCTCACGCGTGTCATCGACTGAGAACGAGGAACCCTCAATACCACAACTATGGCATGAGAAGATAACCTCGGAGTGCTTACGGAACTCCAAGTCGCCCATCGGCTTCGCGATTCGGTCCAGGTAATCCTTGGCCAATTTGTCGTATTGCTTTATCTCTTGCTCAAACATCGCCTCAAAAGTACTGCTATTCTGCCGAATGGCATAGTGTTTCTTGTCTTTGTTGTTCTCTAATATGGTTATTTGACGATTTCGATGATGGTTGTGGCGGTGACGTCGGGGATGGTGACGGGAATGGTCAATGTACCACTTTTCTTGTCATAGCTCATGCCCTTGGCCTTCTTGCCGTTGATTTTCACCTTGCCGGGCTTAAAGGTGGCGGGGATAATCAGGCGGTAGGCCTTGCTGGGGGCGTCGCCGTCGATGTTGCCTCGGCCCTGGATGGTGATGTAGTTGGTGCGGCCCTGGGGCGTGGCGGTGAACTGAATCAGGCGGTGCTTGTCCCTGGCCAGGGTGCCTGTCGAGTGCAGGTCGTCGTCAAAGAGGATGAACGATGACGGTGCGTCACTAGCATAATAGACAATATCCAGATTGTCGGGATCATAGTCACCCACATTCTGCATCTTGTAGTTGGCCTGAGGGATAAAGGCTCCCGCACGGGCAAACAGCGGCAGCACCTCGATGGGGGCATCGTAGTTAATCGTCGTGTGGCCCTGATAGGACTTCTCGGGATGGTTGATATCGACCCAAGTGCCCTCGGGGAAGGTGATCTCGCGGCTCACGGCTCCCTGCTGCATCACGGGCGCCACCATCACGTCGTGGCCCCACAGGTACTGGTCGTTGATGTGGTCATAACGGGCGATGTCGTTGTCGTCCTCATAGAAGCCCAGCGGACGTACCAGGGGCAGACCGTTCCAGGCGTTGTCATAGGCCAGCGTGTAATTATAGGGCAGCCACTTGTAGCGCTCCTTGATGATGCGCAGCGTGAGGTCGCCAAATTCCTTGTAGTTGTAGGGTTCAGCCTGGTAGGTCGAGTGGGTGCGCAGCATGGGCGAGAACAGGCCCAGCTGCAGCCAGCGGATGTAGAGTTCGCCGTCACGCTTGTTAGCGGGATCGACGGCAAAGCCGCCCACGTCGTGTGACATGTAACCCAGTCCGCTCAAGCCCGTGTTGAGCATGATGTTGACCTGGGGCTGCATACCGCCCCACGAGCGGGACACATCGGTGGACCAGGGGAATACCGAGTAGCGCTGCAGGCCCGCTGTGCCGGCGCGCATCATGACCATCGGGCGACGGTCGGGGTACTCCTCCTTGAACATATCATAGATGATGCGGCTCCAGTCGTTGCCATACACATTGTGGTACTGCTCGGCGGTCAGACCGTTCCAGTGTCGTATCTCGAGCGGATGCTTCTCGGGTTCGCCCAAGTCACCCCACCAGCCGGTCACGCCTTCCTCGGTGAGTTGCTTGTAGCGGTTGCGTAGCCACAGACGTGTGGCAGGGTTGGAAACGTCAAACATGCCGCCCTGCCCCACCCAGATAGTTACCGTGTGGGTCGTATCGGTGCCATCGGTCTTGCAGAACAAGCCCTGGGGGTCCAGCAGGCGGTAGTTGTCGATGGCGCGTCCGTTGGTGAGCACATAGGGCTGCGAGATGGTCACCACGTTGACGCCCTTCTCCTTGAAGTCGCGCAGCATCTTGCGGTGGTCGGGCCACTGCTGCTTGTCCCACTCCAGGCGTCCCATATCCTCCTCCTTGCCGTACCAGTATAGGTCAAAGACGATGCCGTCCAGCGGATAGCCTTCGCGCTTGAGGGTATCGACCACGCCCTCGCTCTCGCGTTGGTCGTGGTAGCCATATTTTGAGGTAATGTAACCCAGCGTCCACAGCGGCGGCAGTTCCTGGCGGCCTACCAGCCAAGTGAAGTTCTTGACCACATTCTCGACCTTGCCGTTGCCATTGATGATGTAATAGGAAAGCGGTTGCGGTGAGGTCGAGGTGTACTCGATGGAATGGTCACCGATGTAGAGCGAGGATTTGCAGAAGTCGTCAAAGAAAACGCCGTAGCCTTCGGATGAGATCACAAAGGGCATGGTGATGCCCATCTGCTTGGTGCGAGCCTCGCCCATCTGGTAACCGTAATTCTGCGCATTGTAGTTGATGAGGGTATCTCCGGCAAGGTTGAACGAGTAGCCACGCTCGCCCGCACCATAGAACGACTCACCTGGATTGTGCACCAGCACCACCTTTGAAGAGTCACGCAAGGGAACAATGTCAGCCAGCAATTCGGTTTTGCGGTTGTCCACCTTTATCAGGCAGAATGGCTTGATTAAATCCACTACAAGTCCACTCTCGGTAATCATCTTGCTCACCGTGTCATTTTCGATAATCTTGACCTTGGGCTTTGCGTTCCTGTCCAAAGTCAATGACGGAAGCCTGGAGCCATTCCAATCGTCGGGTATTACATCCACGCGCAAGATGTCATCACTGATGGCTGTTACGCTGACAGTTTTTTGCCTCACCTCATAAGTTATGGTCGTCTGCTGAGCCATGGCTGCCAAAGCTAATATGGCAACAGCGACCATCGTTATTATCCTGTAAAGTTTCATCGCAGTTCTATTTATTATTTGTATTCATTTCAATCCTTGACTCGCTCTCTTCCACGAGTTTTCGCAAGCGCCTGAAATCTTGTTCGTCTTCTTCATCCAAGCCTTCACTATCTTTATTCGCAAATAAAGATTTCTCCCCTTTCATGATTGAAAGCATCACCATGAGAAGGGTCAATCCCATGAGAAGGCCAACACCAGAGAAGTAGAGCAAGACACTCTCTACTATCAATAGAATGATACCTACCCATAACCTCAACCTTTGTTGCATGGCCAGCCATCCAGCGAGAATCAGCAATAACCCGCTTAAGATTATGCATGATTTAGACACAAAACCGCCATCATCAAAAACCGCCATGACAACAACAAAAGCCATAAAAATGGCCGATTGGATTATCCACATCCGGTCATGAGCGGCCAACAATGCCCTTGGAGTCTCGGCACGGGCCATTCTTTTGTGAGAGACATAACTAATCAGTGCCGACAAGAGGAACACACCCCCCAATAACAACATGAGAGGCGCTACAGTAAAGTCATTAGCGCCACCAAAGAAGAACATCATAATAAGGCCAAAGGCGACAAATATAATGGACACGGAGAGGAGCATAATAGTCATGCCTCGCCCTCTGGCAGCCGATCGCTGGATGCTTCCCATCAGCCACTCAATCTCTTTGTCTCTTTCTTCTTCGGTCATAACACGCACTTTTTAATTTTACTTTGTCGCAAAATTACAAACTATTGCTGAAAAAATCAACAGTTCCCATTCAAAAAACCAAACTATGTCAACATCGTGTGAAAAGAATGTAAATAACCCCTGCGGGATAATCCAACGTTTTTCACTACCTTTGCCCTCCCAAGCATCAAACAACCACGACAACGACAAAACGATATAATGGAAGAATTTGAAACCGGCAAACAGGCGCGCCGACGCACGCGCCCCACTCATGAGCCCGAAATCACAAGCGAGTTCGGCAAGCTCCCGCCTCAGGACACCGCGCTCGAGGATGCGGTGCTGGGCGCGATAATGCTGGAGAGAGACGCCTATAACAACGTGTGCGAGATCCTCAAGCCCGAGGCGTTCTATAACCCTGCAAACCAGAAGATTTACGAGGCCATCCAAACGCTGTCGGCTCAAGGAAAGCCCATCGACATGCTTACCGTGACCGACCAGCTGCGCACCAACAAGGTGCTTGACGAGGTGGGTGGCGCCATCCGCATCAGCGAGTTGACAGGCATGGTGTCAAGTGCGGCCAACGTCGAGTTCCACGCCCGCATCGTGGCACAGAAATACCTGGCCCGCGAACTCATCAGTTACAGCAGCCAGGTGCAGCAGCTCGCCTTTGACGAGTCTGTCGACGTGTATGACCTGATGCAGGAAGCCGAGGGCAAACTGTTTGAGATTTCCAAGAACACCCTCAAGCGCGACGTCATCCCCATCGAGAATGCCGTGCAGGACGCCATCAAGAAAATCGAGTGGGCCGCCAACCGTCCCGAGGGCCTCAGCGGTCTGGAGTCGGGCTACCACAAACTTGACCGCCTGACCAGCGGCTGGCAGAACAGCGACCTGATCATCATCGCCGCCCGCCCCGCCATGGGTAAGACGGCCTTTGTCCTGTCGATGGCCAAGAACATGGCTGTTGACTACAATCATCCCGTCGCCGTGTTCTCGCTCGAGATGTCGAGCCTGCAGCTCGTGAACCGCCTCATCAGCAACGTGTGCTCGCTCGAAGGTGAGAAAATCAAGAGCGGACAGCTCACCCAACCCGAGTGGGAGAACCTGATGACGCGCACACGCAGCTTGAGCACCGCGCCCCTCTATATCGACGACACGCCTTCACTGTCCATCTTTGAGCTCCGCACCAAAGCCCGCCGCCTGGTGCGCGAACACGGCGTGAAAATCATCATCATCGACTACCTGCAGCTGATGAACGCCACCGGTATGAAGTTCGGCAGCCGCGAGCAGGAGGTGAGCACTATTTCACGCAACCTCAAGCAGCTGGCCAAGGAACTGGACATCCCCATCATCGCCCTGTCGCAGCTCAACCGTAGCGTCGAGACCCGTGCCGCCGACGACAAACTGGGCAAGCGCCCGCAGTTGAGCGACCTGCGCGAATCGGGCGCCATCGAGCAGGATGCCGACATCGTGTGCTTCATCCACCGTCCCGAGTACTACACCCACTCCAGCGAGGATGCCCAGGGCAACAACATCCGCGGCCTGGCCGAATTCATCGTTGCCAAGCACCGTAGCGGTGCCACCGAGACCATCAACCTGCACTTCGTCAGCAAGTATGCCCGCTTCGAGAACCAGGGCGAACAGGACCTGTTGAGCAACGAAACCACCTACGAATCCAAGATGAACGCCACCGGCGACACAGCCCCCAACCTCGCTCCCCCACCCCCAATCCCTCCCAACCAGGACTGGATGCCCGATGACAACGACAAACCCACCCCCTTCTAGAGAGGGATCAATAGGTAATAAAATAGATGATGAACCCTTCAAGGGCAAAACTTTCACAACGTTTTCGCTCCTTGAAGGGTTTATTAGTGTTTTTTAGGAATTCACACCCCATCAACCTCAAACTTTGGCACGGTATTTGTAACTCCACCATCGAACTCATAATTTTGGAGGTTTTTTAGGGTTAAACATGATTGTCAGCATCCCTCGTGAGAGTCGTGCTGAATATTTTATTTGCCCACCTGCAGTAACCAGCAGACACTTGACCGAGCGATAAAAAGGGAACGATATAGCAGTTGACCCTGAAAGTTTTTTTTAATGCGAATTTCGCTAATGACAAATAATACTTCGCATTAAATCGGTCAAATTCTTGTAATTAGCATTAGCCCCGCAGGGTTTGGGGCCAACAGCTACATCATTGCCAATAAAAAAGCGTGCGGCCAACGACTATGGATGAAAGAGCCGTTGGTGTTTTTTATGCCATCGGATTGGTTTTATGGGCAATTTGGTGTATATTTGCAACGATTTAAAGGATTCATTCACATAGTTGCCCAATCACGATGTAAAAGATTATGATTATTGATGCCGCCCCCCAAAGGTCAGGAGCAGTCTGGAGTCATAATGGAAAAAGAGTTTACTCAAATTGGGCAAATGACTATACGAATATAAAATTGATGAATTATGAAACGAGAACTTTCGGGCGGTTGCGGCATCGCCATTCTGGCTTTATCGGCCCTGTTGATCATTTGCGGCATTATTGCCGTGTTTGACATGCGCGACGAGGGCGACGCAGGCAGCGGTGCTTTAGGGCTGCTGGTGTTTGTCGCCATCCTCTTGCCGTTCATCCGCTGGGGCTATGTGATGCTGCACAAATTCCTGCACCCCGGGGAGCCGGTAAAACTTACTAAGAAGATGGCGCGATGTGGCGGTGCGGCTTTGCTGGCCTTGGTCATCTTTGCGTTGTGGGCAGCGCTCACAGGCAAGCCGGCCCCAAATACGCCCGCCCCAATCACCGAGATTGCCCAGGAGCCCAACGAGCCCAAGGACAGCGTGGTCATCACCGAGGTGATGGAGGGTGACCCCTACAAGGAACTCGACGAACTCATCGGACTGGAATCGGTCAAGGAAGAGGTGCACACCATCGCCAACTTCGCCAAAATCCAGCAACAGCGTAAAGCCCAGGGTCTGAAGGTGCCCAAGATGTCGTTCCACCTCGTGTTCACCGGCAGCCCCGGCACGGGCAAGACCACCGTGGCACGAATCGTGGCACGCATCTACAAAGACCTGGGTATCCTCAAGAGCGGGCATACCGTGGAGACCGACCGCTCTGGCCTCGTAGCCGAGTATGTGGGACAGACCGCCACCAAGACCAACGCAGTGATCGACTCGGCGCTCAACGGCGTGCTGTTCATCGACGAGGCCTATGCCCTGGTGCCCGAAGACGCACGCAGCGACTACGGCCAGGAGGCCATCTCGACACTGCTCAAGCGCATGGAGGATGACCGCGACAAGCTGGTGGTCATCATTGCAGGCTATCCTAACGAGATGAAACGCTTCATCGACTCCAACCCGGGCCTGCAGTCGCGCTTCACACGCTACATCAACTTCCCGGACTATACCGAGCAGGAACTGTTTGACATCTTCAAGCTGTACCTGAACAAGAATCAATACACCATCACCGACGATGCGGCCCAACTGCTCAAGGAAAACCTGGACTATGTTGTAGCCCACAAGACCAAGAACTTCGGCAACGCCCGCTATGTGCGCAACATCTTCGAACGCGCCGTCGAGCAGCAGGCCAACCGCCTGTCGACCAAGCGCAGCATCAGCGACGACGAACTGTCCGTGCTGACCAAGGAAGACATCGAGAACGCCTTCAAAGCCAGGAAATAAAAACCACCGAAAACCGCCATGAACAGATACTTCATCACAATCATCACGCTGCTGATCGCGCTGACGAGCATACCGTCACGTGCACAGGAGATGACGAAGGCCGAGATAGACGGCATCCGCGCCGCCTATAGCGCCGCCAAAGAGCGGATAGAGCGCAACAACCATGCCCAAGAGCAGAACATGCCTCGCAGCGACATGGAAATCGTCAGCCATTACGTCGTCCCCGGCTGCGGCCCCACCGACGAAGTCATCCATTACTATTTCACGCTCGGCTAGGACCCCGTATTGGGAGCACCTTATTACAACATCTATTTCATCACCCGCAGCTACAACGTGGCAGCCCGCAAGTTCTATCAAGAGTTCCTTTTCGACGAGGACGAGTCCCGCCTGCTGTTCTTCTTCCAAAGCAATGATGCCCAGAACAGCGGCACCGACGAGACACGATATTACTACGGCAAGAGCGGCATTCACAAGTCCATCAAGGGCACCGCCGAACTCGACGAAGTCTTTGCCGCACGCCTCGCCGACGAACTAAAAAGTGCCTTCGCTCTCCTCATGAACAAAGACTACTAATAACACCCCAGCACCTCCATCAACGACCTTTCAAGAATTCCAACCAAATCACCATCAAAGTTGGCACGGTAATTGCAGATATAGGTTCGAACTCATAATTTTTGGAGAATTATGAAAACCCTTTATTCATCGGGGTTTCAAGAGATCTGTACATATAATTTTTGGAGAATTATGAAAACCCTTTATTCATCGGGGTTTCAAGAGATCTGTACATAAAAAGTGTACAAAGAATTTCACCACCACAAAGGTAGCCATTTTCCTTGTTTAGCCAAGAAAATGACCTATTATTTTTTGATGTGAATTATTATAATAGACACAAAAAGTCAGTCAGGTGGAAATTAGGCCAGTTTATATTATAATAATCCCAGTATGCACGACAAACGGCAACGTCCCTATACGTTTTCGGCTATATTGCCATTATCTAGTCAAACTGATTCTTTAAGTGAAAAATCATGCCAAAAGGTTAGCTTTTCTCAGATTTTATGCCTACCTTTGTCTTTTCATAGAAGGTTTTTTGTTTGCTTGTAATTGCAACACCCAGGTAAACTTAAAATTTGATATGACAAATTCATTGGTAACTTATTGTTGCTCATGATATTACAAAATAACAATCTAGTGTGTTGCAGTATTTATGCATTGGATTTTATTATCTCATTTAGAGATATTGAAATAACTCTTGTTTTTTATCACACTTTTTGTAATGAATAGCAATAGAATAGAAATACTGAAAAGCAATTAGCATATTGTTTTTGCTTTCTCAATATGCTACGTGCTGCAATGCTAGAGTGTTGCTCAATATATCTATTTATGAATATTATTGTAGAAAACTTGACTTTTGCTTTCAATGCAAAAGAATATGTCTTAAAAGACCTAAATTTGCATTCTCAAGCCAACTCTATAGCAATTGTAGGGGCTTCAGGAGGAGGCAAGTCAACGTTATTGCGAATAATGTCAGGTTTGATCAGACAGAACAAGGACAATGATCTGCATGGCAAGGTGTCGATTAATGGTTTATCTCCTGAGCAATTGATTGATACTAAAAGTATAGGTTTTATTTTTCAAGAAGACTCTCTTATTCCATATTTAACTGTACAACAAAATGTGGAACTTCCCCTTAAATTAAAAGGAGAAACAAATATGGAGTCGGCTGAATATTTCTTATCCAAAGTAGGGTTGTTTAATGATAGAAGTAAATTGCCACGAGAACTTTCCGGTGGAATGCGGACAAGGGTCGAATTGGCAAGAACTTTTGTCACAAGACCTAAGGTGTTGTTTTTGGATGAACCATTTGTCGGTTTAGATGAATATTGGAGAACTAGTTTATATAAAGAACTGGAATTATTACGTGAAGAAACATCACCGATAACGATACTTGTAACACATCACATTGAAGAAGCTTTGACGTTGGCCAATCATATTTTTGTTTTAGGTAAACACAAACATATAATAAAAGATTTTGTTATAGAAGTTCCTCTTCCTAGGGTCTTTGATGAGAATCCTATGGCGGGATTAGAAGACCTTAAACAAGGCATCAGTAAGCTCATAATAAGTGATAGTTTGACAAATGAAAAAGAAAGGTAACATCATATTATTAGTAGTTTTAGCAGGACTGCTCTTATTGATTTGGGAGTTTGCTGCCAGGGGCACTGATGCTGAATTATTCATTAGTTTCCCTTCTAAGATTGTTGCTTTTTTAGTGAAAAATATATCATTTTTGCTTCAATCTACAGCAGTCACTTTGGTCGAATCGCTAATAGGCTTAATAATAGCAACGCTTTTTAGCTTCGCTCTTATGGTGTTGTGTTTTTACTTTCCAAAATTAATGGATATAGTTCTCCCCTTATCTGTAACATCACAAGTTATACCATTAATCACATTAGCTCCTCTGTTTGCTTTAATTTTCGACATCGGGTTAACTGCTAAAATTATGATGGCAGCCCTGCTGTGCTTCTTTCCTATTTTTATTAATTTTGCAAATGGAGTTAATCTTATTCCTAAAAGTATAACTGAATTGATGCAAATATATAATATATCCACAACTCAGAAAATCATTAAATTCTATTTCCCATTGTCGCTACCAAGCATCATGCAAGGCTTGAAGGTTAGCTCAACATTGGCTGTGATTGGAGCAATTATGGCTGAGTTTTGCGGAGCCAAGATAGGCCTGGGCAAGAATCTTTATTTAGCGACTAAAAGATTAAACCCTGAACTAATAATGTCGTCTATAGTGTTATCTGCTGTATTAGGCGGATTATTGTATGTGCTTGTTGTATTAATTGAAAACAAACTGGGATATTGGTATAAACAAAATAAACAATAATTTATATGAAAAGAATCGCTTTAATAATTCTGTGTGCTTTTTTGGTGATTGTAAGCAGTTGCCAGAAGAAGCAAGCTGTTCATAAAAGGCAAAAAGAGATAAGCCTTATTGAAGGTTGGTTCCCTTGGACTGGTTACATTGGTGGATTATATGCCGAAGAAATCGCAGATAGTCTCTATGGACTTCAATTTAAGATAGTGGATGGGGCCGATAATATTGATCCAGTACAAATGGTTTTGTCAGACAAGTATCTCTTTGGTGTAGCTGGAGCAGAGGCCATTGTTGCTGCAAATTTAAACACTAATGCTGATCTGGTCGCTATTGGGGTTGTGAATTATAAATCAGCAACTTGCTTCTTGTCATTGAAAGAAAAGAACATTCATTCTGTGAAAGATTTTCAAGGTAAAAGAATAGGTATATTATTAGGTACTGAGACTGAAACGATTTATCATGCTTTGAAAAAGAAAAATGGTATTTCGGCAGAAGAAGAGAATGTGCCATTTGACTTACAGACTTTTTTATTGGGAAAATATGATGTTCGTCCTGGATTTACCTATGATGAAGAAGTCACACTTCAAATAAATAATAAAGATTACAATATTATTTATCCTCAAGATTATGGGGTTTCAATTCTTGGAGCCGTATATTTTACGCGTAGAAAAACCATAGAACAGTATCCAGAACTTGTTCAGCAAGTGGTTTCAAGTATTGCATTAGGGTGGGAAAAGGCCCTGCTTGACCCTGATAATGCTGTGCAATTATTGATCAGCCATGATCCGAAGAACTTAGATGAAAAAAGAGAAAAATTGGCCTTTGAAAAAGGGGCGGAGTATTTCCGGGGTGAAGACGATAGGGTGTTATATGCAAGTGATAGTAGTTGGAACAATTTTAATGATGTATTAAAACTGATAGGTAAAGTGCCTAAAGATTTTGATATAAGTACGTGTTATGACAACTCGTTTGTCATGAACTTTCATAAGAAAACAAAACCTTACTTAATGGATTTTCATAAAAAATTTAACTAGGAGCAATAAATGCACACTCAATATTTTCGCATATCATTGACAGACAAATGTAATTTAAGATGTTACTTTTGTCACAAGGAGGGGCAAGAAACCGGTGTTCCTGCTACTTTATTGGATGCCAACGATTTTATTTGGGCTTCGGAAGTTGCGATAAATTTAGGTTTTAAGAAATTTAAACTGACCGGAGGCGAACCCACGTTAAGGGATGATTTGCCTTTGATTATTAAAGGAATAAAAGAAATAGGCGCTGAAGACATTTCATTGATCACTAACGGATTGAGATTGCAGGCTTGTAGTCAAGCTCTTTTTGATGCCGGACTGGATAGGCTTAATGTAAGTATATACTCATTTCGTGAAGATGTGTTTAAGAAGTATTGTAACGGAAGAGAGAATGACATTGATAGGCTCAGGGATGGTATTGATGAGGCAATTAAGTGTGGATTTAATAATATAAAAATCAATTTTATATTAAATAATTTTGATAGATCAGATGAGTTTGAAGACGTCTTGTCTTTTGCAAGAGACAGATGTATAAGAGTATTGTTATTACCTAGGCTGCCATATAATATGAGACCTGGTGATCATGTGTATTCCTTTGATGATCTATATGGTTTTATGAAGGGCTTTGGCATAAAGAAAGAGGAATTTATTACTGATAGCGAGGAGTTCTCACAAAAACTGCTCCATTTAGATAATGGAGCCGAGGTATTATTAAGGTTTAATACAGCGTCGAGTAAAAATATATTTAAGGCTTGTTCTAAGTGCTCACATAAAGATGAATGCTTAGAAGGCATTTTCCCATTGAGGCTATCAGCGTCAGGCAATTTAATTCCTTGTTTATCTAGAGGAACTGATGAGGTGATGACTTATGATTCCATAAAGTCAAGAGACAAGAAACAATTTATCAAAGCGATAAAATCGGTATCTATGCTATGAAATCGGAGTCAGTCAATGATTACTTCAAGATAAACAAGAATGCTTGGGATAAAAAAACTCCTGTGCATGTTGCTTCTTCACTATATAATGTTGATGAGATCAAAAAGGGAGGGACTTCATTAAATAGAATTGAGATTGACGGTTTAGGAGATGTAAAAGACAAGCGCATCCTACACTTGCAATGCCATTTTGGGTTGGATTCTATCTCATTAACCAAAATGGGAGCTGAAGTCCTCGGGGTTGATTTTTCACCGAAGGCAATTGAACAAGCTCGGAAGTTTGCCAAAGAGTTAAATGTATCTACACGATTCTTTGAAGCAAATATATATGATCTTGACAGAATAGTAGAAGAGTTTGACATCGTATTTTGTTCTTACGGCTGTATCTGTTGGTTTCCTGATTTAAATAAATGGGCCAAGGGTATTTCAAAAATGATGGCAAACAATGCCTTTTTCTATATTGTGGATTTCCATCCGCTGCTTCATACGCTTGACTGCTTGCTGTCCGATACCAGGAGAAGCTATTTCTATTCTGATGAGCCATTTAAAAGAGAATGGCATGGCACTTATGCCGACTACAATAGTGATATAGAAACGATAGAGTATAACTGGAATCACAGCATAGCAGAAATAATAAGGTCTTTAAAAAACAATGGATTAAAGATTAATGATTTCCAAGAATATCCTTACTTGCCTAAAGAATGGTTCCCAAATCTTGTAAAGGGAAAAGACGGATTATATAGAGTTAAAGACTTTGAAGATATCTATCCTTTATTATTTTCAATTAAAGCAACAAAAATATGAGTGAAGATTCAGTACATCAGGTAGCACCCTCCAAGAACGAAACTACCAACGGAAGAAGATTATACAATAGCGGGAAGAATATTGATGAAACAAAAAACCGCATTAATAAGATCTTAGAAAAATTGAATAATGAAGTTTTTGTGTTTGATTTTGGCCATTATTATTATGACGAAGTCATTAATAATAATGAGGAGGAAAAGCATTTCTTATTTAAAACAGTGATAAGAGGGGGGAAGGAATACATAGAAACGTTGTTTCCAAAAAGGGAGGATAAAAATACTGATTATAGATATTTTGAAAGAAGCATAAAAGAAGTTTGCAATATTAGCGAAAAAGAAAATGAAATTATACCAGGCGAAGAGGATAAGTTTGATACGCCTATAAAGGAGATTGTTGCAAAAAAGCCATTTAAAACAGATGAATGGGCTAATACTTTGGCAAAGAAAAAAATAGGCGGTTGTTTGTTGGTTTCTTCGATAGAAGAAGGAAACCATCGAAGCGCCGTTTGGGTTGTATTGAAAAAACCCATATATGGATTAGCTAATAAAGTTCGCTGCTGTATGCCTTGCGAAAAGTGCTCGATGAAAGAAGGATGTAAATTAAAATTTAAAAATAAAGCTATTGATGCAACATTTAAAGAGATAGATGGGTTGCTGTCTAATGAACTCAGCTATAATTTAGAATTAAGCAAAGATATCGAGATTTATCGTCAATCCACCCGTGCTGCCATTTCTCAAGTATTTGTACGCAATATTGCAAATAATCTTGTCCCCAATGTTCTTAAACACGTAAGAGATGAAAAATCTTTGGAATATTCAAACTTTCTTAAGCTTATTAAAAACGAAAAGGCATATACCAGTGACATTTTAATTCCACTTTATAATTATCGTCAGCAAGTTGCCAACTTATTTTCCTATGTTGCTGATCGTTGCCAATACTTAAATGAAGCCACCCGTCATATCGCTGAAAATGAAGAAAGTAGCTTTGTTTATGGTAAGCTGTTCAAAGAATTGGATGCTAATAGATTATTGCTCAACCATATTTCAGGCAAAAAGAACTATAAGTATAAAATTGTTTTTTTTCATGATGGGGTTCCTTTAAATGAAAAAAATGATATAAAAGTATCCCTCCCGGCAGGTCCTTTAGGTGCACAGGCATTCTATAATATCCTGGAAAATATAATCCGCAATTCAGCTAAGCCTGTTCATCAAGTTGTTGTTGAATTTACTGTTAATTTTATTGATAAGCCTTTGGAACACCCTTTTACTGGAGAGGACAAATATTACCGTGTGGAAATATGGGATAATGTCCCGATAACTATGGATGATGAAGAATTAAAAAAGGAGATAGATAATATCAAGAGAGATGATCAATACGTCTCATACTTTGGTCTAACTGAGATAAAAGATGCGTCAAAAACCACAACGGGTAATGATGATATTTCTGTTTCGTGTGCTGATAATACTGGAGAAAAAAGAATAAAGGATGCCGCCGACTTATTGGTGTACAAGCAAAATACGCAACTGAACAAATCTATTATTGACCCCAAAAATCACACACTGCGTACCAACTCTCTTGGCTTGATTGAGATGGAAGCATCTGCCGCGTTCCTTCGTCAAGAAGACTTACCAGAGATAGAGAGTGAAAATTATGATCTTAAAGATGGCGAACATTATAATTTTAAAAAGTCTATCAATAAATATTATCCTTATTTTATACAAGCTTTTAAGCATAAACTGGAATGTAGCAACGAATTCTCTTTGGGTTATCGGTTCTATATGAAGAAACCTGAAGAGTCTGAAATAAATGATAATAAAAATATGTAATTAAATAGCTTAATCTGGTCCAAATACAACGATGTTATGTATAGCTTTAGAATAATTGCTCTTAGGGTACTAAACGGTTGCAAATCGCACATTAGGCGAGGATTGAAGGAAGATGTGACTTACTTTCTATGCAACGATTATGAGGACCGATATAATGAGAAAAACGACTGGGTAACCATCTCCAAGAAAAAAGAGAATGGTGAACCGCCCAAAGATTTCTTTTCGATACTACATGAAATCGAAGGACATGATATGAGGGAACAGATCCCGACAATTAGCATTTCTGCTGTTGTAGGAAAGAATGGAGATGGCAAAAGTTCGCTTGTGGAACTAATGCTAAGAATCATATATAACTTTATTGTAGCATACAGATTCCGTGACGATCAAGAAACTCTTACTCAGATACAAGGTGTTGAAGCTGTTCTGTATTATGAGATAGGTGAAATACTATATGAAATCAAATGTTCTAATGGGAAAATAATAGCATCATTTGCAAAACGAGGTAACAAAGAAATCTTAGAGAAGCACTCGGATCTGTTGTTCTATACCATAGTGGCTAATTATTCCATCTATGCTTACAATTCAAGGTGTTTTGAACTAGAAGGTGGAGGGAATGAATGCTGGATAAACAGGGTGTTCCATAATAATGACGGCTACCAGATGCCATTGGTGTTGAATCCAATGAGAACTGAAGGAAACTTTGATGTAAACTGCGAAGAGGATTTATGTTATCAACGTCTCATGGCTCTATACGCTGACACGGGAAACGATTCTGCTGCTCGCGTGATTAATGATAAAAAAACAGCTAAAGGCTTTGCCTTCAATCTGGAAGAGAAGTCAAAATTAGAAACCGTTACACTTCGCGAATATTTCCTGAGCACTTGGGAGTCCACTGCTTTGAAAAGATCTACTGATTTTTTGCAAGATTTTCTTTTTGCTATTAATAGTGTTGAAGATAGAAAATACGCCGAAAGCCTCTTTATAAGACATATGAGATTTTGGCTGCAACATTCTGAGTGTTGGCAAAAATATCATTCTCTTTTTATACTTGCTGATCGGATAATGGAGAAAATTTATAATGACAATGGTTTTGATTATCATTCGTACGAGGACACTGATCTGAAGCATTATCTGGAAGAAGCAAAAGATAAATTTGAATCTTATATTGATTTATATTTTAATAATGAGCAGGATAAAATAAAAATACGTAATTCACTTGATAGTGTTTCCCAAATAATATCAACTACAGGACTGACAGGACTCCAATTTCAGCGTCTTGTGCTCATTATTGACGTTTGTGAATTTTGGTCTAAACGAAGATGGTTTTCAGAGTATTCTTTTTCTGAGGCCATAGAAAAATATACTGATCAGAGTATTGAAAGAGATGAAGGTTGTCAGGCACGATTGTATGTAATATATAAAACCATCTCAATTATCTCACAGTACAAGCGATTCCAGGATATTTTCGATATAAATCGTTACTTCTATCTGTTTGATGACATAAATGATAGTGATGGCTGGAAACTACAACAATGCTTTGAGTCGATGTTCACAGATAAGGAACAGCAACATCTTGAAAAGAAGTATGATACACTAAAACTGCGGCAAACCATTAATTATTTATGGTATAATACATTCGATACAAACCGAATAGACGACAGTCAAACAGGGCGTGACTTTGGTTTTGATCACTTTGTGACTTTCGATCAGTTGCATGGCTTTATAAAAGATGCAAAAGAAAAAGAAGGTTGCAGTGAAGAAACCATCGCATTGTTGCCTCCTCCAATTTTTGAAGGTGAGATATTGGTTGAAGAAGGGAAGACTACTTTTAGGATGTCTGATATGAGTTCAGGTGAGTTACAGCTGCTTAACTCTATAAGTACTTACATCTATCATCTTCGAAATCTGAATTATCATCTGGATGCAAAGGACCCCATAAAGTATTCATATGTGAATCTAATTCTTGAAGAGGTAGAGCTTTATTTCCATCCCGAATATCAGCGTCAATATGTTTATCAGATGATGCGATGGATAGAGCAGGTGAAATTGGACAACATCAAGGCCATCAATATCATAATTGTAACACATTCTCCCATTGTGTTAACCGATATACCTAAGAACAATGTGCTGTTTTTGAAAAAAGGCGTACCGGTATATGTTATGCAGGAGAATACATTTGGGGCAAACATCCACGCTTTGTTGCAAAATGGATTCTTCTTAGAAGGAGTGCCAATGGGTGAATTTGCTGAGAAAAAAATAAATAAAATGTTCGAGAGGTTGCACAAGGGAGATTGCAGTACAGAGTTGCTTGAGGAGATTAAACTAGTAAGTGAACCTTTGTTAAAGACACAATTGTACAAACTGTTTGGTCTCAATAAGTCAATCAACAGCATTCAATACAAGCGTTTGGAGGAACGCATAGAACAACTGGAGGAAAAATTATATGGTGGACATAAGAATACCTGAAGCCGAGAAAAGGGCGATAGCTGAGCAGTATTTTAACCGCTTAGTTAAATGGATTGATGATAATGGGAAATGGTCAATAAAAGACCCTATGGCAGATGAAATGATGAGGTTTATTCAAAATGGCCAAAACAATGGTCGTGATTTTTTTCTGGCTTCACCAGATTCTTTAGAGAATAAGAGTAAGGAATTCTCAGATGAATTTGCTGCAGAGAAAAAGAAATATGACGCATCGAAAAACAATGGTATGTGGAAAACAACAAGTTATGGAATATTTGTGCTTCGGATGCGTGAAATCTATAATAGATTCATGCAAAAGGAAAACGACAATGAGGAAAACGACAATAAGAAAAACGACAATAAGAAAAAGGACAATAAGGACAAGAATGGCTATTGGTTGATGAAAAGGCTTGGCGTCAGAGTCTGCCCTTACTGTAATATTAATTACACGACTACCATAAATAAACGTACTAAAAATCGAACTATACAGATTCGGCCAGAATTTGATCATTTCTTCCCAGAAGCTGAACATCCCTCGCTTATCCTGTCATTCTATAACCTGGTGCCCTCATGCCCTCAATGCAACCATTTGAAGAAAGTGCAGAAATTGGAAGTTAATCCATGGATAAAACTTGCGAGAGGCATAGGACCGATATTCAAAGTGGACACCTCTACAGGGGATTTCCCTAGAAAGCCTGTCATCATCATTGAGAACGAGAACGAGAACATTAAAAAGTTGGGGATTATTGAACTGTATAACGAGCACACAGACTATGTGAAGGATATATTAGATAAGATTCAAGCATATAACCCTGCTACCTACCTTGCTATTCTCAAGGATTTCCAAGGAATAGTGCATACAGCAGCTGACTTAGATCGAATGATATGGGGAAATTATACTGAATTGAGCGATTCAGACAAAAGGCCATTGGCAAAACTTACAGCGGATATACTGCGTCAGTATGAGAAGTATTTGTAGGAGAATTACAAATGAAGGTGATGTGATTGAAATACCCCCAATAGACAGTTGAATTAATCTCGTTATTCATTGTAGCCTCTAAAGAAGTGTTTATGAATAGCGTATAAATAACACCATTACAAAGGCTGGTCATTTTCCCGCTAAACCAAGGGAATGACCAGCCTTTTTCTGCAAAAAGATTATTCTTGGGGAGAGCCACCCATCTAAACATTGGTGGTATTTTGCTTTTTTAGTTATCTTTCTTCCCTATAGTAAAATTTATAGTATTTTAGTCCACGGTTTTCATCATAACCCTGCTCAATCATTTGTTCTCCACCATGTATTCGAATATCAAAGTTTTGGTCTAGCTTTACTGTTGTAATTGAAGTCGTTGTCTTCTTTTTTACAGCTTGCTGAGAAATTGTGATTTCCTCGTCAAAACACACACCCTCATCGGTTGACTTTTTTTCAAGATACTTTTGAAAGCTCTCTGCTAAGTCCACATTCTTAAAAGTAGCCATAGCATATTCATTAATACTTACAGACTGAGCATCAACTGCTGTCATTGACCTATTTACAATCACGGCTTTCTCAGATTTACTCATATCTCCAGGCAATTGAGACACAAAAGTTCTTGTCATTGCTATCAGACGTTCAGTCTGATTATAACTGTTTCGACATAGCCTTACTTTTAAGAAATCATCGGTCCAATACTTTGCTTCAGATGCTTTATTTGTTTTATCAATAACCGCTACCCAATAGCCCGAGTCAGTTTTTGTATTAAAAACGACTGCAGCTTTGTCTATTTTATTAATATTGATGCCTGTCTCTGTAATGATTTCAGTGTGTGAGCCCTCTTTAATCATCTTTAGGAACGTATCTTTGTTCTCAGATTTAAAAAGTCCGATTGCATTGCAGGTAATAGTATCAACAATAACATTTTTGAAATACACTATACAAAGCTCTCCACTTTTGATTCTCGGATGTATACTGCAAGAGTAGAGGTGTCGGGCTATATTTTTACTCGCATCGATAAAGGATGAATCATTTTCAAAACAATTCTTTACATATGTATAAATCTCATTTAGTGATAAATCTGATTCATGCCAAAACTCGTAATAGCCATCGGAAACAATTTGTCCTAAGATATATTGCCCCAAAATCATGCCGGTTTTATCATCCAAATTAATTGATTCATTAGATAGAGCAATACCTTGATCTAATCCTTTATTTCCTATGTTATGGACTATACAATCCTTTATTGCAATATATTCTGTATAAATCATGATACGCCATTAATGAAATACTTTATATATAGTAATACAATAAAGAAAATTAGATTAGCCCCCATCCATAAATAATCATAATAACATGTCCGCTCTTCAATAAAAGCCCTATAAGTGCCATCGTTATTCCGCTCGTCAGTAAATAATTCTGACATTTCTTTTTCACTAAGCAATTCTTCATAGAATTTACGAGTGTCGTTGTATTGTTTATCAAACAGTTTAACCTTCTTATTCCTTTCCCAACGAGCATAGAAATAGTAAATAAACGATACAAAACAAAAACCTAGCAATAATATTATGATTGTATCTGGGACTAATACATTATCTTCAATGTTTTTGGCTAAAACTCGAATAATAGCCGTTGTAAATGCAAAAGTCAAAAATGAGAAAAATAGTTTCTTAAAAGCGCTCTCAAAATCGTCATAGATAGTTATTATATACTTTTGGTAATCTCTCAGTTGATTCGAGACATTGTTCCTTATTTCTATATACTGTTTTACATTTTCCTTTTCATATATTCTATAGTTTGAACTTATTGCATCAAATGCCCCTTCACGTAATGACAATGTCGTTTCATTAACAATGTTCAATGAAATAATATTTCTGGCTATTGCAGATTTATCTGTAAGGTTTCCACTATTATATTGCCATTTGAAGATTTCTAAGTACTTAGCCCATGAGTCTGTATCAACTTTACTATTCTCAACAGAATCAACACTAATGTGTCCGGTTATTGTCTTATAACCATTTAGTTTGTATTCAAGTTCATCATCTCTGATCGATATGAAGTCAAATAGGAAACACAAGGAGTATAATAATGCTGCGTTTTTGAACAGGGGCAATAATTCATTGTCATTATGATCAGTCCCACTCAATTCAAAATCTGTTGGTAGCAGGTTCTCGAAAATAAGGTCATTACAACACAGAGACTTACCTTGTGTTACGACATCTATATTTAGGATGGGTTTTGGCCGGAAAACCGGTACGTGACCCTTGCTTACAAATGCAAGAGAAGATCCTATGAGAGAAATGGATCCTTCCTGATATTCAAAACAGATTGTATTATGATTCTTGCAGATATCGTTAAATAATGACAAAAAACCTTTCAAGTTGTAGCTCTTCAAATATTTGGTAAATAAATCTGGGCAATAAACTGACTGTGTCCCCTTTTGGAGATTCTTTGTAATACTTATTTTTATCTTAATCGGATCATCTTTATCCATATTGTTAAAGTACTGAATAAAGTTCTCCCACTCCTCATGTCTATCTGTACGAAAGATTATTTGCTCGCTTGCAGTTTCATCTACTCCGTCAAATAACCCTATGGTCAAAATATCTCTTTCACTAAGACCATCTAGGTTAAGACTATGTGGCGGTTGTCTGTCAAATTGATTTATGCTATAATAAGCGGTCAGCTCATCCAGGTCTTCGTTTGACTCTGTGACTATTTCCTGTGGAGAGGATGAGAATATTCGTGCAATCTCATATACAAAACTATTCATAACGCTGATTCCTGTTTTTTTCTTTTGATACCTCTTGCATATTCATAACCATCAGGGCTAATAATGGTTATACCTTTCTTTGGGCCCTGTTCATAGGGCAATATCTTTGATTCCATTCCTGGTATCTCTTGTTTGATCTTCAGTTCTATCTCATCAGTCAATTTGATTATTTGCTTAATCTTATCTGTTATGGCCGAGGGCACTTTAGTGAATTGAGCATCAAACTTATCACCAACCCTAAGTTGGTCAACTCTAGATTTAAGTACATCAATCTTGAGAGTGTCATCGTATGGTGTGTAGTTTCCTATAATTTCATCCTTATAATAATCAAGGTCAAACATACCTTCAGACCTCATATATGATATTGTACTATTGTATAGTATTAGATAATCTGGCTTATGATCTGACATAAGTGGATTGAGTATCTTTTTCTTTATTTGCTCGTATGCTTTTTCTGTATTCTCCTTGTCTTGTCTAATGACTTCTAACTCAAGGAAATCTTTCAGCCAATATGCGGCCTGCCGCTTAGTCGAATCGGAAGCCGCAATCTGCAAGATTTCATATTCATTTTCATGCCATTTGATATTGAACTGACATGTCTTGAATATTTGATTATTTACAGACAATCCGGCAGTCTGCTGTCCAGTATTTTCAGCAATGAACTCATCGTAGTCTGATTTAAGGATAATAACTTTAAAATCCCTCTCATCAGTTTCCATATCAACATAGGCAATTAATAAAACACCGTATGGGATTTTGCCTTTTAAATGTTGGTGATTTTCATTGAATTCTTTCTCAACTGCAGCAAGATGGTTCCCCATTTCTAGTATCGTTGCGTCCAACTTTTCACCCTCAGTTGTTATTAGATTACGTATTTGCTCTTGAGTCGTATTCAAATGTTTATTAAACTTGTATTTACGCTCAATGTTTGCATTAGCCGTTTTTACCAGAATGCTCATAACATAATTATGAATATTATCAAGAAAATCAAAATTGGCAATTGCGGCTGCTCCTGTCTCATTGGAAATCTTTAATAGTTTGTAATAATTAACCTTCATGTTTTCATATGATTATTATATTAATTGTCAAAAAGTTCTGATTGTAAAATCATTTATTCGCAGTTTTTAACCCAGTCATTCAGCAGGTTAAATGTAAAAAAAACACTCAAAACTCCTATTATCAGGTTCTTAAAGACTGTTCATAACATGTGTAAAAAACACAGTTACAAAGGTAGATTATTTTTCATTTTCAACCAAGGAAATCCATACGAAAATCTAAGCTTTTTCCTTTTTGTGATTCCCACATATGGCACAGCATTGGTCTATCCTTGCTGCGTGAATCAGTTTTTCGTCTGTTTTTGGGGCAAGATCCTAAAAAAGTTGTAAATATGCCTTCACCATTATACTTATGGGTATAAACCAGCAAAAGACCAATGGACAACGACATAACAAACTCCTTCATGGTTAAATGAGCTTTGGTCGGTTTGCAAGAACCGCTAAGGAGTTTTGTTAATACATTAAATCTCTTGCATATGGAGATAGGAATATATGAGCAGATAATCAACCAATTATTCGAGGAGAAAATCTCTTCGATGGATCGAACGCGATTCTATATTGGTGAAAGAGTCATTGAAAGACATGAGGTAGCTAAATTGCTCTCGATGTATCTTACGAGCATTTTTGAACAAGTACTTGCTGATATAGCCGATACTAATGTTGATGATGAGGAAGATAATCATCAGAATAATTCCGTAAAGAAAGGCATAGAACTAGCCAACACGATTATACGCAAGTTGGTTAAGGAGTTTCATTTGGAATCGGGTAATTTGTTGTCTGCACAGGCTAAGATTTTGACGGCAGTCATTGATAAGACCCAATCAGACTACCCAGACCTAGCTAACCGCCTTAAAGAGATAATGCCGTTACAGGGCTTAGTAAACGGTGCCCTATTTACGGGAAAAGGCATGAAGATGTATACTGAACTTCAAAAAGAGATTGCATCAGCTGATGAGATCTATTTGATGGTATCATTTATCAAAAAACGTGGTCTTGCCTTAATTCTACCACAACTTAAGGAATTCACCAATAGAGGAGGACTACTCAAGGTTATTACCACCACATATATGCAGGCTACCGATTACGACGCAGTCATGCAATTATCGGCTTTAAAGAATACTGAAATCAAGATCACCTATGACACGGCTTCAGAACGATTGCACGCAAAAGCCTATATTTTCCTTCGCAAAACAGGATTCAACACTGCTTATATTGGCTCATCCAATCTTTCAGAACAAGCCCTAGACACTGGTGCTGAGTGGAACGTAAAAGTTACTCAGATGGAACAGCCCAGAATGATGAAAACCATCTTGGGCGCATTTGATGCATCCTGGTGGGCAGAAGGCTACGAAACGTTCATTAAAGGTGAAGATGATGAGCGGTTAAAGGCAGCTCTCAATGGAGTGACAAATAATGAGTTAGACTTTAGTCTGCTTCAACTAATACGTCCATTTGACTACCAGCAGGAGATCCTGGAACGGTTACAAGTTGAGCGAGAAGTCAGAGGCCACTGGCGGAACCTTGTTGTTGCTGCAACAGGTACCGGTAAGACCGTAATGGCGGCTAGCGACTATAAGGCTTTTGCAGAGAGTCATGAACGAGCTCGCTTACTATTTGTGGCTCATCGTGAAGAAATCCTACGGCAAAGCCTCAAGACGTTTAGACTTGTTCTCAATGACTATAACTTTGGAGAGAAGTGGTTCGGAGGTGAAGAACCGACTAACTATGAATACGTATTCGCTTCTAAAGATACGTTGAACAACCGTCTGGATGGTTTGCAGTTGCCTGAGGACTATTATGACTACATTGTCATTGATGAGGTTCACCATGCAGCAGCTTCAAGCTATCGCAAGATCATCAATTATTTTAAGCCGAAAATCCTTCTTGGTCTGACAGCAACTCCCGAGCGCATGGATGGTGAGGATATTACCCAGGATTTTGATGGAACCATTTCTGCAGAAATCCGGCTTGATGATGCGTTGAACAAGAGGCTGCTTGCTCCATTCTATTATTATGGCATCACAGACTCTGTGGATTATTCAGAGGTGGCTTGGGACAAAGGGCACTATGTGGCATCAGAATTGTCTCGTATATATACCTACAATGATGCACGTACTGCTGTAATTCTGAAGTCACTTGAGAGATATCTTCCCGACATAAGAAGTGTCAGGGCTTTATGTTTCTGTGTTGACCAGCAGCACGCTAAATTCATGGCCTCAAAGTTCACGCTTTGCGGTTTGGAGGCAGATTACCTAACCAGTGAAAATGCACCTATGCGAGCTGTCCTCTATAACCGGTTGAAGAACAAGGAAATCAACTACCTGTTTGTTGTGGATATGTTCAACGAGGGTGTTGATATTCCTGAGGTTGATACGATATTGTTCCTTCGTCCAACCGAGAGTCTTACGGTGTTCATCCAGCAATTTGGTCGAGGCCTGCGTAAAGCAGAAGGCAAGACGCATGTGGATATCTTCGACTATGTGGGAAACAGCCGAGCTGAGTTCAACTATACCGACCGCATGAGAGTGATGCTGGGCCGTACGTCGATGAGCGTAGTAGAAGAAATGGAGCGTGATTGTCCTCATTTACCGTTAGGGTGCCGCATTATGCTTGAGCCCAAGGCAAAAGAGTATATCATGAGCAACATCAGAGGTGCCGTTCAACGCTTCACTGCAAGGCGAATTAATTCTCTAGTGCAGAATTTCGAAAGGAACCACTCTGTACCTCTCACGCTCACCAACTTCGTCAAGATTTATCAAATTCCATTGGACAAACTTTATCGTGGGAGAACTTGGAATCAGCTCATGTTTGACAATGAAATTGAACATGAAAAATCCCAGTTCAATGAAGAACTGGGTCGCGCAGTGTTCCGTAAGTGGCTGGCAACTGATTCATATAGTTATCTGAGTTTTATTGAGCAGCTGGCTCAAAAAAACTTTAGGGTGCAAGTCGATCAGTTGAATCGCATCGACCAAGCCGTTTCTCCAGCCTTCAAGAAATGGTTGATGCTTTGGCGGCTGATCGCTGCTTCTGTGAAGAACTGAAGGAGGTGTTGCCATTGCTGCTGCAAGATAAGGTTGCTTTAGAGAAGCCTGACAATTCACAACTTGTCGACTTCCCTCTCAAACTGCATGGCGTATATACAAAGGCTCAGATTCAAGTGGCTATTGGAACGTCAACACTCGGCAAAAAATCTTCATCTCGAGAAGGTGTGGAACGTAATAGAAAAATAAATGTT
>CACYAW010000045.1 GCA_902772455.1 uncultured Bacteroidales bacterium
TGGACCAACGTCTTGATCAACAGCACGAAAGTCACCGAAGATGCTAATGGTGCTGTGAGCGTTTCAACCAAAGGGAGCTTGATGACGGCGAACAAGTACCGTGCAAAAGGTTCGGCTCAAGGCATCATCCTAGTGAGTCGTAACGGCAAATATGTCTTCGCCACCCTCGGCGGACAAGGTTCCTACCTGAACGATGCAGACCTGGAGAGTGCAAAAAAATGTGCCAAACAGATGCACTTGTTCCAGATTTTCACCAAGGACATCCATCTGCTGTGGGACGAAGTCGGCGAGAAGTACAGTAATAATCAAAAATACATGTACTACAACCAGAATGTATATGCCAATGCAGCAGATCAAGCCATCGCGCAGAACAGTCCCGAGAACATCGAGTACAAGGCAATGCCCAAGACCGGTTCCATGCATGCCAAGTTCAAAGCCGAGGCACTTGCCATCGCCAAGGCCGATGACCCCAAAGTACTCGACGTAATCATCACCAGCAACGACTGGGATGTTGTGATGAAGGGTATTGTGCCCGAGCGACGCAATATCTATGGCTACTACATTACCCAGGACGAACTCGGCAAAAAGTGCTCAGAGCGCGTTTGGACCCAGAAGTATCAGGGCGACGGCAAGTACGGCAAGTTGAAAGCCGGCGGCGTGGGTGTCAGCAGTGATTTCTATGTGAAATAACTGAAGTGCTATAGAGGCTATAGAAGTAATAGATTCTATAGAAGTTTATAGATACAATAAAGGCTATAGGGGAATTCCTCTATAGCCTTTTTATCAATATTCCACGGCATCGACGTCGATGATGCGGGGATCGTTGGGGTCGATATTCGGGATGGTGAGGTCGGTCTCCTCGCCTTCCTCTGGGCCGAACCACTCGCGCAAGCGTTCACGTGCCTTGCGCTCAATCTCGGGAGTGATGTGCTTTCTCATCGTGAATAACGCCCATGCCAGTGCCGCCAAGTCATCAGTGAATCCGAGGCCTAAAATCACATCGGGAATGAAGTCCAACGGCAGGATGAAATAGCCGAGCGCGCCCAGCACCTTGAGTTTCAATCCAGTGGGCACAGCCGGGTCACGCGAGACATAATACAGCACGAGCACATAATAGACGGCCTTGCGTCCCGCCTTCTTTGCCACCTTCTTCAGTTTCTTCCACAACTTGGTGTCGTTGAAGTACTGTGCGTAGTCATCGAGGTTGATGTTGTTGATAGCCATCCTGAGTCTAAATTAATGGTTAATACTGCAACCTCTTGCAGCAAAATGCGTGCCAAGTTATTCTTGATGGTCATTTTTATGACCATCAAGAAGTTTAGAGTTTAGGGTTTAGAGTTTAGAGGGGCATCCGCTTTGGGACCGCCAATGCCAGCGGTTTAGAGTTTAGAGGGGCATCCGCTTGGAGACCGCCATTGACCGCGGTTTAGAGTTTAGAGGGGCATCCGCTTTGAGACCGCCAATGCCAGCGGTTTAGGGGACCTAATTATTTTTCGTGGAGGGTGACTTTGACCTTGGCGATGCGGTGCTTGACCACCTTGATGACGGTGAAGGTGAAGCGCTCATATTTCACGACTTCCTTCTCTTGCAGGAATTCTCCCTTGATATCCAGCAGGAAACCGGCGATGGTCTCGGCCTCCTCGGCATGCTCGCCCAGTTCCTCCTCATCGATGTCCAGGACACGTGCAAAGTCGCTCAACAGCGTCTTTCCGTCGAACAGCCAAGTATCCTTGCTGATGCGGTTATAGAATTTCTCCTCGGTATCATACTCGTCGTTGATGTCTCCGACGATTTCCTCGAGCACGTCCTCGAGTGTGGCGATGCCTTGGGTGCAGCCATACTCGTCAACGATGATGGCCATGTGCATCTTCTTTTGGCGGAAGTCCTCCAGCAGGTCGTCGAGCATTCGTGTCTCGGGAACGAAGTAGGCCGGACGCATGAGGGTCTGCCACTTGAAGGTATTGTCGCGTGTGCCGATGTAAGGCAAGAGGTCCTTGGCATAGAGGATGCCCTTGATGTTGTCGGGCGTATCCTCATAGACGGGCATGCGTGAGTAACCCGTGTCGATGACCTTGCGTACCACCTGGTCAAAGTCATCGTCTTGATCAATATCCACGACATCGACACGCGGACGCATGATGTCGCTCACGGTCTTGTCGCCAAAGGACAGGATGCCCTCGAGCAGTTCCTTCTCATCGGGATTTTTCACCTCGCTCACCTCGAGGGCGCGTGTGAGGTCATCAACCGAGAGTTCCTCGGTCTGGGACGACACCACCTTGTTGACGAGGCTCGTGCTGCGCACCAGTAGCGCGGTGAGCGGCGAGAACAGTTTTACTGCCACCTTGAGCGGCGCCGAAGCCATCGATGCGAACTTGACGTTAAAGTTGGTGGCATATAGTTTAGGAATCACCTCGCCAAAGAGCAAGATGAGGAATGTGAGGATTACCGTCTGAACAATGAAATCGAGCACCGTGCTGTTGAAGTCAAATATCTGGTTCATCGCATAGTTCAGCACGATGGCTATCATGATGTTTACCAGATTGTTGCCCACCAGGATGGTCGCCAACAGTTTCTCAGGATTAGCCAGCAGCTCCCGCACGCGCTCGCGGCGGTGCGTGTCCTCAATATCGTCAACATCACTGGGAAGCAATGAAAAATAGGCGATTTCGCTGCCCGAGTTAAAGGCAGAGAGGAAAAGTCCCAGCAGGGCTACAATGATGGCAATGATGCTACCCGCAGTAGGGGTGTTGAAAGTGACAAGCGGATGTCCGCCTGCTGTGCAGAGTACCGATAATAGGCACGATAACGGGTCAGGGTCCAAAATTAATGTTGTTTTGTTGAATAATGCGACAAAGATAGTGCATTTTTACCATGTGCACAACATGTAATCAAAAATTACCGTTTTACTGCATGGGCTCGACAGTGTAACCCATGTTGCGAAGCAGCTGCAACAGTCCCTGGTTGCCAGGCAGGTGTCCGGCGCCCACACACACCAGGCATGCCCGCTCGGGCATGATGACCTTGAGTTTCTCGGCCCAGTCACGGTTGCGGCTATAGATAAGGGCTTCCATCATCTCCTCGCTGTCACCACCCATCGAGATATCGGTCAGGATTTTAAACAGTTTGTCCAGATTCTGCTCCATATAGGCTTCGGCCAGTGCGGCAGACTGAACCTGGAAGAACTCATCCTGCTTGCAGGTCTCTACCAGACCTTTTGCCTGTTGAGCCAACGGTGCGTTGAACAGCAGGTTGATTTGTCCGTCCACACTCTCCAGGCCTGCCGAGGGGCGTCCCGCCTCGTTGGCGCGAGTCTGCACAGCCACGTCAATCAGGTTGTTGGCATTGAAGTTAGGAAAATACTTGATGGCCTGCATGGCCTGCATCTGAGTGCTGATGGCATTCGGCTTGAGGGTATTCATCTGTTTGAGTTTCACGCCCATGGTGCTGAAGTACTTATCGAACACCTTCTCAACGATGCTGTAATCATCGGGCGAGAGCAACTTGTCGAGCGTACTGTCGGCCGGAGCGATCATGGCTTGTGCCATGCGCGACTGCACCTCTGGAGCCATCAGGCTGTCCTTTTCAATCTCTCCCACCACGATGTCACATCCTGCGATAGCGGCATCCATCCCTTTGATCTGGTCGATCATCGTCGAGGGCGCCATGTGATGCGTGCCAAAGATATAGCTGGGCCGTCCGAGTCCATTTCCCGTCACTTTCCACAGCAATTGAGCCTGTGAGGCAAGGGCAACAAGCACCAGCGCGAGAATCAAAGATATTCTTTTCATAGTCGTCATTTCATTAAAGTTCAAAAGTAAAAACAAAGTTAGTAATAATCCCGTTATCTGCCAAGTTTTAGCGCAAAATCCCCCATTATGATGATGAAATTGCCGCAATATGCCCGATTTTGGCGATTGTGGGCCCTAAGCAACGGCAGTACCTTTGCAATGTGAAAAAGTGAATTAGTTATTAGTTGATTACAACACAAAAAAGATCATTAGTAAGTAAACAGATAAAAAAACCGCACCGATGTGATATCGATGCGGCTTTTTTAGCTATGGAAGCTTAATCTTGAGCTTTATCCTTGGGATCCAACCAAACCGGTTCCTCCACTTTCAGGCGGTTACCGCCATTGGGGCCCTTGATAAGCATGTCGTAGTACTCCTGGTTGTAGCCGGCAAAAGTGGGCGATGCGGGAGTGCCGTACTCGTTGCGCTTGAACTTGCCGTTTTCCTCCTTCTTGATGTTACCATCGAGGTACTTGACGAAGAGGTACTCACCCAGCTTCTTGTAGCGTGCGGTAGCGTCCTGTCCGGCATTGACCGAGTAGTTAGTCAGCAGGCGGATGGCAGCGTCACGGTCGGTAGTGAGCAACGAAGTGGCTTGTGCCTCGATGACTGACTGCTGCTTAGCGAAATTGTCCTCGATGGCGCCCTGTACCTTGCGGATGTCGCCAATCATCTGGGAATAGCGGGCATAAGCCTGGTTGGCTACCCAGTTGTTGACCCAGAATGCGCAATCCCAATCCAGGTTGTACATGTCGGCTTTGCCCTGACGATAGCTCTCGGGCACCTGAGTGATGGAGCAGTACATGGGCACGAAGACTGACGTGTTGGCATCATCGACGCCGAACCAGAAACAGCCACCCACCTCATCGGGGAGCCATGAACGCATCTGTGCAGCAAACACCCAACCGGTCTGCTGGGTGGCGATGGCACGCTCCTGGCTGTACTTCACGCCGTCCACCTCAAAGTCCATGGGACGCCAGCGGTAAGGCACGCCATAGGCAGTGGTTGCACCGGGATCCTTGGTCATGTCGAACGGAGTACCCTCGAAGTGGTCACGCATCATCTCCTGCATATCACGCACGCTGATCTTGCGGTCGGGCTTGATGTACAGAGGCATCACGTCCTCATCAGCCCTGGTCTTGCCGTAGATAAAGGGCAGATAAGCGTCCATGCCCTTGTGGAAACGGTTGAAGTAGCTCCACACGCGGGCATCGCAGCCGCGCAGGGCACCAGCGTCAAACTTCTGGTAAACCGGTGCGAAGGCGAAGTCAGCATCCTTGCCGCTGTAGAGGCCTTTCTTCTTGGCAAACGAGATGACATCCTTGCTGTACATCACGTTCTTCTTGTCCTTCATGTTGAACTTCCAGATGCGGGGATTGTTGGCATGGCCGGCGATGCAGTCAGCTCGGTCATCCACTTGATGGCCTCACGGGCGGTCTTGGAACGCTGCAAGGCGATGTACATCAAGCTGCCATAGTCAATGATGGACTTGCCGTTGAGGTCCCAAAGCTCTTCACGTCCACCCCAGGTGCTCTCGGCGATGGTGACTTGGTGCTCGTTCATGTTGCCCACGACGGCATAGGTGTGAGGCACCTCGGGAATGGCGCCCATGCGCTTACCGCTGTCCCAGTCGATAATCTCGCGCATCGCTCCGGCGGGATGGTCGGCAGCGGGCAGGTACTGCAGGTCGCCGAACAAGGTGTGGCTGTCGGCAGCATAGGTGATGATGGTCGAGCCATCGACACTGGCGTTCTTACCCACCAGCAGATTGGTGCACGCATCGGCAGCGGTCCAGCCGGCAAGAGCCAGCAACGCAGCCGATAACAGTTTGATTGACAAATGTTTCATTTTTCTCTAGATAAGTGTTTGATTATAGTGAATGTTCTTGAATTTTCGCTTAATGCCCCACCGGGATGTCATAGCCCGTGAGACGGAACGCCACCTTGAAAGGAGTGGCCTGTTTGCGGGGCTGCGGCCCAGCATAGTAATAGAACAGCCGCTGGACGTCAAAGGACTTGACGCTCACGAGTTTGGTCTCTCCAGGCTTGAGGCTGACAGGCACCGTTACCGAGCGTTGAGTGAGCATCTCACCGTTCATCGTTGAGTAGCGCAACAGCAGCCTGACGGCGCTCATGCGGTGCTTGGTGTTATTGGTGATGAAGAACGACTCCTTGCTGTCACTGGCACGCTTGCTGAACCCCTTGAGCGATACCGCATTGGGATCGAGCTCAAGGTCGATGCTATCGGGCAACAAGGCATCACTGGCCTCGACCATAGCGACAGGCACCTCGGATGACTTCAGGTTCTTGCGCGTGGTGCGTGTGCGGGCGTCTAACGTGCTGACACACAGCAACAGCATTACCGACATCAGGAGGGGCGGAAGAGTTAAAATATGTTTATTCAACAGTCTCATCACAAGTAACGTATTCGGTTGAACGGAGTGCCGTCGCCCCCCTCGGGATAAATTTTGCGGAATCCCACGGGGAGTTTCTCCTCGACCTTGTCAGGAATGATGCTCACACCGTTGAACAGCGAAGGCAGGAACCGGGCGATGTTGACGCGCACCTTAACCTTCCAGTGCGGCGGGTCAAAAGTGAGGGTTGTCGCCTCCTTGTTGAGTGTAGCGACGCACTCGAGCGGCTTGATCAACGTCACACGGTCGCGCTGGCTGTAGAGCCACAGCTGGTACTTGTTGTCCACGGCACTGCGTGCGATGTAACCGATGACGGTTCCCGGCATCACATAAATGTCGGGCGAATCAAGCAGGATAATGCGGTAGCCGATGTTGTGCTGCCCCTTGTAGCGCTCGATGCCCAATGTCATCTCCTCGTTGGGATAATACCAGATGCCCTCCAAGGGCTGCATGTCGAGTTCGTCGAGGCGCACACGCATCGAGTCCACGTCCAGACCGTGCAGAACGACCGACTTGGCCGGCACGCCGTTTGCTGCTACCGCCATGAGCGGCAGCAACAATGACATCAGGACCGATAGTATGAGCGCCTGCCGAGAGTTCATCACCCGTTAGTTAACAGTGGCAAAGCGGTAAACGACACCCAGGCTGAGGATCTCCTTGAACTGCCAGTAGTTCCAGTCGTCGTCACGGGCACGCGAGCGGTCAAAGCGCAAGTGGGTATAGAATTGCGTGGTCAGGTACTTGCCGATGGAGAGGTCGAGCGTGTTCTCCCAGTCGCCCTGCACATACTCATAGTTAGTGAACATGTAGAGCCTGGACGTCACCATCACACTGGGCGTGAAGCGCCAGAGCCATTTAGCCTCGAAGTTGCTACCGACGGTGCTCTTGCAGTGCTTGCCGGCATCGATACCAAATCGTGTGGGGTCGATGTCGGTGATGTTGCGGCAATACTTCAGGTTATAGGAAATAGGGGCGATGGCCAGGGTGAACATGCGGTCATCGGCCTTCTTGTAGTTGTAGGTCATACCAAGACCGATGTTCAGCTCGGCCGGAGAGAGAAACGCCGCAGTCATGTTCCTCGTGTTGACCTTGTAGTTGTTGAGGAACTGCGTGGTGAACTGGAGCATGGCACTGTAGTACCAGTTTTTCACCGCCTTGTAACCTAACTGCGAAGTAAACAGGAAGTTGTCCTCGTTAATCATGTACTTGCGGATGCTGTCGCCGTGGGTGGTGGCAATACCCAACTTGTAAGACAACGCGTTGTTGAACAGCCAGTTGGGGTGCACATCCTGATTGAGGTTGCAGTTCCAGTTGATGCTACCCAGCAATGCCAGGTTGTTCTCACCACCCTGATACCAGTTGCCACTGATGTAGGCCTGGGTGAACTGGAGCGAAGCGTTGAACACGTGCAGCCAGTTGTGGAAGGGCAATACCGGAGCATCGGGGGGTGTGACATCCTCGACGACTACCTGAGCGGGAGCGATGGTGAGCATGCCCTGCCGCGGATCGGCCGAGATGACGCCCTCGGGAGGAGCCTCGGGCAGACGCCCTGCATTGTAAGCCACAAGTTGCGGATTGTCGATCATGGCGCGCTCGCGGATGGCACGTGTGCGCTCGGCATCGGCCCTGGCCTCCTGCAGCCATCCGTCGCCGGCATCCAGGCTGTACAGCCCGGCGGCCTGTGCAGCGGGCGCCGCCTGTCGCACTTCATTGTCATAGATGAGCGGAGCATAACGCATATCGGGCTCTGTTGCAGGCGATTGCCCAGCCTGCTGGGCATGTCCTGCCAACCCCATTACCATCATTACTGCGATGGCCAGACAGTGTTTTGTTGAAATCATTTTCATTGGGCTATTAGTTTTTTAGAGTGGTTAAATTGCTGATTGACTCTCCCCTACTACGGTTCAGGCATCGTAGAGTTTCTCCTTCTTGGCAGGCGGACGTGGGGTGTCTTCCTGCTGCCTCTTGTCGCGCTTGTCCTGCTGTTTAGCCTTTTGACGGGTCTGCACCTTTTGGCGTTTGCGCTCGTGGTTAGGCTGTTGGGTCTTGTTCTCGGCAAAACTCTTGATCATGTCCTCGACGCTCTCCCTGTTGCCGTAGAGGTAGTTGACGGTAACCTCGACGATGAGGTTCTGGTGCTTTGATACCAGGTCGGCGATGATGGCTCGTGAGCCGTCGGGCATGGTGCCGGTGATGCTGTAGGTCTTCTTGAAACCCTTGACCTTTAACTTGCCGTTGCCCAGGTCATACATATTGTAACCCAGGGCCTTGCGTTGCAGGTTCTCGTTGAGCATCTTTTTCTCGTCACCCTTGTCCTTGCTGTAGAGTTGTATGGTCATCACCATGTCCTCCCATTGTATCTCGAAGCGCGTGTTGCTGTTATAGGTGACAAAACCGCCATCGGGCGTCTCAAACGAGAGGTCATAGCGGCTCCAGTTATACACTGTGGCGTCGGCTGTGGCCGTCCCCGCCGCGATCAACAGCAGCAAGGACAGCAGTGAAGCTATGATATTGAGTCTTTTCATCATCTTGTGGAGTTGATTATGGGATTCTAAGAGTTCGGTTTCTTGACACTGGCGAGATATCGCTCCCAATCGGACCGTGAGCCGCGATAGACGTTGAGATCCACCTTCCCCTTGGCCCCCTTGACCTTGCCCTCGTGGCTGAACTGCTGAATGCAGTGCGGCAACGATGTCAACAGGTCGGGCCTGGTAAAGGAGCACAGCCACAGGTCGTGGTCGCCCAGCATATCCTTGTAATACTTGTTGTAGCCATCCAGATTGGTGTAAATCATCACTTGATAGCCCTTGCCGGTGAGGATTTCGATCATGTCCATGACACGCTCGATGGCCATCTTGCGGTTGACGGTGACCCCATTGCCCCAGTCGTCCTCCAGGTCGATGACCAGCGGCAGGTCAAGTTCTTTTCCCTTGATGACGGCCAGCAGGTTCTCGGCCTGCTCCTGTCCCGTGCGGTTCTTGCGGAAGAAGTGGTAGGCACCCACCTTCAGCCCCGCCTTCCTGGCGCCCTGATAGTTGCGCTCAAAGGCGTCGTCCTTGTAAGTCATGCCCTCACTGGCCTTGATGAAGACGAACTGGTAGTCATCGTCGCGCACCTGTTGATAATCGATGTCCCCGTTGTGCTTCGACACGTCGATGCCAGCAATGGGATAACGGTAACGGTCCACGTTGACCGAGTGCGGCATGAGGTAACGCCAAGCATATCCCCCCAGTAACACAACAAGTGCTGCTGCCCCCAGCAGGAGCAGCCACTTGATGTAATCGGGACGTGTCGGCACTTGGCGTCTACCCATAGGCAATCAGGATTGGTTAGAATAACGGGAAACTACTCGGGGAGTTGACCCACCTGCGCTCAAACTCATCTTGAGTCGAGGTGAAGAAGAGCACACCCTGGATAATCGAGACAATCTCGGTAATGACACCCAGAATGCCGCAAGTGAGCAAGGTGGCAACGAGGAACAGGACACCCGCACTGGTCTTGCCCATGTAGAAGTAGTGCAGTCCCACGCTGCCCAGGAACAGGGCCAGCAATCCTGCCACACCACGGCTCTTGCCCGACGGTCCATTGCTGAAGACGTCATCGACGGTCGATGCGGCCTGACTGCCGAACTGCTGCCATTGGGTCTGCTGCTGGTCGGCATAAGATACGTTGGTCTCGGCACCGCAATAGGGGCACTTCACACGGGTCACTTTCTCTTGAGTGCTATATTGCCTCCCGCACTCGGGACAATTGTGAATGTACATTTTTTAAAGGTTTTAATTGTTAGTTCTGTGTCTTATCGTCTGTTAGACGCGTGACACCCCTAAAAAGTTGCAATTATCGTACCAATTTGTCTAAAATCTCACGCTAAGCGTTGAGTTTTTCTCCTGCGGACGGCTTACAAGCCAAAGGCTTGCAATACCTCGACAGCCTGGCGAAATAAATAAACGAACCAGCGTTAATGCCTCGACAGCCTGGCGAAAGAGCCTAAAGTTTAGCGTTTGCGGCGTTGCTGTTGTTGGCGTTGCTGCTGTTGCTGCATCTTTTGGGCTTCTTCGAGGCGTGCCATCCATTTGGATTTTTTCTTGGGCTTGGCGGCGTTGGCGGCCATGGTGGCGCGCACCTTGTCCTCGGTGACAAAGAGACGGCAGCTATAGGTCTGCAGGATGGTGATCAACAGCGAGATGAAGTAGTAGTAGCTGAGGCCCGATGCGTAGTTGTTGAAGAAAACAAGGAACATCAAGGGCATCAGGTACATCATCGCCTTCATGCCAGGCATCGACTGTGACTGTGCCTGTGACTTGGTGGTGATGTAGGTGTAGATGATGTTGGTCACGGTCATCAACAGACAGAAGAGGCTGATGTGGTTACCGAAAGTGCTGGAGATGAAGGGGATGTGGGTGCTCCACTCCACAATCTTGTCGGGGGCGCTCAGGTCGTTGGCCCACAGGAAGGACTGTCCGCGCAACTCGATACTCGAGGGGAAGAAGGTGAACATCGCAATCAGGATGGGCATCTGCAGCAGCATGGGCAGGCAGCCTCCCATGGGGTTGGCACCGGCCAGACGGTAGAGCTCCATCGTCTTTTGCTGCTTTTTCATCGCATCCTCGGGGTTGGGATATTTCTCGTTGATCTTGGCGATATCGGGCGCGAGGAAGCGCATCTTGGCCTGTGAGATATAGGTCTTGTAGGTCAACGGTGACAGGACGACCTTGAGAATGATGGTGAGCACCAGGATGATGAGTCCGTAGTTGGTCATGAACTTGCCCAGCCAGTCAAACACGGGGATGATGATACCCGTGTTGATCCAGCGGAAGAGCTTCCATCCCAGGGGGATGAGGTGGGTGAGCTTGAGGTCCTCCTTGGGGGAGTACTTGTCATAGCTCGATAGCATGTGGTAGCGGTTCGGACCCATATAGAAATAGAACGATGCCGGAACGTCCTTGTCGCTGGAATAGGGCACCAGGGTGTGGATGTTCACGTCCTTGAGGTAGTCCTCGTAGTCGGGAGTGTCCTTGGTCACCACACTGTTGAGCTGTGCTGTCGAGAAGACACTGTCAGAAATCAAGACGGTGGAGAAGAACTGGTTCTTGGCACTCACCCACTTGAGTTTCTCCTTGATTTCCTTCTCGTCGTTGCTGCTCTCGCTAGTGTATTTCACATCGCCATCCTCGCCGGCAAACTTGTAGTAGATGCCGCTGTTGCGCTCCTCGAACTGCTTGCCGAACTCGTGACGCGAGATCTTCTGGTGCCAGTCGAGGTCCACGAGGTTGATGTTCAAGGGGATGATGCGTGACATGTGCTGCTGCACCATCTCCATGCGCACCATGTAGCTGCCGGGCACCAGGGTGTACTTCAATCCCCACTGTGCGCCGCCGTCGAGCTGCAGGTTCATCACTACCGTGCTGTCGTTGAGCTTCTTGGGCGTAAAATAGAAGTTCTTGGTCTCGAATCGCTGGGTGTTATTGCTCAAGGTGAAGCTGTAGTCGTTGTCACCTTTGTCAAACAGTACCAGCTGGGGCGTCTTGTAGGTCTTGTAGCCTTTTAACGTCGCCTTGGCGATGATGCCGCCCTTGGTGCTGAGCTCGACCTTGAGCGAGTCGTTCTCGAGCGTGACAAACTCTTCGTTTCCCGTGAGCGAAGCCGCAAAGGATCCGTTCTTGGCATACACGTCGAGCGCCTTCTGCACGGCCTGCACAGCCAGGTTGTGAGTGGCCGGATTCTTGCTGGTGCCTGCGATGACCTCGTCCCAGGTGACGGTGGTGTCGGCCACTGAGACGGTGCCGTTGATCTTGCCGTCCTTCAACGAGAGCACGACGCCCTCGTTATTGATCGAGGCGTGGTCGGCGGGCAGGTTTTGCAGCACGTTGGTGAGCAGTGTGATGTCGTCGGCACTCAGGGTATCGACGTTGCCGGCGATGAGTGCTTGCCGGTCATTGTCTCGCTGCACGGCAGCGATGGAGTCCAGTTGTCGCTGTCGCTCGGCCATTTCGGCCTCGCTGGGCTGATTGAGCCACATGAAGCCGAAAATGACGACTCCCATCAGCAACATTCCAATCAAAGTGTTCTTGTCCATATATGTTATTTAAGTTTTTAGTTCCCTTAATCTAATCCGTGCTACGCACGGAGAAATTAAACAAAATCAATTATAAAATTCTTCAAAATCATTCATTCGGTTATTATGCCACGTGAGTTTGTCGATTGTTCCATCGTCTTGACGATGATACCATTCGCTAAATAGGCTCTCATTGCCAAAATTCAGCAGCATGCCAAAGGGCATGTGTGTCAAATGCATGTAGTTCCACAATTGTTTACGATGTTCATTACTCACATATTTAACGGCTTTGAGTTCAATAATTGTGTCTCCATTGACAACTAGGTCCATGAAATAATGTTTGGGCAATTTTTCATCTTTCCAGTACATGGGAAGATTCACTTGCTCCTCAATGCTTATTCCATTGCGCTTTAGCAGAAACACCAATGCAGCCTCATAAGCCGACTCGAGCAGGCCAGGATGATATTCAGCGTGTACCTGCATTGCCAAGCCAGTGATTTTATAGAACAAGGCATTTCGATTATTTAACTCTAAAGCGGTCATGACAAACAATCAATGAGACTTCAAACCGTTGATGATCTATCGATTTAATATCTTGTTTTCTGTTTAATTTTATCTACTAATTTTGTTTAATTTCTCGCCCGCTAGGGCGATTAAAAAACTGCGGCTTAGCGTGTGGCTTGGTCGGCTGAGGCTGAGCCCGCAATAATTGCTTGGATGAATGACATGAAGAGGGGGTGGGGATTGAGGACGGTGCTGGAGTACTCGGGGTGGTACTGGGTGCCGATGTACCAGCGGTGGTCGGCGAGTTCCATCACCTCGGCGAGTCCGCTCTCGGGGTTAACGCCAGCAATGGTCATGCCGGCGGCCTCAAAGCGTTCGCGGTATTCGTCGTTGAATTCAAAGCGGTGACGATGGCGCTCCTCGATGTCGGTCACGCCATAGGCTTCAGCAACTTTCGTGCCAGGCTTGACGCGGCAGGCGTAGGCTCCCAGACGCATGGTACCGCCCATGTTGGTGACTGTCTTTTGGTCCTCCATCAGGTCGATGACGTTGTGGGGTGTCTTTGCATCCATCTCGGTGCTGTTGGCATCGGTGAGTCCCAGGACGTTGCGCGCGAACTCGATGACCATGCATTGCATGCCCAGGCAGATGCCAAAGGTGGGAACGTCATGCTCGCGGCACCACTTGAGGGCAATGTATTTGCCCTCGATGCCACGCTGGCCGAAGCCTGGTGCGACGACGATGCCGTCGTGGCCTGCGAGCAGCTGCTCGACGTTGGCATCATTGATGTGCTCGCTGTTGATGTAATCGAGCTTGAGCCGGCGGTCGTGATAGGCACAGGCGTGCAGCAGGCTCTCATCGATGCTCTTGTAGGCATCCTGCAGCGAGACGTACTTGCCGACGAGTCCAATGCGCACCACCTCGCGGGCGCCCTTGAGCTTGGCGAGGAATTCGTTCCACTTGGTCAGGTCGGGCTCGCCTTCGGCCTTGAGGCCTGTCTTCTCCAGGATAATGTTGTCCAGTCGCTGCTCATGCATCTTGAGGGGCACCTCATAGATGGTGGGAACGTCGAGCGACTGCACCACGGCGTCGGCGCTGACGTTGCAGAACTGGGCCACCTTTTTCAGCATGGTGGTGGGCAGGGGATGCTCGGTGCGCAGCACGAGCACGTCGGGCTGGATACCCTCTTGCTGCAAGAGCTTGACGCTGTGCTGTGTGGGCTTGGTCTTGAGTTCCTTGGCCGCACTGATGTAGGGGACATAGGTGAGATGGACGCAGATGCAGCGTCTGCCCAGCTCCCATCGCAGCTGGCGGATGGCCTCGATGAAGGGCAATGCCTCGATATCACCCACGGTTCCGCCAATCTCGGTGATGACGAAGTCATATTTGCCGGTTGTGCCCAGCAGCTTGACGTCGCGCTTGATCTCATCGGTGATATGGGGGATGATCTGCACGGTTTTGCCCAGATAGTCGCCGCGGCGCTCCTTGTCGATGACGCTTTGATAGACGCGCCCAGTGGTGACGTTGTTGGCACGGGTGGTCTTGATGTTGGTGAAGCGCTCGTAGTGGCCGAGGTCCAAGTCGGCCTCGTGGCCATCGACGGTGACGTAGCACTCGCCGTGCTCATAGGGGTTCAACGTGCCGGGGTCGATGTTGATGTAGGGGTCGAACTTCTGGCACGTGACACTGAAGCCGCGCGAGAGCAGCAGACGGGCAATGCTGGAGGCGATAATGCCTTTACCGAGCGACGAGACAACGCCGCCGGTGACAAAGATGTATCTTGTTTCCACTTCTTTTTTCATATTATAACCTGCAAAGGTAATGCTTTTTTTTTAAAATCGAGTGGAAGAACCCGAGAAACTGGACAGGCTGGAGAAACTGGACGGACTGGACGCGCTGGACTGCCGCCGACGCGGCAACACTGGACGGACTGGACGGGGACGGGCGATTGCCGCATGAATCCAGCCAACCCAGGCAAGTCGCGTCAGCGGTGGTCCAACCGGTCCAATAAAGCCGCGTCAGCGGCGGTCCAGTTCAGAATCCAGTGGGGGATAAAAAAAACAGGCGGCCCGAAGGGGTCGCCCGTTTTTTATTGATTGATAATCAAGTGTGATTACTTGATAACCTTAACAGCGCTGGTGGTGCCGTCGGTGTAGGTGGTAACAACGATGGTTACACCCTCAACCTTCTGCATCTCCTGGCCAGCCATGTTGAAGTAGCGTACAGCAGCAATGTTCTTGCCGTTTACGAGCTCGTCAACACCGGTAACGGTCTTGCCGGGGATAACAACGGTAGCGGGAGCGTCCATCCAGGTCTCACCGTTCTCGTTGCTAGCAACAGCGAGTACATAGAAGGTAACGGTGGTCTCACCCCTTGCAATGGTGCTGGGGTTAGCCAGGATCTTCTGGTTGCCTTCCTCATCGAGGAGGATGTTGCCCTCAGCGTCGCAGAGGTACATGATAACCTCGTCAGCATTCTCAGCAGCAGCGCTAACAGTTACATTGTCAGCGGTCAGAACCTGCTTAACCTCGGGAACACCAGGCTTCTCACCGGGGGTGGGAGGAACAACTTCCTTAGCGGGAATTACAACGTAGTTCTCGTCAGCATAGTTGCCGGCAACCTCGTCATAACCCTCGGGCAGGTTAGCTACAGCGGTAGCGTGGATGTTAACCATGTCTTCCTCTTCACCGTAGGGGATGTAGACGATGAGCTCAGGCTCGGTGCCATTCTCATGGATGTTGTTGTAAGCACCAACGATGTCAACATGGAGAGCGCCCTCACCGGTAACCTTAACGATTACTTGCTCGTTCTCGGGATCGGTAGTTACTGAGATCACGGGCTCAGGAGTCTGATATACCTTGGGAGTGTGCTGGGGAGCAATTTCGATCACCTTGTCAGCAATCTCACTGTCGAGCATGTTCTCCTTGGTAGCCTGAGCGGTCCAAGTTCCGGCGTAACCCTCCTCGGGATCGTAGGTTACGGTAGCGGGGTTAGCAACAGCGTCGCCCTCGGGATTGTACAGAGTTACGGTAGCGCCCTCGGTATCGCAGGTAGCGGTAACAACGAAGGTGTTGGGCTCTTCACCCATGGTCCAAACGATGTTGGGCTTAGCAACCTGTGCGAGAGCGGGAACGGTGATGTCCTTAATCTCCTTGTCAGAAGCCTGGCAGGTGGGACCCTCAGCGGTCCAAGCCTCAACGTGTACAGTGTAAGGCTCCTCGCCACGGGTGTAAACGAGCTCAGTTGCCTTTGCACCGGGAGCGGGATTAACAGTGTACATGAGTTCACCGTCGGTGCTAGCGGGAGTGATCACGATGATGAAGTGAACACCATCCTCATCGGGATAACCAATGATGCTGGGAGAATCAACCTCAGTCTTCTCATCGGCGGCGATGGTGATGGTAGTGCTGCCAGTTTCGCTGTCGAGCATGTAAGGAGCGGTAGCCTTAGCGGTCCAGGTAGCGTTGTAGCCTACATAGGGATCATACTCTACGGTAGCAGGCATAGTAACAGCGTTGCCCTCGGGATCGTACAGAGTTACGGTAGCACCCTCGGTATCGCAGGTAGCGGTGATGATGATGGTGTTGTTCTCACCCATGGTGTAGGTTACGACGGGGGTAGCAACCTGCGGCAGCTTGGGAATAGTGATGTCCTTAACCTCCTCGGCAGAAGCGTTGTAGGTCTCACCCTCAGCGGTCCAAGCCACTACGTGAACGGGAACGTCTTCCTCACCACGGTTGTAGTACAGGTAAACGATGCCGTCAACGGTCTCAACGCGAGCGGGCTCTACGTCAACGGTGTACTGGAGAGCACCGTCGGTAGCGGGATCCGGAGTGATCTGGATGTAGTACTCACCATTCTCACCGGTAGCACCCATTACGCTGGGGCTCTCGCAATCCTCCTTCTGGGGAGCAGCGGGAGCGGTCAGGTGAACAGTGGTGTGGCCCTTGAGCTGGCAGTTGGGCTGACCATTGCGGTTGTCGAAACCACCTGAGTACATCCACTCGATCTCGATGTCACCACCAGTGAAGGCCTCGGTGGGGGTCACGCGGATCTCATAGAGCTTGAACTCACCGGTCGGACCAATCTTCACAGCACCGTAGAGCTCGAAAACGCCATCCTCATCGGGATCCCAGTAACCACCTTGGATAATGGCACCGATGTTGTGGTAAGCGTCACCATTCAGAACAACAGATACGGTCTCCTCGTCACCATCCTCGTTGATAGCGGCGGTCTGGTTCAGAACAGCATTGTTCTTCTTGAGCGTACCAATGGTCAGACCCTCGGGATAGGTGAACGTGAAGTCCCAACCATTCACATACTCATTGTCGAGTACCAGGTAAACGGGAAGGAGCTGTGCCTTACCAATCTGGTCAGCGGTAAACTCTGTGTCAGGGATATACACGTTGGTTGCAAACGCGCTGCTTGCCATCAACAGAGTTGCAAGAGTAAATAAAAATTTCTTCATAATGTTGAAATTAGAATTTAATTAAGTTATTAATAAAAAATAAACACAAAAATTGATATCTTTAATCAAGTTGCATATCCAGTCTTCATCCATTCTGATCATCAAAGAGTCTCGGAAAAACCATACATGTTCACGGTAATAATTAAACAGTTCATTTCTCTATTTAAGGTAAAGTTTCGTTATGTCGTTGTTGATAGATTCCACAAACATGAACTGCGGCTTGCCTCAGGGCATCCGCATCAGGTTAAACACTAACTGTCATCAAGTTTCTTCATCATAGAATGTCAGCAAACGTGATTAGTCTGGTTCCTCTGGTTTTGCAAAGTTATATCTTTTTTTAGAACTGACCAAAAAAAAATGTTTTTTTTTCATGGTGGGCTTTCATGTTTGCCTCACGCATGGGTTCATGTATTTTTCAAACAACCGGAACACCTGCCTGTTTTACAACCATCACAACATTTTTTAAAGGCATCAGCACAAGCCTGGCAAACGGCATGGGCAAAAAAAGGCGGCCCGTGGGGGTCGCCTTTTTTTAGATTGGGTTTGTCCGTCAGCCAGTGGCTCACTTGATGACCTTGATGGCCGAGGAAGAGCCGTCGGTGTAACGTGTCACGATGATGTTGACGCCGTCGAAGGGCTGGCTGGCCTCAACGCCCATGACATTGTAGTAACGGATGCTGAGCACCTGCTTGCCGGTATTCACCTCGCGCACTGCGGTGGGATGTCCGCCCTCGGGCAGGTCAAGGGGATAGATGCCATACTCGCTGCTGGAGGGGTCGTTGTTGACGCCGGCCATGAGGGAGTTGCCGCGGTTCTTGCGCACGATCACGGCGTGGAAGTCCTGAGCGGTCGCATCTTCCAGGTAAGGTTGGCTGTATTCACCACCACCCTTGTTGTTGTATTTCCAGCTGATGACGTCGACCGCGCCGTGGAGGTCCCAAGCGTTGACGGTCTCGTTATTCTCCATGCCTACGGTGTAGATCGAGAACTTGTCGGAGCCGCTGCCGCACCACACGCCCCACAGGTGAGCGACCTCCATGACCTTGGGATTCATGAAGTAGAGCTGCTGGTTCTGCATGTTGGGCAGAGCGTGCTCACCGCTGTGTGCGCCGGCAATGGTGTCGGCGTCGATGCGGTTGAGGTTGTCGGGCATGAAGTTAGCGGGCATGTAGCTATTGTAAGCCCAGCGGTAATCCTTGCCGTAGTTGCTTGCATCGTGCTGCCCCTTGTCGTCACCGTTATAACCGGGGTACTCGGGAGCGTCCTGCTCATCCTCGTTGACGCGGGAGGGAGCCTTGGTCAGCGTGAGGGTGTACTCGTTGGCATCGTCATAGGTACCGGTAACCGACTTGTTGGCGAGCTTGTGGCCCACGTAGTTATCGGGATTCTCGCCATCGAGGTTAGCGAAGTCGAGGATGACCCAGTTGCTCTCGTCCCAGTCATATTCGCCCTCGAACTCGTAGTGCTGGTACTTCATGCGGTTGACCATGTAGTCGTCCTGAGCCTCGGTGCGCGCGGGGCGCTTGTCGATGGAAGCCTGGTCCTGGTCCTTAGCCCACAGGAGCTTGGTGGCGCCGTTGTTCACGGCCCAGACGCCGATGAGCTGGCCATCGACGGTGACCTTCTTGTTGAGCAGGTCGGTGTTGGACTCGATTTGGGCCAAGGTAACAGCAGCCTTGCTGCCGTGGACATAGACCAGCACGGTCTGGCCGCTGCTGGTGATGGTGATGGTAGCGTTCTCGTTAACTGCGCTCTCGCCTACATAGGTCACCGTGACTTCCTGTGAAACGGAACCGTCAACAGGCACAATAGTGGTGGGATCGAGCACGAAATTGTCATTATCTACCGTGAGGGTAACATTCTCGGTCAGGTTAGAGCCCGTGACGGTGAAGGTCTGGGGCTCGCTCTCGTCGGCACCAGCAGGGGTCACCAGAGTGATGTGCTGTTTGTCTGCACTCAAGGAAGCATTCTGGGCACCACGCTGGTAGATGTATACATTCTGCTGACCACTTGCATAGCACGAGAAAATATCATTTGACCCACTACTATTGGGATTATAACGAATTATATTTCTTGTGTTAGATCCATTAAACTTAATAGTTGCAGCTTTTGTAGAAGAATTTATCGTTATAGTCGCTTGCGCATTATCATCAATAGTTGCTTGAGTTCTTAAATAATTCTTGGAACTACTTGCTGCATACAAATATTCGTTATTTGAGTTTTTGAAACTCCATTCGCCTGTCTGACCTACAAGTGTAAAGATTTGAGTTTCTTCAGTTGCCGCTACTGTCAGAGCACCTGAAACCACAACGCCTGTACCATAAAAATTGTCGCTGCGTTGCTCACCCATTGTGCGTGCATCATTTGCAGAAACTCCACTGTTGACGATGATGACCTCGTTGCCAGCAGCAAGCTGGCTGGCATCGGTCACGAGGGTGAAGTCACCGGTCAGGACAACCTCCTTGGTGATGGTGAAGGTGCGGTTGTTGGCATTGATGGTGACGGTGTAGGTGCCGGCTTCGGGGAACCAGATGGGACGATACTTGACAGGATTAGTCGGGTTGGTATCAATAGAGCCAGGCTGCTCGTTGAAACCATACTGCCAATCTGCTCCATTGTCCATCACAGCGCCCATGAAGAGTCGGTTGTCGTCGCCGTCCCAGGTATAGGTGAGGCCTGATGCCCTACCAAAGAGGATGTGGCTGTTGGCAGGGATATCGCTGAGCGTGGCCGTGTAAATGCCTTCGCCATTATTGGTCATCGCAATGGCAGGATTGGCCTGGAAATTCCAGGGGCTAACACCATTGTCACAGTAGATGTACAGGTTGGGCTCATAGGTCACCGTAATTGTCTTGCTGGCGCCCTCGGTGCCAATAGTATAAGTGTCGGTAGCAGTGAGTTCACGGCCCGTGTAGGTCACCGTCACGGTACCGTCTACCGATCTATAATTCCGATTGAAGCCCTGAAGGCCGTTCCAGTTGGCGATACTGTTTGTGCTCGACGTGAGGGTCGTGTTGAAGACCCAATTATGAGCCACACTCACGTTACCATAATCGTTTTCATGCAGGTTGCGGGCCGTTACCGTGAAGGAGTTATTCGTACCGCTGTCATCAATGGTCAGGGACGTGGGGTCAAGCGTAATCGTGGGATCACCAGTAACGACCTCCTCGGCCCAAATGGGATAGAATTGATAGGTTCCATTATATACTCCAGTAAAGCCACGAACGTTATAGGTTTTACCAACTTCGAAGGCAGGCAAATCTGATACACCAATCGTATTGCGCAATTGGAAGTTAACTCCTTGCAAACTTATATTGCCATTATTAACCTCAGTAACTTTCAAATTGCTCATGAAGGCGTACATGTTGAGCTCTGTATCCTCGTCAATTGTGGTCAGCGTCTCAGGAGTAACTTCGTCGCCAGAATCCGAGGAACTGAAAGTATCAGCAACGGGACTGCCAAACTCGGGGAGGCCACGATAAACAGTTTTGGTGGCTTTCCAACCCGGATTGAGGATATTGCCATTGTTATAGGTACCATTGACAGTGCCATAAACCAAACCCCAGCCGGTTTCGTCTTTAATGTAAAGATAGCTGCCGTGCTGATAAACCACAACGGCGTGACCGGCGAAGATGAACTGTTCGGTTGTGTTCAATGCCTCGGCGATGGTAGGCACACCGGCAACCACATTGAAGGTAGCGGAGGTCACAGTGCTGCTCACGCCGTCTTTAACTGCGATGGCCTTTACTGTTGCGCCGCTGTTCAAAGTAAAGGGAGCCGTGTACAATGTCGAAGAGGTCGTGGGATTATTGCCATTAATGGTGTAATAGATGCTTGCACCATCCTCAGCACTCATGGATATTTCCTGAGAAGCCAAGATATCGCCACCATCAGGCGTGATCGTGGGGGGAGTGACTGTTGAGGTGCCACCCTGTTCCCAGTCAATCGAAATGGAAGTAAGATACATCGCACCACTAGCAGAGCAAAGAGCAATGTGTTCATAATCACCAGAAATGGTAAGTGAAGTACTTGTTCCTTTAACTATTGTACCGATGAGTGTTCCTTTATTACCATTAGCAAAGCTCGCTAAGGTATACGCAGAATGGCTGCAATAGATTTGCAAAGTTCTTCCATTTTGAGTATTGGAATTCCATACTACTGTGACACTCTTCACTTTACCACCAGAGGCCGTCGTAACAATCGCACTGGCGTTAGTTGATCGCAGTTGAATGGAAGAATTGCCGCCTGCACTGTTACCGGCATAAACAGCACCAGAGGTGCCTTCTCCAGACCAAGAACTATAGCTAGTACCTGTCACTCCAGTAAAAGCCCTGTCCAAGACGTCTGTTACTGCGGCCCAGCCGACGGAGAATGTCAGCAGGGCTGTTAAGAAAAAGGTTAGAAATTTTTTCATTTTAGAAAGTGATTAATTTGGTTATATAATAAAATAAATAATGTGGTTTGTTACTAGAATGTGTGATACAAGTTGGCGCTGAGTATTCCCATAAAGGAAGTAACAAGAACAAAAATAGAACCCAAAGCTCCCCAAGTCGCCACATCATGCCGATGAAACGACTGGAAGTCAGTGAATTCCACACCCGAAACTCTCTTGTCCATATCTCTATACCACAGTAGCCCTGAAAGCAAGTCACTAATGATGGCGGCAAAGGTAATAAGAAAAAATAAAATAGCAACATGGACAAGGATTTTTTTTACCACCCCCAGTCGAAGGCGGGAACTGGACATGCTGGATGAACTGGACAGACTGGACAGACTGGACGGACGGGACAGACTGGAGAAACTGGAGAAACTGGAGGAACTGGAGATGCTGGACCGCTGTCCAGCAGGTCCAGTCGACCCGCGTCAGCGGCGGTCCAGCAGGTCCAGTCGACCCGCGTCAGCGGCGGTCCAGCAGGTCCAGTCGACCCGCGTCAGCGGCGGTCCAGCACGTCCAGTCGAGCCGCGTCAGCAGCGGTCTAGGGGATCGTGGGGGTCTTGGTCGTCTAGTTTTTTCTTGAGGCGGTCAATTTCGTTTTTTAGGGCGGCGATTTCTTGTTGCTGGTGGTCGATGATCTGTTTTTGGGTCGTGCGTTGATCGAGGCGTGCGGCGGTCATGCGCTCGCGGATGCCTCCTTCGGTGGTGAATTCTCGATCTTTGCGCTCGATATAGGTGGCTAATGCTTTATCGACCTGATGACAGAGACACAAGGCCATATTGGCCATCTCCTCGGCGTTCATTTTTGCAAGCCAGGGCTGATAGTCATCAAATTTGTAGTGGGTGCGGCAAAAATCGAGCATGGCTTGGTAACGTGGATGGCCTTCCTGCCAGATGGGGATGTTGAAGCATTTGAGGTAGTCCTGGTAGTCCTCCATGAGCTCGCAGTTGCTGCCTTTGGCGGTGTTGAGGAGCTTGATTTCTATCTCCATGCTTGCCCGTCCGTCTTCGCTGCCCTCGACGATGTTTTGCTTGCAGCTGCGCGCCGCCTGCACCATTTGATCGACGGTGCGGTCGCCCCATTTCCTGAAATAGCGTTTGCAGAACTCTTGGGTAATCTGGTAGAGCACGTCGCTGCGGTGATAAAAACGGAGTTTCTTGTAATTGGTGTGACGGCGCAACACGCTTGCCGTGCCGTCGTCGTAGTGGTTGACGCTTCGCTTGCCGGGATTGTCCTTTTCCATTGGGTGGCAATATTAAAGATAATGACAAAGGTAATACATTTTTTTAAAAATCGATTGGATGAACTGGAGAAACTGGACACACTGGATGAACTGGACGGGCTGGACTGCCGCTGACGCGGCGACACTGGACGGGACTGGACGAATGCCACAAATGTCCAGGGGGGCCAGGGGGGATGAAAAAACGGGCGGCCCGGAGGGGTCGCCCGTTTTTATTGATTGATAATCAAGTGTTGATTACTTCATTACCTTAACAGCGCTGGTGGTGCCGTCGGTGTAGGTAGTAACCACGATGGTCATACCCTCAGCCTTCTGCATCTCCTGGCCAGCCATGTTGAAGTAGCGTCGTTCTCGGGATCGAAAGCAACGCCCATCTGATATACGCGACCTACAGCGTGCTCCAGAACGTAGAGGTTCTCACCCTCGTACAGGGGGTTGTTCAGGGCCTCGCCCAGGACGGTGAGGGTACCGTCGGCATTAGCACCGTAGCGGATACCGTCAACAACGATGTAGTAGCTTACGTTGGGACGCATAGCATCGTTCTCCTCCATGCTCAAAGCGGGATTGTAGGGGAAGGTGCCATAGATGCCATACTCGAAGCGAACGATTGAGGTGTAGTCACCATCATCCCACATCATTTCCTTCCATTCCTCGCCACCATCCTTGTTGATGGTTACGATCCAAACACCGGTCTTGTGAGGATCGGCGGGCTCACCCTCCTTGGGCTCAACAACAACGCGCTCAACGTCGCTCTGGCTCATCTCCTTGCCAGGCTCCTGAGCGGTAGCGTAAACGTAAACTGCGATAGCGTCGTCACCAGCCTCGGGACGTGCAACGGTGTAGGGGTTAGAAACCTCGGCATCGTCAACATAGAGGACAACGTCACCATCACCAACAGCGGTGAAGATGTAAGCGTCGTCGGTGATCTCAACGTTCACAACGGGAACGGCGGTGTACTCAACCTCAGCCTTGGCGGGAACAACAACGGGCTCATAGGATACAACAGCACTGTTGTTATCCTCGTCGGCAGCAACGGTCATTGCGCTGAAGGTGATTACCTGCTCCTCGGCGGTCTGCTCAACGGTGTAGGGGTTAGCAACCTCGGTACCGTTCATGTACAGAATAACCTCGTGACCCTCGCAAACGGCCTCCATGGTGAAGGTCTCAGCGTTCCAAACGAACTCGGGAGCGGGAGCGGTGGTGGGATAGTGGTAGTTGAAGGTGTTGGTAGCGACCTTGTCATTGTAACCGGGAGCTGAGATGGTAACAACTACAACGTTCTCACCCTCAACAGCAGCGTAGGTGCCCTCGACGATGGGCTCAACAACCTCGCCATTGATGGTAACAACCATGGTGTAGGGACCATCATAGTCACCAGTGAGGTAGTTCACATAGAAAGTACCGTCGGTAGCAGGAGCACCGATGATGATGTAACCGGGCAGGTCAGGAGTTACGACGGGAGCGGTCCAACTGAAAGTGAAATCAGCCTTAATGGTGTTGTAACCCTCAGCCTCAACGACAACCTCGAATGCGTTATCGCCTTCAACGAGCTGGATCTCCTCACCATTGTAAGCCTCACCATTGACAGTCATGGTAACATCCTCTTCGCCAGTGTAAGTGAAGGTGATTTTACCATCCTCGGTGGGCTCGCTATACTCGATAGTGCCAGTGAGGTCCTTGGGCTCCTCGGGAACGCTGGGAGCGGTCAGGTGAACGGTGGTAACACCACTGTCCTGGCACTTGGGCTGACCATTGCGGTTGTCGAAACCACCAGAGTACATCCAGGTGATAGTGATATCACCACCCTTGAACTCCTCGGTGGGGGTC
>CACYAW010000046.1 GCA_902772455.1 uncultured Bacteroidales bacterium
TCGGTCACCTGGAACCGCATCAACAGCGGCAAAACCTGTTCGCTGCGCATCAACAACGCCGCCTACGGCCAGGGCGTTGAGCGTGACACCTTCTATCCCGTAGACCAGAAGAAGAAATACACCTTCTCCTTCCTTGCCGACAAGATCCCCAACGTCCGCTCCGTCTTCCACATCGACGGCAAACGCTACCTCTGCGAAAAGATAACCGCGACATTCACAGAGGATGGAATGTCGCAGTTACTCAAAGGCTGCTTCTATAAGATAGAGAGCTAAAGTTCTCCCTCATATGTCTTAGTTACTTCATGGACATCTTTCGGATGGACTTGGATGTACTTATTAGTGGTTGCGACATCGCTATGTCGTGCTTGGTCACGGGCTACAACAATACCCGCATCATTAGCTAAGTCACGAATGCCGCTATCCTTTAATGAGTAGAATTGATAGCAGTCTTCCCATCCAAGTTCTTCACGCATTTTCTTCCAACGTCGGTTGAACTGGTCTGCGTTGTATCGGTCTTTTCGAGGAATAAAACCTTTCCCGAAAAGATAGAACTCGCCAGGCTGTTCTAGCACCTTCAGATCAATCATGAGCCTGCAGATGCGGCGGTTAATACCAACATATCCATCCTTGTGATTTTTGCTGAAATCGCCTGAGACAAAGATGGTCTGGTCTTTGATTGATACGTCCTTGACTCGGAGATGACTCAATTCGTTTGGTCGGATGAAGGTATAGTATTCAAGCTCACAAGCGAGCAAGAAATGCGGGTCTGTCTCAAGGAGATGTCGGCGCATCGTTGCCAGCTTCTCTTTGCTCAAATCCTTGCGGAACTTCGCCGACTCTTTTAGAATTTCAACATCTTCAACGGGATTAACGGTGATGTATTTGCGCTTTTTTAAGAACTCGCTCAATCCATACAGCCATGAGCGATAATTGTTTCTAGTTCTTGCGCTTGCATCACGGTCAAGCAAGAGCCAATCAAGAAAGTCGATAATAAGAGACTGGTCAAACTGATAGACATATTTCGGCTGAACAACAAGCGTCGCCATGAATTCTCTAAGGATGTTCACGCTTGAATGATATCTCATCCTAGTCTTATATCGATCACCCTTCTTGTCAATATATTCCAAGTATCGGTCAAGACATTCCTGTAAAGGTGTGAATCCACGACTCTCTTGGGTGTTTACCCAAGGGTTCCAACCTTCGCGGAGTTGCCGCATAATTTGTTCAATTACTTCTGCTGCACGCCTGCGTTTTTCAGCTACCTTGGTTAATCCATCAAGCATGAACTTCTTGCGTCTCATCTCTCCAGACGCGGGATCGAGAGCATAGAAATCTACATACCAATTCTTGCCGGTGTGAAGTTTTGGATAGGTGAATCCTATTAATTGAACTGTTGTTTTAGTTCTAGCTTGGTACAACATTTTTTTACATTTTTTATCGCACCTTAACGGATGCTCCAAAAAATGCTATCACTTATACCTAAAAATTACCGTCCGAAAATCGTCCGAGTAAATTTATAAAAATAGGGTTATTTGTCTGATAACCAAACAAATAACCCGTTTTCTGCGGAAAGGGAGGGATTCGAACCCACGGTACGCAAAGCGTACAACGGTTTTCGAGACCGCCCCGATCGACCACTCCGGCACCTTTCCAGTCATGCTATATGGGATTTCTCTCCCAAAGCGGGTGCAAAGTTATTGCAAATTTTCCACCTGACAAAATATTTTCACAGATTTTTCAGTCCTTCGATGGTCTTGATGGGATCGTCGGCTCCAAAAACGTAGCTGCCGGCAACAAGGATATCGGCCCCTGCCTGAGCGAGTTGAGCGCCGGTAACGTCGTTCACGCCGCCGTCAATTTCAATCTGGGCGTTAGAGCCGTTGAGGGTGATGAGTTGCCGCAGTTCACGCACCTTGTTCAAGGTCTGGACGATGAACTTCTGGCCGCCAAAGCCCGGATTGACCGACATCAACAGCACCAGGTCCACGTCACAGATGATGTCTTTGAGCATCGCAACGGGTGTGGCGGGGTTGAGCGATACGCCTGCCTGCATGCCCGCATCGTGGATTTGCTGCACCACGCGGTTGAGGTGGACGCATGCTTCCTGATGCACGGTCATGATGGCAGCGCCACAGTCCCGCACTTCATTGATGAACTTTTGCGGTTCAACAATCATCAGGTGGACATCAAGTGGCTTTTGGCTCAGCTTTTGAACATACTTGATGACGGGGAAACCGAACGAGATGTTGGGCACGAACACGCCGTCCATCACGTCGAGGTGCAACAGGTCGGCATCGCTGCGGTTCACCATGTCTATGTCCTTGGCCAGATTGCCAAAGTCGGCAGATAACAGGGAGGGAGATACTTTCATATTTCTTTAGTTTTTAGTTTTTAGTCCCTAGTCCTTAGTTGTTCTTGGTTGTGGGGCGTTTCTTGATGGCTTGGTAGGCCAGGAAGAGGACGATAAAGATGGCTAACGCATAGCCTGCCCACGACAGGTAGCGGTTGTAGTGCTCGAGCTGGACTAGAAGCTCTTCCTCAGGGAAATGATGGCTCAGCCAGTAGCCCAAGCCAGCGAGTACCACGTTCCAGATGCCGGCACCCAATGCTGTGAACAGGGCGAAAGTGCCGAAGTTCATGCGCGACAAGCCGGCAGGGATGGAGATGAGCTGGCGAATGGCGGGAATCAGTCGGCCCAGGAAGGTCGAAATGGCGCCATGGCGGTCAAAGTAGGCCTCGGCTTTCTCCACCTTCTCGGCATCGATCAGGCACATGTGGCCGATGCGGCTGTTGGCGAAGGCATAGACCACGGGCCGCCCGATGAGTAGCGACAGCACGTAGTTGATAACGGCCCCGATGAGCGCGCCCAGTGTGGCGATGATGACAATCATCACCACGTTCAGGTCACCGTTGCGGGCAGCAAAATAGGCGGCAGGCGGAATCACGACCTCGCTCGGGAACGGGATGAAGGAACTCTCGATGGCCATCAGCAGCAGGATGGTGCCGTAGGTCAAGTGCTCCTTGTACCAATTATAGATGGTCACGATGTCGTGTGGCATATACATGACAACTGCCACTGCAGCAGCCACCAGCACGACAAGTATAATCACAAGTTGTAAAGTATCTTTTTTCATATCGATGACAAAGGTAGTGCAAGGTCGTCGAAATGCCAAATTTTTTGAATGATTACGTCCTATTCGGGATGAGTAATCGTCATCTCGCAGGCCTTGCAGTCGCAGGTGACCCTCAGCAGGGTGGTGCCGGTTTTCAAGAAGAGGTCGCGGGGCAGGGCGGTGGCGTTTTTGCCTTTCAGGCATGCACCCAGCTGGCGGCGCAGGCAGTAGCGGGTGTGCATGAGTGGGGTAGAGGCGTTGGCGGGGGTGCCGGCTTCGAGGGCTGGTACGATGTCGGTCACACCGTGGTCGCGGTAGAGCTGCTCGGCCAGGTGGTTGGCGACGTTGTCGGCGGGCTCTAGCTTGGTGACGTGGCAAGGTGCGGATTTATCCTCAGGACGCCGCTTGTCGATGGGACGAGTGATGCGGTGAGTGCGGTCCAGCATCTCGATGGTCTCTCGGCGCAATTGGGACAGCAGCGAGGCCGGGATGAAAATGTCGCCTGGCACTTGCGCGTCGTCCATCCGATAGATGGTGCCGCCCAGCTTGGCCAGTTCGGCACGCTGGCGCTCGCCTTGGGGTTTGGCGGCGGGTTGCAGGTCGCAGGGCAGCGTGTGGGTCACGCGGTTGCCGCGCTCGTCGGCAAGGGTGAGGGAGAGCTGCCCGCTTGTATAGCGCAGCTCGGCATTGACGGCGATGGTGCGGCTGGCCGATGCCTTGGCGAGCAGGTCGCTAAGGGCTTTGTCGGCAGTACGGTAGATGCGGGCTCCACGGGGAATATCGGCGGGCTCGCGCAGTAGAACGGTACCCTTGCCCAGGGCCCGATTGACCCTAGCGCCTGAAAACTGTCCGCGGGAGTCGATGAAACTCAGTCCGTCGCCGTTGCTAAGGCTGGCACGGGTGTCGATCGTGAGGGTGTTGCCGACGCAGCGCAGGGCACGTCCCAGATATTCGCCTTGTGACTTGGGCGTGTCGATGGATGCCATGGACATGCCGTCATGGGGGCGGCGTTCATCCAGGAAATAGTGGGTAAAGCCGCGGTTGAAACTCTTTTCGATGGCAGGCTCAAAAGTCAGTTCCACCGAGCCGAACGAGGCACGGCGGTAGCGTTCGGGTTGGCGAGCGATCGCCTTGTCGATGACACGACGGTAATAGGCCACCACGTTCTTGACATAACCCACTTCCTTCAGTCGTCCCTCGATTTTGAACGACGAGACGCCTGCAGCCATCATCTGCTCCACCCGGTCATGTTGTGCCAGGTCACGCAGCGACAGCAGATGCTTGCCCTCGACGAGAACGCGTCCCTTGCCGTCCACCAGGTCATAGGGCAGGCGGCACAGCTGGGCGCACTCGCCACGGTTGGCGCTACGGCCCTTCAGCACCTGGCTGATGGCGCAACGTCCGCTATAGCTCACGCACAACGCCCCGTGGACAAAGGCCTCGAGCGGCACAGTGGTGGCCTGGCGGATGGCGGCGATCTCATCGAGTGTCAGCTCGCGGGCCATCACCAGCTGCGAGAATCCCAGCGATTCCAGGAAACGGGCTTTGTCGGGTGTGCGCAGGTCGCACTGTGTGCTGGCGTGCAGGGCGATGGGAGGCAGGTCGAGCCGCAGCAGGGCCAGGTCCTGCACGATAAGCGCGTCAACGCCGATGCGGTACAGGTCGTGGACAAGGCGTTCCACCTCCATCAGCTCGTTGTCATACACGAGCGTGTTGACCGTCGCATAGATTTTAGCCCCGTACAGGTGGGCGTGGTCGCAGGCGCGCTGCACATCGTCGAGCGTGTTGGTGGCGTCGGCTCGGGCCCCGTGGTGTGAGGCACCCATATACACGGCATCGGCGCCATGGTCGATAGCGGCGATGGCGATGTCGGCGTCACGGGCGGGCGCCAGCAACTCGATGAGGGCAGGCTTGTTCATATCGCGGTGTTGTCGTGTGGGCTGCGGCTAAGCCGCAGTGTTGAGGGCTGTTCTAGATGTTCAGGGTGAATGGGTCGGCATCACGCCAGGCGGGGAACTTCTCGCGGAACTGCGCCAGCTGGGCAGGGGAGAGGTCTGCGGTAATGATGGGGCTGTTCATGCGTTGGGCAATCACCTTGCCCTTGAAGTCGATGACCAGTGACGAGCCCTCGGGGTATTCCACCCCCGCGGGATCAGTGCCGCAGCGGTTCACGCCGCACACATAGCACTCGTTCTCCATAGCGCGGGCCGCCAGCAGGGTGCGCCACACTTTTTCACGCGACTTGGGCCAGTTGGCAATAACCACCAGCAGGTCGTAGTTGTTGTTCACGTTGCGGCAAAAGACGGGGAAACGCAGGTCATAGCACACTACCAGCTTGATGTTGAAGCCGCGGAAACGCACGATGGGAGACTTCGTCAATCCCTGGTTAAACACCTTGTCCTCACCACCAAACGAGAACAGGTGGCGCTTGTCATAGTAGGTTTCTTCGCCATTGGGCTCGATGATGAAGGCGCGGTTGTAGAGCTGCGCCGCCGTGTTGGCAAGGAAACTGCCGATGATGCCCACGTGATACTGGTCGGCAAGGCCGCGCAGGCGGCGCAAGGTGTCGCCGCTGTTCCACTCGGCAACGGCAGCGGCCTGTTCACGGTCACCGGTCATGAAGCCCGTGGTGAACAATTCCGGCAGGATCACCAGGTCGGTGTCCTCGGGCATATTCCTCAGGTTGCGTTCCAGTTGCTTGATGTTGGCTTCACGGTCACCCCAGACGATGTCGTCCTCGATGAGCGTGACACGAAGGTTGCGTGAAATCATCTTTCTTGAAAAATTGAGATTAGATAATAGTCCTTAATGTTCCTTTTCTAGTCCAGTGACAAACTTTTCAGGGTACTTGCCGCAACCGTGTTGCTGGAAGTACTGCTTGATGCGCAGCAGGTCGGCATCGGCGTCGTCGCTGAGTTCAAACTCACGGTCGATGCACACCACGCGCTCCTTGTAGTCAAAGTAGGCCAGCACGAGCGGCACTTGGGCCTCACGGGCCATGAAGATGGCGCCCTTGTGCCAGTTGGGGTTGGGGCTGCGGGTGCCCTCGGGGGTGACGCCAATGGCCAGCTTGGGCGTTTCGTTATAGGCCTGGACAATCGATTGGGTGAGGTTGCCGTGTTGACGGCGGTTGACGGGAATGCCGCCCAAGGCTTTAAGCAGATAACCTAACGGGAAAAAGAACCAGGTGTCCTTCATGAGGAACCCAGCTTTCATCCCCACCGAGTGTATGCCCAGTTCACCCAGGATGAAGTCCCAGTTGCTGGTGTGCGGAGCAATGACAATGATGCACTTGTCGGGCATGGTCAAGTTGACCTTGAATGTCCAACCGGTCTTTTTCAGTATCCAACCAGAGAGGTTCATGGGGAATCCGGGTATGAAAAATCAACAAGGGCGTGCCGACATCTATGCCTACACGCCCTTGGGTGGTTTCATTATTTATTCGAGGGCATGAGCTCGTTCATGCGTTTGGCGATGTTGTTCACCTCGGCACGGAAGTACTCGCTCAGTTCCTTCTCGCACTGCTTGAAGTATGCACGGCGGGCCTTATTGTACTCCTTGCGGTTCGCAAAGTCCTTCACCTTTTTGCCAAAGCGGTTGTTCACGCGGTTAACAGCCTCCTGTTGCAACAGGGCAGTGTCGATGATGATGCTGTCCCACTGTACGATCTTGTCCTCGCCAAATGCTGATTCGGCAAAGATGCACTCGCCGGCGATGTCGCCACAGGCATTCTGAATTGCTTTCTTAATCTGTCGTTTGCTTGCCATAATAATTAATGTGTAAATACAATTAAAGGTTAGTAACAATGCGCTAAGGTACAAAATATATCTTATTTAGCCCCTTTTTGGACACAGAAAAATGCCGGAAATTGTCAAAAATGTGGTTTTTTTCGGTTATTTGTAAAAAAAGTGCTCAAAAAATTTGCCAGTTCAAAAAATGGCAGTAATTTTGCATCGCTTTTGAACGGAGATATCGTCTAGTGGTCTAGGACGCCGCCCTCTCACGGCGGAAACCAGGGTTCGAGTCCCTGTTTCTCTACAAGCAAAGCCTTCACCCACCACTGAGCGAGGGCTTTTTAATTCGACGGAGATATCGTCTAGTGGTCTAGGACGCCGCCCTCTCACGGCGGAAACCAGGGTTCGAGTCCCTGTTTCTCTACCAAGACAAAGCCTTCACCTAGCGGTGGAGGCTTTGTTGTTGATATGGGTCGCGATATGGATTATTCGGGGACCTTGTCCTGATGGGCAACGAAGCCGGCGATCAGGTCATGGACTTGGGCGACAGCGGTTTCCAGGTCATCGTTGATGACCGTTTGGTCAAATTGTGGTCCTATCGAGATTTCAAATTCGGCTTTGTCCACGCGGTTCTGGATATCCTCCATGCTGTCGGTGCCGCGGTTGATGAGACGCTGGCGCAAAACTTCTACACTGGGGGGCTGAATAAAGATGGACAAGGCGCGGTCACCATACATCTTTTTGACGTTGACACCGCCCAGCACATCCAGGTCAAGGACAACGTTCTTGCCCATGCCGGTGATGCGTTCTACCTCACTCTTGAGGGTGCCGTAATAGCGGCCCTCATACACCTCTTGGTACTCAACGAGCTCATCACCCTTGATCTTGCGCTCAAACTCCTCTTGGGAGAGGAAATAGTAGTCCACGCCATGAACTTCCTGGCCACGGCGGGGACGGGTGGTAGCCGACACCGAGAAGGCCAGCTTTAACGATTCATCTTGCATGATGCGCCCGATGATTGTCGATTTACCCGAGCCCGAAGGCGCCGATATGATAATCAGTTTACCCTGTTGTTCCATCTTCTTTGAAATAATGCTAACGCCTAACACCTAACGCCTAACACCTAAAGCCTACAAAACATTCAGCACTTGTTCCTTGATTTGCTCAAGGTGGTCCTTCATGTGGACGACAAGATTCTGCAGGTCGGCCTGGTTGGCTTTGGAGCCCATCGTGTTCACTTCACGACCGATTTCCTGGCTGATGAATCCCAGCTTCTTGCCCTGGCCGGGCTTCTCGCTGTTCATCGTCTCCAGGAAGTATTTCAAGTGATTCTGCAGACGGATTTTCTCCTCTGTGATGTCAAGCTTCTCGATATAATAGATGAGTTCCTGTTCAAAACGGTTCTTGTCATAGTCCACCTCCTTGATTTTGGACAGGGAATCAAGGATGCGGGCCTTGATCTTTTGCGTGCGGGGCTCCTCAAAACGGGGAACTTCGTCCAGCAGAGCCTGGATGGCAGCGATTTTGTCCTCAAAAAAAGCCAACAGCCTTTCACCCTCCTGTCGGCGGAAGGCAATCAGCTGCTCGGTGGCCTGCTTGACCACTTCCTTCACGACTGCCAGTTCTTCTTCGTCGGCCTCGGTTGCCTTGGCATCAGTCTTCAGCGCATCGGGCATGCGCAGCAGTGTGGCGTACCAGTCCTCGGGCTGGGGCAGGTTGAGTTCTGCTGCCATCTCCTCGATTTGGGCCTTGTAGAGTTGCAGCATCGGAATATTGATCGTTCCTGTCGCGGTGCCCTCGATGGGTTCGCAATAGACAAACAGGTCGATTTTGCCGCGCATCAACGATTGGGAAACGATGTTGCGCAGGTCCATTTCAATTTCACGGTAATTTTGGGGTGTGCGTACTCCAAAATCCAATTGCTTGCTGTTCAGTGATTTGACCTCGGCAGTGATTTTTTTGTTGTTATAGACTCTTACCGCCTTGCCAAATCCGGTCATTGATAGTATCATCGTGTTAAATTAGATTTGTATGCTCTAATCTGCAAAATTACAAAAAATATCTTTCTTACGTCATATCTTGTGAGCAAAATGTCAATATTCGCTTTTCTGCTTGCCGATTCAGTTTATTTCTTGTATCTTTGCAGATTGGACAAATGTCTAAATGGAAGAGTTATGGATAATTCAATCTTAGCGATAGTGGTGCCTTGCTACAACGAGGAGGAAGTGCTGCCACAGACCAACCAACAGTTGACGGCCTTGCTCAACGGCATGATGCGTGACAAACTGGTGGGACAGGGGAGCTACATCCTCTATGTGAACGATGGCTCGCGTGACCGGACTTGGCAACTCATCGAGGAGTATGCCAGCGGCAATGACCATGTGCGCGGACTTAAACTGGCTGGCAATGTGGGCCACCAGAATGCCCTCATGGCAGGCCTTGACACCGCTCGACTGGATGCTGACCTCACGGTCTCGATCGATGCCGATCTGCAAGATGACATCAATGTCATCCCCGAGATGGTCAAGAAGTATGACGAGGGTTGTGATATCGTGTACGGCGTGCGCCGCAAACGCACCACCGACACTTTCTTCAAGCGCACCACCGCTCAGATGTTCTACAAGTTCATGACGGGGATGGGGGTGAAGTCGGTCTATAACCATGCAGACTTCAGGTTGATGAGCCGACGTGCCGTTGACGCCCTGTGCCAGTATGAGGAACGCAACCTGTTCCTCAGGGGGCTGGTGACTCTGCTGGGCTACAAGACCGATTCGGTCTATTACGACAGGCTTGAGCGCCAGGCCGGCGAGAGCAAGTACCCGCTGAGTAAGATGCTGTCTTTCGCCATCGACGGCGTCACCTCGTTCAGTGTCAAGCCCTTGCGCCTCATCTTTGATCTGGGCATGATTTTCCTGCTCATCAGCTTAGGCATTCTTGTCTATGTGATTGTGGCTTTGTGCCAGGGTCGTGGCGTGCAGGGTTGGGCATCGTTGATGCTCTCCATCTGGTTTGTGGGCGGATGTGTCCTCATCTGCCTGAGCATTATCGCTGCCTACATCGGCCGCATTTACACCGAAGAGAAGCACCGCCCGCGTTACAATATCGAGAAATACTTGAAGTGAACGATGAATACCGATAAAAGGATACCAGCAGTTGGCGATCTCCGCCTTTTCCTGACCGATGTGGACGGAACCCTCACCGACGGAGGCATGTACTATGGCAGCGACGGCACCGAATTCAAGAAATTCAATACCCGCGATGGCATGGGACTGCAACTGCTGCAGCGCACTGGGGTGAAAGTGGGAATCGTCACCAGCGAGAATACGCCCATCAATGTGAACCGTGCACGCAAGCTGGGACTCGACTTTCTCAAGCAGAGTGCCCGTGACGGCGGCAAGTTGGCTGCCGTTAACGAGATTTGTGATGAGTTGGGAATCACGCTGAAACAGGTCGCCTATGTGGGCGACGACGTTAACTGCTACGACCTGCTCGCGGCAGTGGGGTGGGCGGCTTGCCCTGCCGATGCCTGCTCCAAGGTGAGGAACATACCAGGTATTCATGTCCTGGAGCGTCGTGGTGGCGATGCCTGCGTCCGTGAGTGGATTGATATGATTTTGGCAAATCAATGAGCAACCAAGGCCGCGATAATCAGAATCTGAAGGAGAAAACCGCCCAAGGGTTGTACTGGGGATTCCTCAGCAGCAGTGCGATGCAACTGCTCAACCTGGTTATCGGCATTTTTCTTGCGCGACTGCTATCGCCCGAGGAATATGGCATTGTGGCGATGCTGGCAATTTTCACCTTGATTGCCGGTAACCTGCAAGACAGCGGGTTCAGTGTCGCGCTCATCAATATCAAGGACATCAAACACAACGACTATAACGCGGTGTTTTGGTTCAATACCGGCGTGAGCCTTTTACTTTATGTCCTGCTGTTCCTGTCTGCACCGCTCATTGCCGGTTTCTATCACCAGCCATGCCTTGTCCCGCTGTCCCGTTTCTTGTTCCTGGGGTTCATTTTTGCGTCGATGGGTATTGTACCTAATGCTGTGCTCACCCGTGAACTGCGTGTCAAGGAAAAAGCCATTGTCTCGTTGCTGGCCTTGTTGCTGTCGGGCACGGTGGGTGTCGTCATGGCCTTCAAGGGCTTTTCTTATTGGAGCTTGGCAACGCAACAGTTATTATATAATGTGATTATCTGCATCGGCCGTTATTATTTTGCCCGCTGGGTGCCTTCGTTCAAGGTCGATTTCACCCCTGTGAAGCAGATGTTCGCCTTCAGCTACAAGGTGCTGATCACTGCCGTGCTGACGACCATTAACAACAACATGCTGACGGTTGTCTTGGGCCGCTTGTTCCCGGCTGCCTCGGTGGGCAACTATAACCAGGCCAATAAGTGGAATACCATGGCCAATCAATTGGTCAGCAATACAATAGCCCAGGTAGCTCAGCCAGTGCTCATGCGTGTCAACGATGATCAAGAGCGCCAACGCAGGGTTTTCGGCAAGATGATGCGCTTCACTGCATTTTTGGCTTTCCCTGCCATGTTCGGCTTGTCTTTAGTGGCCCCGCAAGTGATCCTCATTGCTATCGGCGAGAAATGGATTGACAGCATTCCTTTGTTGCAGATCCTGTGCATCAGCGGAGCGTTCATTCCCATGTACACGGTCTATCAGAACCTGTTTTTGAGCATGGGCAAGTCAGACTATTACATGTGGCTCACGATCAGTCAGATTGTCATCATGCTGGCTGCCGTGATGGCTTGTCATTCGATGGGTGTCAAGGCGATGGTGGTCGCCTTTGCCTGCATCTCAATCCTGTGGCTGCTGGTTTGGCAGGTGTTCGCTTCGAGGCTCATCGGTTACCGCTTCATGAGCATGATGCGCGACCTCATGCCGTTCCTGTTCATCGCAATCGCCGTGATGGGACTCACTTGGCTGGTGACAATGCCTGTCAGCAACATCTATTTGCTCTTGATTATCCGTGTGATCGTGGCATTCCTGCTCTATGTGACCGTCATGAAATTGTCAAGAGCGGTCATTTTCAAGGAGTGCATGGATTATTTGTCCGATAAGTTCAGGAGGAATCGGCAGTAATATAAAGATGTGAACGGGAAAAGCACCGCCCGAATGATATTGACAGGGTCTTTTCCTCTTGTATGAAAGATCTCAAAACGATGTTTCACACACATGCCGACCAACCGCACAAAATCAATGAAGCGGTTAGAAATCAGCAATTTCATGAATCGTATGCTTTCGTCACAGATGCTGGCCGGTTGACGCAACTGGCTCAAAAAGGTCATTTGTGTCGTATAGCGTTCATTTGTGAGCTTCTTCATCTGGTGATAATGGCATATCGACCACTTCAGGATGCGGGCTGCGTTCCCCACACTGGGCAGGCTGCCTGAATAGGATGAATAGGTAGCGGCATCCTGATAACGGCGGTGGAGCACCAGCGCTTTGTCAACAAACACAATGCTGTCATAGGCGGCTGCCGTCAGGGCAAGGATGATGTCATACATCCTTTTTTGATACATGACTTCACAACCCTCTTGGGGCAGCAGGTCCAAGAGACTGCGGCGCATGAGGATGGTGTGGCCCGGAATCTCGTTATTGAACAACAGGCGGTAGAGGCTGTAATTGGGCATTCTGCTGTCGAAATGTGCAAACGCCCCATCCTCAGAGAATGGTTTGGAATGGCAAAAGCACATCAGCATGTCACCGATGGCATGGATCTGGCATGAAATCTTGTCTGGCTCCCAGATGTCGTCTTGGTCACAGATGGCGATGAAATCTCCTGTCGCTTGACGAAGGGCTGAGAAAAAGTTGCTGTTGATGCCGTGCTCATGTGTATTGGCACTCACGTGTATGATATCATGTCTGCCGGCATATTCTGTGGCAATCTGAACAGTGTCGTCTGTCGATCCGTCATCTTGAATGATAATCTCATGCAACGGGTAGGATTGAGCGATAAGGCTATCAAGCTGTTCTTTCAAGTACCGGCCACCGTTATAGGTGCACAGCACGACAGAAACCGGGACGGTATTCGAGCATGAATGGCAATCTGTTCCTTCTTTAACCATGTCGCAAAGATAGTGTTTTTTTGGCCAATGTCGTTTTATTAATACATAGAATTATCTTTTTATCGTGATTTTGATATGTGTTATCAAACCTTTTGACTAATTTTGTGCGTGACTGACGTGAATCGTTGTTTAACATCATTCACGGTAGAGGGAAATTTTCGATAAAGACAACAATATGAAAGGTAAAATCTTAGTGACTGGCGGAACCGGCTTTATCGGTTCACACACCACGGTGGAGCTGCAGCAGGCAGGCTTCGAAGTGGTCATCATCGATGACCTGAGTAACAGTAACATTGAAGTGCTTGACGGCATCGAGCGCATCACGGGCATCCGCCCCGTCTTCGTCAAGGGCGATTGCACCGACCGCGCAGTGGTGCGTAAGCTGTTTGAGGACAATCCCGGCATCAGCGGCATCATCAATTTCGCGGCCAGCAAGGCTGTGGGCGAGAGCATCGAGAAGCCCATCATGTATTACCGCAACAACATCAACATCCTGCTCAACCTGCTGGAGTTGATGCCCGAGTTCGGCGTGAAGGGTTTTGTCTTCTCGTCGTCATGCACCGTCTATGGCGAGCCCGACAAGAACCCCATCACCGAGGACGCTCCCACCAAGAAGGCCACTTCGCCCTATGGCGCCACCAAGCAGATTTGCGAGGATATCATCACCGACGTCATCCGCAGCGGCAGCCCCATCAAGGCTATCCTGTTGCGTTACTTCAACCCCATCGGTGCCCATCCCAGTGCCGAAATTGGCGAGCTGCCCAACGGTGTGCCCCAGAACCTGGTGCCTTACCTCACACAGACCGCTATCGGCGTGCGCAAGGAGTTGAGCATCTTTGGTGACGACTATCCCACGCGCGACGGCTCCTGCATCCGTGACTTCATCAACGTCGTGGACCTCGCAAAGGCCCATGTCAAGGCCCTGGAGCGCATGCTCGAGGACAAGAGTGACAAGGCCCTGGAGATTTTCAACATCGGCACGGGTAACGGCGCATCGGTATTGGAACTGCTGCACTCGTTTGAGCGTGCCACGGGCGTAAAGGTGCCGCACAAGATCGCACCGCGCCGTCCCGGCGACATCGTCCAGATCTGGGCCGATCCCAAGCGCGCAAACGAGGTCCTGGGCTGGCATGCCGAGATTTCACTCGATGACACCATGCTCAGCGCCTGGAACTGGCAGAAACGCCTCCGCGAGCGCGGTATCATGTAATTGACCCGACAAGATAGATGGCAGATAATCCCACATTCAGTCAAGAGGAACTCAGGGCTAGATTTAACCCTGAGGGTTCACCGCTGCGCCGCCAGCAGATGGTCATGCTGGAGATGGTTACTGTGCTTGACAAAATCTGTAAGAAGCACGATATTCCTTATTTCCTGTATGGTGGCACGTTGCTTGGCGCATTTCGTCACAATGGATTCATTCCTTGGGATGACGACTTGGATGTGGCCATGATGCGGCAAGACTACAAGCGGTTGATGAAGGTGCTGCCGGCCGAATTGCCCTCGTACATCGCCCTGCAGAACAATGACACCGACAAGAATTACTTCCTCTTTATCACCAAGTTGAGGGACAAACGGTCGTTCCTCGATGAAGGTAATTTTGATAAGGTGTTCAAGGAACGTGGAATCTTCATTGACATCTTTCCGTTGGACAGGCTCTTGCCATGGACCCAACGCCTGCGTGTGCAAAGTGTGGCTTATAACATTTTCCGCAAGGGGAACGGAAGCGACTCGGCGATGAAAAAAATAAGGGCCTTGACTTGGTTTAACCGTCATGTCTCTTTCCCGCTTTTGCGAGGCATCAGTCGGCTTAGCGGAACCAAAGCCCTCATGTGCGAATACGGAATCCCGTTTCACAACATCTATGACCTGCGTGATGTTTTCCCGTTGACGACCCACGATTTCGAGGGTGTCCAACTCCCTGTCCCCGGCAACAGTCACCACATGCTCCAAACCATGTTTGGCGACTACATGCAACTCCCCGATGACCTCGACAACGTCTACCACCACGTCGAGCGTCTCGAGTTTTACGACTAACAATGAAATAAACCGATAATATGCAAGCGATAATTTTAGCGGCAGGAATGGGCCGCCGGTTAGGCAAATACACCCGAGACAATACCAAGTGTATGTTACCCGTCAATGGCGTCAGATTGATTGACAGGATGTTAGAACAACTGTGTCAACTCAACCTGTCTCGCCTTGTCTTGGTTGTTGGATACAAAGGGAAGGAATTGAAGGATTACATCGGTGATCGTTATAAGGACCGATTGCATATCGAGTATGCCGAGAATCCCGTCTATGACAAGACCAACAATATTTATTCCCTGGCATTGGTCAAGGACAAGATGGTTGAGGATGACACGCTGCTCATCGAGAGCGATTTGATTCTTGACGAAAGTCTCTTCCAGATGATTCTTGAAGACCCGTACCCTAATCTGGCACTCGTCGCTAAGTATGAGACATGGATGGATGGTACGATGGTGCGTATCGACAAGGATAACAACATCATCAACTTTGTGCCCAAGAAGGCGTTCAAGTATTCCGAGGTGGACTCCTATTATAAAACTGTGAATGTCTACAAGTTTAGCAAGGAGTTCTCCAACAAGGTCTATGTGCCGTTCTTGGACGCCTATTGCAAGGTGATGGGCAATAACGAGTATTACGAGCAGGTCTTGCGTGTGATTACCTTGCTGGATCAGGCCAATCTCAAAGCATTGCCTATCGGTGACAAGCCGTGGTACGAAATAGATGACGTGCAGGACAAGGATATTGCCGAGGCCATTTTCTCTCCCGAGAAGGATCGCCTGCATAAGTATCATGTGAGGTACGGCGGGTATTGGCGTTTCCCCAAAATGCTGGATTTCTGTTATCTGGTCAATCCGTTTTTCCCACCTAAACGAATGCGTGACGAGATGCGTGCTAACTTTGACCAACTCTTGACACAGTATCCCAGTGGCATGGCGATCAATTCGTTGTTAGCTGGAAAATATTTTGGGGTCAGCAGCCAGTATATTATCGTGGGCAATGGTGCTGCCGAACTGATTAAGAGCCTGATGGAACAGTTCATGCAGGAAGACAGTAAGGTGGGTGTCGTGTATCCGACCTTTGAGGAGTATCCCCATCGCCTAAAACAGGAATCCATTGTGCCGTTCTATCCTGAACTGCCCGATCTGCATTATTCAGCCGCTGATTTAAAAGCATTTTACGCTTCCCGGGATATCACGGCATTGCTGTTCATCAATCCTGACAACCCTTCGGGAAACTTCATTCCCAAAGAAGATGTACTCTCTCTCGCTGCATGGTGTGGCGAGCGTGGTGTGAGGCTGATTGTAGACGAGTCGTTTGTGGACTTTTCCGACGAGGGTCCGGCTAATTCGTTGCTCAACGATGATATCCTTGAGCAATACCCGGGCCTGTTGGTCATGAAGAGTATCAGCAAGTCTTATGGTGTTCCGGGTCTTCGATTGGGCGTCTTGGCAGGTGCCGATACCGCTTTGCTGGATAAAATGAAAAAGGATGTGGCCATCTGGAACATCAACTCGTTTGCCGAGTTCTACATGCAAATCTTTAACAAGTACGAGTTCTTCTATAAGAATGCTTGTGCCAGCTTTGTGGAAGAGCGTAACCGTTTTGCCGAGCAGCTATCATCAATCCCGTATCTTCGTGTCATTCCCTCACAGGCCAATTACTTCCTGTGCCAAGTGACGAAACATTACACTTCTAAACAGCTGACCGAAAAATTGCTGAATGATTTCAACATCCTTATCAAGGATTGCGATAACAAGACAGGGCTTGAAGGAAAGAACTATATCCGTTTGGCGATACGCGATAAAGAAGATAATGACAGCCTAGTCAATGCATTAAACAGTCTCAGGGGCTTAAATATCTGTATTTGCGGTGGTGGAAATCTCGGGCATGTGATGGCCGGTTATCTTTCTGCTCAAGGCATTCATCGGGTGAATGTGATGACTGGTCATCCCGAGAAATGGTCTACTTCATTGACGGTAAATGTGAACAATTCAAGTGGTGACGAGACCTTGAAAGGTGAACTGAACATGGTTACATCTAGCGCCGAACAGGTGATTCCCGATGCCGACCTGGTATTTATCTGTTTGCCTGGCCCCCACATCAAGCCCATGCTCGAGAAAATTAGACCCCACTTGAAGAAGAACACTATTGTAGGTAGTATCGTTTCTAATACTGGTTTCTTCTTCCATGCCCATGAGGTGATCTCTTCGCAGCCCATTTTCGGTTTTCAGCGTGTCCCGTTCATTTCGAGGATTGTAGAATACGGAAAAGAGGCTGATCTCCTGGGCTCAAAAAGGTCGCTCAGCGTATGCGTTGAGAACGGCAATGGCAATGCTATACGCATGATGATAGAGAACTTGCTGCACACGCCTGTAAAGTTGTTGGGGAATTTCTATGAGGTGAGTCTGTCAAATAGCAATCCCCTGTTGCACCCTGCAAGACTGTATACCATGTGGAAAAACTGGAACCCGACAGTGAAGTATGAAAGGATTCCCATGTTTTATGCCGAATGGGACGATACAGCTTCCCAGTTGCTCATTGATATGGATAATGAGTTGCAGTCATTGCTGAGGTTGCTGCCGGTTGAACCTAATAGTGTGCCATCTATATTGGAATATTATGAGTCGGTTGATGCTGCAACATTAACTCAAAAGATTCGCTCCATACCTGCATTCAAATCAATCAAGTCCCCAATGATTGAAAACGATGGCGATGGCTATATCCCTGATTTGAATAGCCGTTATTTTACCGAGGACTTTGAATGTGGAACATTCTATATCCGCGATACTGCACGATTAAAGGGCGTTGACACGCCAGCCATTAACCGGGTGTGTGAATGGTACGAAAGCCTCAAGGCCTATAAATGATATAGAGTATTGTAATTATAATACAAAAAACAAGCTCTCAACCTTGCGGTTGGGAGCTTGTGCGATTCTAAAAAGAACGTGGCGGTTCTTCTTATGCCTCGGGAGCAGCCTCCTCGGCGGGAGCCTCAGCAGCGGGTGCTTCAGCAGCCTCAGCCTCTTGAGCAGCCTTTGCGGCCTCAGCCTCGGCAGCAGCCTTAGCGGCAGCGATCTCGGCTTTCTTCTTGGCTACGGCCTCGGCCTTTGCCTCGTTCTTCTTGGCCTCCTCAGCGATGGTCTTCTTGTCGGCAGCCTTCTTGTCGTCGCGAACCTTGTTGCGAACGGCATCGAGCTTAGCCTGCTTCTCGGCCTTCCAAGCTTCGAAACGCTTCTGAGCCTCTTCCTCGGTGAAAGCGCCCTTCTTGACGCCACCCTGGAGGTGCTTCATCAGCATCACACCCTCGCGAGAGAGAATGTTA